>CANIHR010000121.1 GCA_947467185.1 Bryobacterales bacterium
AGCATATTCCGGCGGAGATTCCCGTGCGAGTGGTGTTGATTGAACGGGATCTGAACGAGATTCTGAACTCGCAGACGAAGATGATTGAGCGGCGCGGGGAGAATGTGCCGCAGACGCTGGAGCGTCGGGAGCGGCTGAAGAACGCGTACCGGCAGAATTTGCGGTCGGTAGCGGAGTGGTCGCGGAAGCGACCGAATGCCAGTTTGCTGGCGGTGCAGCGAATGGCGGTGCTGGAGGATCCGGAGGCACAGAGCGCGCGGATTAACGAGTTTCTGGGGGGCGCGCTGGACGCGCGCGCGATGGCTGAGGTGGTGGACCCGGCGCTGCACCGGAACAGGAGCCGGTAAGCTACTTCCGGTCTTCGAAGAGCCAGCGTTCGCGGTACGGCTGTTTGGCCTCGAAGGCTCTGAGTTCTCCGTTCAGGCGACGGACCATGCTGGTCTGGGCGTCGTCGCCCACGATGGTGATGACTTCCGCGATAAGGCGGCGGGATTCTTCGAACTGTCCGGTTTCGGCCAGAGCGACGGCGAGAGATTCCATGCGGATGGCGGTCTTCTGCAGGGCCATCAGGTCCCGGGAGAGTTGCAGGGCAAGTTTGCCATCGCGGCCTTCGGCGGCATTGGAACAGGCAAGTACGCGAGCGTAGTTTAGCTTCAGAGTCGGGTCGTTGGGGCTGGCCCTCAGGCCGGTAGCCAGTTCCTGGCGGGCTTCGCGATAGCGACCGAGCGCGGCGAGGACACGGGCACGACTGGAGTGCCAGTCGGTTTCGGCGGGTTCGCGAGTGGCGACCTGCTGCAGGGTGGCCAGGGCCTCTTCAAAATGCGCGGTGCGGAACTGCACTTCCGCGAGACTGCGGAGGGCCTCCAGACTTTCGGGTTTTTCGCGATGCCAAGTGGCGGCGGTACTGAGAGCTTCGTCGAAGGTCTGCGGCGACATGGCGAGGACGAGGGTGTGCAGTTCACGGGTTTCTTCGTTTTCCGGGGCAAGCTGATGGGCTTTGGCCAATTCGGAGCGGGCTTCGTCGAGCATGTCGAGCGCGATAAGGATACGGGCGTAGCGAGCGCGGTGGAGGGCGTTATTGGGCTCTGCGGCAACGGCGGCGCCGTAGTGGAGGGCGGCGGGGCGCCATCGACCCTGGCTCAGAAGATCGAGGCCGAGGCGGGCCTGACGGCTGCCGCTGTGATTCAGGTCATTCAGTGAAACACGAATTGGGTCGGGCCAGGAGAGAGGCTGCGCGGTGCCTTCGGCTTTGAGGCCCTGCGCGATTTGGGCGGCCTGAGCGGTGTCACCCAGCCGTCGGTATTGATCGGCGAGAGGGATCAGGATTTCGCGGCGGCCGGGCATGCGTTGCATGGCCTGGCGGAAGTAGTCAATGGCGGCCTTCGGGTCGTTTTCGCGGGCGGCCAGCTGCCCCAGGGAAAACAGGGCGAAGGGCTGAGCCGGATCGAGGTCAAGGGCTAACTGAAGGGTGCGGCGGGCATCGGCAGGGCGGTTGAGGCGCAGGGCAACGCTGCCGAGGAAGCAGAGTGCGGCGATTCGGTCCGCGGTGCGGACGCGTTCGTCATGCTGCATGGCCGTCAGGGCGTCGGCCATGGCAGGGGCGGAGCGGGCCGTCTCACCGAGGTCGTCGAGGGCCTCTGCGTAGAGGTAGTGCCAGCGAAAGTCAGCCGGGTTCAGAGTGCTGGCGACACGGAAGGCTTCCATAGCGGCAGCGCGAAAGACATACACCATGTAGATTTCGCCGAGACGGCCCCACGCGGCGGCTTTCTCGGTTCGCGAGGCGGTGATGGAGCGAGTAATGCTCCGGGAAGCGCGTTGTTCTTCTTCGATGTGTTGCCGCGAGGAGCCTTCGAGGGCGCTGAGGTCCGGAGGGGCGACCGCCGGCTGGGCCCACCACCAGCTAAGGGCGGCCAACAGGATCCCCCCGGCGACGAGGCTGGCCAGAAGACCTTTGATAAGGCGGGGGGGCATGTTTCTTTTTACCAGAGGTTAGCGGGCTGCGTCCGGGGTGTGACCGGTACCCCGGAGCAACTGGTGGTAGCGGCCGGCGGGGAGATTATCCCAGGCTTCGCGGGTGCCGTCAGGCCAGGTAACGACGAGGCGCGCGGCGGTGGTGGAGTTGCCCAGACCGAAGAGCACGCGCGGGTCGCCCGAGGAAAGGTAGCTGCCGTCGGTGGCCACAGCGCGGGTTTGGGGCGGCTCGCCTGGGCGTTCCAGGCGAACAATAGCGCCGAGCGCATCGAGCGGTGGGCTGCCCGGCGCTTTTGCCAGCAAGACCCGGGCTCCGAGCCAGGCGGCTGTGCCTGCGGTCTGATTCAGCAGCAGTCGGACGGGGCCACCGTTATTGGTGATGACCAGGTCCATTTTGCCGTCGTTATCGAGATCACCCGACGCTACACCGCGGCCTACCTCTTCCTGTTTCAGGAACTGGCCGGTTTGCACCTCGTCGAAACCCTTGGCCGGGCCTCGATTGCGAAACAGGAAAGCTCTCTGGCGCATGGGGACGCGGACCTTATTGCGGACCTGCTCCTCGATGGTGCGGACCTCACCGTTAGCGGCAAAGATGTCGAGCCAGCCGTCATTGTCGAAGTCGATGGCGGCGGTACCGAAGCCGGTAAAGGGTCTGGTGGGGGCGTCGAGGCCAGCGGCTGCCGTGCCGTCCTCGAACTGGCCATTGCCCAGATTCCGGTAGTAGGTGGCGTGCTCGCTCATCAGGTGGGTGATGAAGATGTCCTGGAGGCCGCGGTTGGCGAAATCGGCGGCGATGACGCCCATGTTGGCGGCGGGTTCCCCTTCTGCGTTGTAGGCGAGGCCGCGTTCGAGGGCTTCTTCGGCAAAAGTCCGGTTCCTGCGGTTGACCCAGAGGTGGTTCTCCATGCCGTCGTTGGCGACGAGGAGGTCGGGCCAGCCGTCGCCGGAGAAGTCGCCGGCCACGACGCCGAGGGCGGCGCCGGCTTTCGTCGAGATGCCGGAACTGAGGGAAATATCCTGAAAATGCCCGTCGCCCAAATTGCGGTAGAGGTGGGAACGGGCGGGGGTGAAGGCATGGGGTCCGCAGTAGTCTTTGCCGCCACCACGAGAGGTGCAGGTTTTGTGGATCGCGAAGGACCAGACGAGGTAAGAGCAGGTGAACAGGTCGGGACGTCCGTCGCGGTCGATATCCACCCAGGAGGCGCTGGTGCCCCAGGCGTCCTCACCCGCGAGGCCGGAGGCGGCGGTCACATCCTGAAAAGTGCCATTGCCCTGGTTGTGGAGTAGGTGATTCCCGCCGAGGGTGGTGACGAGCAGGTCGGGCTTCCCGTCACTGTCGTAATCTCCTGCGATGACGCCCATGCCATAGCCGAGGTAGCCGATGCCGGATCTCTGGCTGACGTCGGTAAAGTGCAGGCTGCGGGTGCCATCGCTGTTTACTTTCAGGTCGTTGCGAAACAGCGCGGGGCGGGAGGAAGGGCCGTCGTCTTTCAGTTGGCCGGGCTGGAAGTTGCCACCCTGAACGAGGAAGACATCGAGATCGCCGTCATTGTCGTAGTCGAGCAGGGCCACGCCTGCGCCGACCATCTCCGGCATGTACCGCTCGCCAGTGCCACCATCGCGGTGGACGAAATTGAGGCCGGTTTCCGCGGCGGCGTCACGAAAAGCACCGACTGGACGGGCAGGGGCCTTCGAAGAGGAGTTGCATGAAATGATGCCAAAGGCCAGCAAGACAATGGCCCCGGTGCGAACGCACCGGGGCCACAGAGAACTACTGTTGTGCATTGTTTTGTACGATATGGCGTCAGACTAGGCGGCGGAAACGGCGTTCCGGCGGCGACGCCAGGCGAGGACACCCGCGGAGCCGGCAGCGAGGACGGCAAGACCAGCGGTTGCCGGCTCGGGAGTTTCACTGCCACCACCACCGCCGGAACCGATATCGCCCGCGGCGATGGCCTGGCCGGCAACATCGTTGTATGCCCATTCGAGCGCCGTCATGCCGGTCACCGTACCGTAACCGTCACTGGCGACGCTGAGCTTTACCCAGCCGTAGTACACGTTGCTGGCGATGGTGAGTTCCATACCCGCAAACCCAGTCTGATTTCCCCGGAAATCCCCACGGTTGTTGCCCCAGTGGTTAATCTGGACCAGCGGATCCTGGACGAAGTGCAGAGCCGGGCCGATCGGAGCATTCAGCGCGAAATTCGCCGCGAACGGGACGAGATCCCCATCGAAAGTGACGGACGCGAATTTCACACGGCCAGCGGTGCTGCCAAAGACGCGGGCAGAGGCATTCTGGTGGAAAAAGGTGTCTTCGTTATGGACGACCTTAAGGTTGACCACGTCTCCGCCGAGACCGACGTTGATCTGGTTCTGAACAGTGCCGTAACCGGGGACAGTGGCGGCGATCGGGCCGTTGGTGTGGATGATGCCGGCTTCGGCGCTGGTAGCCAGAGCGGCTGCCGCGCCGAGGGCGGCGGAATACTTCAGGAGAGTGGATTTCGTCCCGGAAACAACCGGGGCATCCTGCCCCATGGCGTCCCAGCGGGCGAGGTTCCGCTTCACAGATGCTTTCATAGTTAAATCGCTCCTCCGAGTGATAGTTTTCTAAGGGTAGCACCTTCGGTCACACGTCTATCGCCGGGAGCCTCGTGACGAGCTTGCGGGGGCCGATGGACGCCTGAGAGATTTGAGATAGGCTACGATCGCCTCGGCGTCGTCGTGCCGCATCTTGTAGGCGGGCATATGGGTAGAGGGTGTCGCGCCCGAGGGACTGGTGCCTTTTTCGAGGAAATTTAACATACCCCGTTCGCCCCAGAGAATCCAGAGGGTCCCTTCCGGGGTGATGTCGGGAATTCGAATTGTTGGCTTCCCTGAGGGGGCCGGCGCAGGATCGATCGGGGTTCCCTGCAGCCACGCCCCTTTGTCCAGATTGCCAGTCGGAGTGCGTCGGGTGTGGCAGTCCTGACATTTTGCTACCTGCTCCGTTAATTGCTTTCCTCTCTCGATGAGTGTGGCCTCGGGGAAGGCCAGGCCGGGAAGTATGAGGACGGCAAGCAACACCGCCGTGGTTGTTTTTGTGAAGTGGATCATTTGTGCAATCTCCCTGCCCCATAGGGGCGCATTTTCCCCGCCGAGCGCATGGGCGAAGGATGCCGCAGAGATCCGTCTTGTTCCCAGAACAGGGTCCGAGCAGAACAAACCGCGCCCTTTGGCGCAACTGGGTGGGAAAGCGAGCCTGAGCGGACTCCTGGGACGCCAGGCCGAGGTCAGCCGTAGTAGTAATCCGAGTCAGTAACGCGTAGAGGGTAAGGTTCCGGGACAGCCAGAACTTCAGTGTCAGAGGGAGTCAGGCTCTCAATGAGCTGACACGCCGCTCTGTCAGTCAGGGTGCGGCACTGATTTTCCGGCACACCTGTTTCCAGCACACTAGTTTCCGGCACCCCAGTTTCCGGCACCCCAGGTGGTACCAGGTTTGGTGTAACGCCTCCAGCCAGCATGATTCCTCCAGTACAGCGCGAGACATAACCATCACTGCAAGCGAATGGCCACGAGGGAACGGAGAGGACCCTCCGCACTCGCCTTAAAATGGGTGCAGCACAGAAAGGGGGCCAACGCGATGGAAAGTGCGGCTGCGGCTATTAGCGAGAAGATCCGGACGACCGGGGGCTGGCGGGGAGAGATGCTTGCGAGGGTGCGCGGGATTATCCACGCCGCAGACACCGAGATTGTGGAAGAGCTCAAGTGGCGAGGCACACCAGTCTGGTCGCACGGCGGGATTGTGTGTACCGGGGAGACCTACAAGCAGGTTGTGAAGCTCACGTTTGCCAAAGGAGCGGCACTGCCGGACCCATCAGGCCTGTTCAATGCAAGCCTGGAGGGAAACGTTCGGCGGGCGATTGATATCCGCGAAGGGGACGTGGTGGATGCGGTGGCACTGGGCAGCCTGATCCGTGCCGCAGTGGCGCTGAATCTGGCGAGTCAGAGTAAGGCCAACCCGAGGCGTATCCGCCAGAGCCAATGACCCCGCACCGAGCCCTGAGCTATGCCTCCGCCTTCGCAGCGCCCGGCACATGGATGGGTTCACGAACCAGCGCAAGGTAAGCCAGACCACCCAGGAGAGCAATGGCGGCACTCAGGAGGAGAGCCTGCGAAAAGCTGCCCGTGCTCTGGACGAGGTAGCCGGTAACGGTGGGGGCGAGAGCTCCACCGAAGTAGCCCCCGAAGTTCTGGATAGAGCCGAGGGAGGCCGTGTACTGGCTGGGAGCGGCGATGGGGACGGTAGCCCAGGCGGAACTGGCGGCGATGTAGATGAGGAACATCGAAATCGAGATGAGCGTCAGGGCGAGGGTGTTGTCAGCGGCAAAGACGGTACCAAGGGTGCAGGCGGCGATGCCGAAGAGCGAAGTCGAGACGAGGACCTTGCGACCCACGATGGGGGCCATGCCCCGACGGGTCAGAAAATCGCATAGCCAGCCGCCAGTGATGGCTCCGACGCAGCCGAAGAAGTAGGGGATAGCGCCGACGAGGCCGACTTTGGAGACGCTCATGTGGCGCTCGTGTTCGAGGTAGAACGGCAGCCAGCCAGTGTAGAGCCAAAGGGTATAGATGGTGCCGAAGAAGCCGGCGATCATGCCCCACGTGGTGCGGTGGGCGAAGAGGCTGCCCCACTGTGCGAGGGACGGGGGACCGGAGGAGTTTTCGTCGCCTTCGGTGAGGTGAGCGGTTTCTTCGGCGGTGAGGTCGACTTCCGAGGGGTCGCGGTAAAGAAGATACCAGATGGCGGAGAGGGCAATGCCGAAGGCACCGACGCTGATGAACATCCAGCGCCAGCTCATGCGGAGCATCAGGAAAGTGAGCAGCGGCAGGGCGATGAAGTTGCCGAGCGAAGAAGCGGACTGACAGAGGCCGGTGGCGAAACCACGGCTGCGGAGATCGAACCAGTCACGGACGACGCGGGCTCCGCCGGGGAACAGCGGGGCTTCGCCGATGCCGAGGGCGAAGCGGGCGGCCATAAACGGGTAAAAGCCGGTGACGATGCCACCGGCCGCCTGCGCGGCAGACCAGCCGAAAAGGCCGAGTCCGAGCAGGCGGCGGGGACCGTAACGATCAATCAATGCCCCGATGGGGAGCTGAGAAAAGGCGTAAGCCCAGAGGAAGGCGGAGAGCAGGAGGCCCATCTGGGCGACGGGGATGCCGAGCTCTTCCTGAATCATCTTGTTGGCGACCGAGAGGGTGGCGCGGTCGACGTAGTTCAACGCACCACCCGCTATGAGGAGAGTGATGGCGCGGCGCTGGATAGATTTGATTCGGGGCGAGGGCTGGTGCATGGGTACTCGACCGTCTATCGTATCGGGTCGGGTTCGGTGCCCGCTAAACCTGGGCTGAGGGCTGGCAAACGGACTTGTGGATGGTGCCGCTCCGGGGCTGTAGAGGAAGCCATCCGGACCGATGGTGAGGCCGTTGACAAGAGGATTTCGGCCGCGTGGCCGTGATGGTGGTTTGGGGCGAGCAGCGCCGAAAAAAAGGGCCGGAGAAGAGGTTTCAGGTTCACGGTGTGGGTCCTGATTAGAGAACACAAACGGCGTCGACAATCGGACAGGGGGAAAGGAATATTTTGAGTTTTTGCCCGACGGTGCGAGGACCCGCGTTTGGTCTATACTCAGGGCACAAGTCCGAATGCGCCTGCGCTTCATTACCGCGATTGCGGCCGTCCCCGTTTTTGTGCTCGCATACGCTGTCATCGACTGGAAGCCACTCCGGCCCATCGATACTTCAAAGAGCTTTCGGATCGGGTTTGGTAACGACCCACCGTTCCACTACCCCGGGGCCGACAACCAGCCAACCGGTCTGGCGGTCGAGGTAGTAAAGGAGGCTGCAAGGCGGCGGGGCATCCGGCTGGAATGGGTGCGAACGACCAATGGTTACCGGGAGATCGTGGACGGCCGGATTGACCTCCATGTGCTGATATCAGCTTTGCCGGAGCGCAGCAAGTTCGTCTACCTCGCCCGCCCCTATCTGAGTACAGAGACCTGTTTTCTTGTGCCGGAGGCATCGCGTTACCGCAACGTGCAGGATCTGAGTGCAGCGCGCATCGCCAATAATGGTCTGCCGCTCCATCAAACCACGCTGAAGAAACTGTTACCCGGCAGCACTTCGATGCGGTTCAAAACAACTGCCGAGGCAGTGCGTGCTATTGACGAAGGCGTGGCGGATGTGGCGTATGTGGACCAGTTCGCCGGCATTTCGGCGTTACTGGAGGGCACGGCGAAATCACCCCTCCGCATTGTGCCTTCGACGGTACCGGCAAGAGCCCTCACCCTGACCTCCTCTTATGCGACACAAGGTGTGGCCGACGCGTTGCGCGAAGAGATAGGGCTTCTAAGTGAGCGAGGAGAACTGGGGCCCATACTGGCGCGGTGGAGTTTGTTTCCCGCGCTGATGGGGGAGTCACCCCATGCTTTGGATCTGGAGCGGACGAAGGTAAAGGCGCTGACGACCGGCGCGTCCGCGCTGCTGGTGGTTTTGGCGGTTGTCGCGTGGCTGCTGTGGCACCTGCGCCGCAGCACCTACGCACTGCGGGTGAGCGAGGTGCGGTATCGCAGCGTGGTGGAGAACCTATGGGACGGGGTGGTGACGGTGGATGCGGAGGGCCGGTTCCTGCTGTCTAATCCGGCGGCAGAAGGACTTCTCGGCGTGCTCCCTGGTGGCCTGACCGGACGCAAACTGGTGGAGTTTCTGGTTTCGGAAGCCGGGCAGAGCGGTCCGTTTCCGGAGCTGCAGGGGAGCCAGAAACTGCGTTTTCAGACAACGCTACTGCGTCCCGACGGGACCACCCGCAAGATCCGCGTTACTTTTACGCCCCAGTTTGACCCGGGAGGGGAACGCGCCGGGGCGCTGGTAGTGATGGGCACTGTCACGGGTGCCCACGAACTGGAGGAGCAACTGCGACTTCTTGCGCAGGCGCTCCGGTGTGCCGATGACTGTGTGAGCATCACGGATCCTCAGGATTGTTTCCTGTATGTAAATGAAGCGTTCCTGCGGACCTATGGGTATGAGAAGCAGGAGGTACTGGGAAAGCACGTCAGTTTTGTAGCGGCGGAGAGCCGGCAGGCCGCGCCCGAGTTTCTGAGCCGCGAACACTGGCGTGGCGAACTTTGGCAGAGAGCAAAAACGGGACGCGAATTTCTGATATCCCTGACGACCGCACGGGTCCGGGATGAGGAAGGCGACGCAGTGGGACTGATCAGCGTCGCACAGGACATCACGGAACTGAAGCAGGCGGAGGCGGAGCGCCTCACCTTACAGGAGCAACTGACGCAGGCGCAAAAGCTGGAATCGCTGGGGCGGCTGGCGGGAGGTGTGGCACATGACTTCAATAATCTGCTGACAGTAATCAATGGCTACAGCGACCTGCTGTTGCATGGTGACCCGCCACGTGAGACTTACCGGAAGAGGCTGGAGCAGATTCGCCAGGCAGGGCGGCGCGCCGCCGAACTGACGCACCAGTTGCTGGCATTCGGGCGAAAGCAGATGGTGCAGCCGAAGGTGCTGGATCTGAACCAGTTGGTGCTGGAAACCGAACAGATGATTCAGCGCCTGTTGCCGGAGAACATCGAGATCGTGACGCGGCTCGACGCATCACTGGACACCGTAGAGGCGGATCCGAGCCAGATCCACCAGATTCTGCTGAATCTGGTACTGAACGCGCGCGATGCGATGCCGGAAGGCGGGCGACTCACCCTCGAGACGACGAACGCCATCGTGGACGCGGCATTTGCCGCGCGCCATCCGGAAGTGAAGCCAGGACACTATGTGCAGTTGCGGGTTTCCGACAGCGGCGTGGGCATGGATGAGACCGTGCTGGCCAACGTCTTTGAACCGTTCTTCACGACAAAAGATCTGGGAGCGGGAACGGGGCTGGGGCTGGCCACGGTTTACGGGATTGTGCAGCAAAGCGGGGGCGGGATTTGGGTGGAGAGCGAGCCGGGCAAAGGTACCACCTTCCGGATCTACATGCCGTCGGGGAAGCGGGAGGACGGCACCGGGGACGGGGATCAGCGTGGATCGCAAGCGGGTGGAGGAAGAGAGACGATCCTGCTGGCGGAGGACCAGGATGAAGTGCGGTCATTCGTGAAAGAGGTTCTGGAAGAGCATGGCTACCGGGTGCTGGACGCACCCAATTGCGTGGCTGCGCTGGAACTGGCGGCGCGACATACGGGGCCAATTCAACTGTTGTTAACGGACGTGATCATGCCTGGCCATTCCGGACGGGAACTGGCGAAGCGGCTGACTGTGACTCGGCCGGAAACGCTGATTCTCTACATGTCCGGCTACACCGAGAACATGTTCTCGCAGGAGAGCGATGACCGGGAGGAGATCGCGTTCTTGCAGAAACCAGTGTCGCCGGAGGCTTTGCTGCTAAAAGTCAGGGAAGTGTTGCTGAAAACAGCAAATCGGGGAGGCTAATCTGGCGCCACCAGCGAAGGTTTATGCAGGCAGAAAACGGGGCATGGAGACGGAGCGGCCACGGATGAGCGACCTTGAACAGTTCGATATGGGCGAGGCAACTGTGCAACTGCGCAAGAAGGGTCTGGACCAGGCGTGGCGACGCCGGTGATCTACTGCGCGCGGCACGGTGAGACGGCCTGGTCACTGAGCGGTCAGCATACGGGGCTGACGGACCTGGCGCTGACGCGGCATGGTGAGGATGAGGCCCGGCGGCTGGGAGAACGGCTGCGCGGCTGTGGAGTGGCGTTTGGGGCAGTGCTGACGAGTCCCCTGCAACGGGCGGCTAGGACATGTGAACTGGCCGGGTTCGGGGGCTCGGCCGAGACGGACGCAGACCTGGTGGAGTGGGATTACGGTGAGTATGAGGGATCGCTGCGAGCCGACATTCTGAAGAAGGATCCGAACTGGAAACTCTTCCGCGATGGGTGTCCGGGGGGAGAATCACCGGCGCAGGTTGCGGCGCGGGCGGACCGGGTTATTGAGAAAAGCCGGGGAAGCGGAGGGAATGTCCTGATCTTTTCGAGCGGGCATTTTCTGCGGATGCTGGCGGCGCGCTGGGTGGGGCTGGAGCCGGTGCATGCCGCGCATTTTGTGCTGACGACGGCGAGTCTCAGCGTGCTGGGGTATGAACATGATGTTTCGGAGCCGGTGATCCGGCTGTGGAACGACAGCAGACGCTGACTTGTCCCCTAAACTGGGATTCATGTCCACTACCATTCGACGTACGTTCCTGGGCCAGACTCTGGCGGGTGCCGCCATGCTTAGCTCCTCTGCGGAGCAGGCTGGTGCGCAGCAGACAGGGCCCGCGCCTCTGCTGCCGGCGGCGCTGAAGCCGGGTGATACGGTGGGCCTGATTACGCCCTCCAGTTATGTCTCCGACCCCGATGAACTGGCGTTTGCGAAGCGGTTCTGTGAGTTCTTTCAGCTGAAGTGGAAGCTGGGGAAGAACGTGGGACAGCGGTACGGGTATCTGGCGGGGACCGCGCAGCAGAGAGTGGATGATCTGCATGCGATGTTCAGCGACCGCGAGGTTGCCGGGGTGTTCTGCATTCGCGGCGGGTACGGGTCGGCGCAGATGCTGGACAAGCTGGATTACGGGCTGATCCGGAATAATCCGAAGGTATTTCTGGGCTACAGCGACATCACGGCGCTGCACACGGCGATTGTGCAGAAGACGGGGCTGGTGACGTTCCATGGTCCGGTGTCGCTGAGTCATCTGACGGAGTGGTCGCAGCAGCATCTGCGTTCAGCGCTGTTCTCGAACAAGGCGATTGGCACCGTGGTGAATCCGAATGAGAGCAATCCGCTGCGGGCTTCCCATACGATGCGGACGGTACGTGGAGGCCGGGCCACAGGGCTGTTGACGGGCGGAAATCTGACGCTGCTTTCGACGACGCTGGGGACACCGTGGGGCATTGAGACGGCGGGACGGATTCTGCTGATGGAGGACATCGGCGAAGATATTTACCGCATTGACCGCATGCTGACGCAGTTGCGGCTGGCGGGGAAACTGCAGACTGCCGCCGGGATTGTGGTGGGCGAGTGCAAGGACTGTCCGCCGCCGGGACATGACTCGGCTTACTCGCTGGGCGAGGTAGTGGATTATCTGCTGGGCGATCTGAATATTCCGGTGCTGTACGGGTTGAGTTTCGGGCATACGATCGACCAAGTGACGCTGCCGCTGGGCGTGCAGGCCACGCTGGATGCGGATAAACAGACGCTGACGCTTAGCAGCTCGGCAACGCGTTAAGTACCGCAGAAGGTGTTGCGGACGACTTGCGATGGCTCCGGGGGCAGTGTGTAGCGCTCTCTGCCGGGCTGGCTTTCATAAGGCCTGGTGACGATGGCAAGCAGGTCCTCGAAGGGTTGGAGATCGCCACTGTTGACAGCGGCGTCGATTACCTCCTCTACCAGATGATTGCGGGGGATGAACGCGGGGTTTGCAGCCCGCATCGTGGCCTGGCGTTCGGCGGGAGAGGTATCTTCTGTGGTGAGGCGATGACACCACCGAACAAGCCAGGCTTCGAGTTCAGCAGGGCCGGACTCGGTGCAGAGACTGCGGAAGGTGCCGGTAAAGTCGAGCCGGTGACTCGTCATCAGATCGAGAAGCTCCTGGGCAAGTTCGAGGTCGCCGGGTTGTTTCTGCAGCAGCCCCAATTTGCGGGCGAGACCTGCGTACCAGGCGGCTTCAAAGTGCGGCTGGAACTGGGCGAGCAAGGCCTGAGCGGCTTCAATGGCAGCTGGTTCGGTGTCGGCCAGAAGCGGCAGCAGCGTCTCGGCTAGTCGGGTGAGGTTCCAGCGCGCGATGGGCGGCTGGTTGGCGTAGGAGTAGCGGCCCTGGGAATCGATATAGCTGTAGACCTGCGAGGGATTGTAGTGGTCCATGAAGGCACAGGGGCCGTAGTCGATGGTTTCACCGGAAATGGCCATGTTGTCGGTGTTCATGACGCCGTGGATGAAGCCGACGAGCATCCACTGCGCGATAAGTTCGGCCTGACGGCGGATGACCATTTCGAGGAGTGCGAGGTAGGGATTCGGGGCTTCGGCGCACGCGGGATAATGGCGGGCGATCACGTAGTCGGCGAGGGCGCGGACGGCTTCATGGTCCTGCCGGGCGGCGAAGAACTGGAAGGTTCCCACCCGAACATGGCTGGCGGCGACGCGGGTGAAGATGGCGCCGGGCAGCCGCGTCTCGCGGAAGACGGTCTCGCCCGTAGTGACGGCGGCCAGGGCGCGGGTGGTGGGGATGCCGAGGGCTGCCATCGCTTCACTGAGGAGGTATTCGCGCAGGACCGGCCCGAGGGCGGCGCGGCCATCGCCCCCTCGCGACCACGGCGTGCGGCCGGCACCTTTCAGCTGAATGTCTCGCCGGTTGCCACTCCGGTCGATCACTTCGCCGAGCAGGATCGCGCGGCCATCGCCAAGCTGGGGGACGAAGTGTCCAAACTGGTGACCTGCGTACGCCAGAGAGATGGGCTCCGTGTTTTCGGGGAGTTTGTTGCCGGAGAGGGCGGCGAGGCCGGCGGGCGAGGCAAGAAGGTCGGGGTCGAGGCCGAGTTCGGTGGCGAGCGATTCGTTCAGGTGGATCAGACAGGGTTCGGCCACGGGAACCGGGTTGGTCCGGGCAAAAAAGCGCTGGGGGAGGCGGACGTAGGTATTGTTCCAGGGGAAGAGCATGTAGTACTCCGTAGAATACGAACATCCATGCGTCGATTGATTGTTTTTCTTGGAATTACCTGCGGGCTGGCTTCTGTTTGCGCGGATGCCGCGACGCCGGACCCTGTGGCGCTGGTTAATCCTCTGATCGGGACGAAGAAGAGCAAGATTGGCTATGGCGGCACCATGCCGTTCGTCTCGCCTCCGTTTGCGATGACGAACTGGACGGCGCAGACGCGGCAGAACAAGATCAGTGTGACGTCGTATGAGTATGACGACACCACGGTGAGCGGGTTCATCGGCACGCATCAGCCGGCGATCTGGATGGGCGATTACGGTTATGTGACGCTGATGCCGCAGGTGGGGGAATTACGGACAACACCGGAAGCCCGGCAGCTGAAGTTCTCACACAGCGAGGAGACGGCGAAACCGGATTATTACGCGGTGTCGCTGCAGGCGGAGGGTGGACGGCTTCGCACAGAGATGACGGCGACGGAACGGTGCGCGTATTTCCGGTTCCGGTTCCCTTCGGCGGGTGTGGCTCGGGTGCTGGTGGAAGCGTCTCGGCCTGGTTTCGCGGGGTCTGCCACGGCGGATCCGAAGACGGGCGAGATCACCGGATATAACCCGCATCGCATGGACGCGCATCTGGGGCCGTTTGCGTTGCCGAACTTTAAGGGCTACTTCGTGGTGCAGTTCCGGCAGGTTCCGCAAAAGGCAGGGACGTATGGTGTGGAGACTGCGGAGAGCCGCGGTGCGTTTGCTGAGTTTCGGGCGGGTTCCGTGGTGGAAGCGCGGGTGGGCACGTCGTTCCTGAGCATCGAACAGGCACGGGCGAATCTGGGAAAAGAGACCCCGGAGTGGAGTTTCGAAAAGGTACGCGCGAAGGTCCATGCCGCGTGGCTGGAAAAGCTGGGGCGTCTGGAGGTTTCCGGGGCGACGGACCGGGAGAAAACGCGGCTATACACGGCGCTCTATCATTCGCTGCTGCATCCGCGAGTTTTCTCGGAATACGGGCGCTATTACAGTGCGTTCGACGACCAGATCCACCAGGGCGAGAGCTACACGGCGTTTTCGATATGGGACACGTTCCGCGCGGAAAACAGTCTGCTGACATTGCTGGCTCCGGAGCGCGTGAATAGCATGATCACGGCCCTGCTGCAGAACTTTCAGGAGGGCGGGTGGATGCCGAAGTGGCCGAATCCGTCGTATACAAACATCATGATCGGGACGCATGCGGACTCGGTGGTGGCGGAGGCGGTGCGCAAAGGGTTCAAAGGCTTTGATCGGGAACTGGCGTGGAAGGCGGTCTGGAAAGACGCGATGGTGCCGCCGGATGGCGATACGACGCGGCGGTGGCTGGATCGCGAGGAACATACCCCGTATGAAGCGCGCGCCGGGCTGACCTATTACAAGCAGTTGGGGTACATCCCGACCGACAAGACGGATGAGGCGGCTTCACGCACGCTGGAGCAGAGCTACGACGACTGGTGCGTGGCGCAGGTGGCAAAGGCGCTGGGCCGCGAGGAAGATTACCGCTTCTTCCTGCGGCGTTCGCTGAATGACCGGAAGCTGTTTAATCCGGCGCTGGGGCTGATGAACGGGCGGACTTCGGATGGTGCGTGGGCTCCAATTGGCGGGGCGGCGGATACGAACGAGAATCGATCGGTGGCGGGGTGGACGGAGGGTGATGCGTGGGCTTACACCTGGTCGCCGCTGCATGATCAGGCGGGTCTGCTGCAGTTAATGGGAGGCCGGGAGGCTTACGCGGCGAAGCTGGACGCGCACTTCAGCGGCGGGCATAACGTACACAGCAATGAGCCGAGCCACCACTACGCGTATCTGTACGACTTCGCGGGGCAACCGTGGAAGACGCAGGCGAAGGTCCGCGAACTGGCGTCGGCGGAGTATGGGTACGACGAAGGGGGCCTCGATGGCGATG
>CANIHR010000122.1 GCA_947467185.1 Bryobacterales bacterium
CAGCCACGCTCACGCAGGCGACATCTCTCCCCCTGCCAACCACTGCGGGTCTGGCCGGTACTTCGGTTACTGTTACGGTTAACGGGGTCACGCTCCCTGTCCCCATGCTCTACACGGTTCAGTCGCAGGTGGCCGCTATCCTGCCCTCCACCACTCCTGTCGGCACCGGTACCCTCGCTCTCACTTACAACGGCTCAACAAATTCGACTGCGATCAAGGTCGTCTCGACGAACTTCGGGATTTCGACGGTTAACCAGAGCGGTGGCGGGCCAGCCGTTGTGACCCGACCGGACTACTCACTGGTGACTGGCGCGAGATCCGCAAAGTCCGGCGAGGTCCTCGTCATCTGGGGGACCGGCCTGGGCCCGACAGCGGGCAGCGATGCGGTAGTCCCGAACCAGACCGACTTGGCCACGCCGATTCAAGTCCTGGTTGGCGGCATTCCGGCAAATGTTCTCTACCGGGGCCGCTCAGCCGGTCCAGGTCTTGATCAGATTAATATTACGGTTCCGCAAGGCGTCGTTCCCGGGTGTTTCGTTTCGCTGGTGATCCAGACCGGCAATCTGGTCAGCAACAGCACCTCCATCCCGGTCAGTGCCACCGGGGGACAGTGTTCCGAACCGGTAAACCCCAACACCATCCTGTCCGGACTCAGCGGCAAATCCTCGTACAAGATCGGCGGCTTCAATTTGCAGTCCATCACTGCTTCACTTGTTGTTAATGGCCAGACTTTTTCGCAGAACGCGGTTGGCGCAGTTGCCTCCTTCAGTCTCTATCCGCAGGCTTTGATTAACGCGGAGGCTGCGGCGTTTCCATCACTGGGGAGTTGCCGGGTTCTGATCGCCAGCGCAAACTCGGCCGCAACGCCACCTCCCGATACCGTGACTCCGACCTCCACGCCTTTGAATGCCGGTAGTGCGTTGACACTGCTGCCTCCTTCGGGCGCAGCAGTGCCGATGGAGTCCTTCACGCCGGGCCTGTACTCTGCTCCCTTGTCGTCCATCCAGGGAGGACCCTACCAGTTTTCGAACGGTCCGGGCGGCCCCGATGTGGGGGCATTTTCCCTCAGACTCAACGCCCCGGCTCCCAATTTTGTCTGGACGAACCGGGTTGCCGCCTCTGCAATTGACCGGACCAAACCCCTCACCCTCCAGTGGACCGGAGGGGACCCGGCTGGTTTTGTCTTCATCAATCTCTACGCAGTATCCACCTCATCTGTGCTCACAACGTCGGTGCTTGCTCAGTGCCACGCCCCGGTTGCGCCTGGGCAATTCACGATTCCGGCCAGCATCCTCCTAAATTTCCCGCTGACGCAATCGGATGTGGGGGCCGGGACCGCAAACCTCACCGTCATCGCATACTCACCCATTCAGCTCCTGACTGTGCCCGGACTCGATGCCGCCTATGGCGCGAATGTCGTCGGCATTTCCGAGACGGTCGGGAACTGGAAGTAGGCCTGAGCAGCAACAAGAACGCAGGGGCTGTCGCTAAGTTACAATCCGTAGTTGCGCGACCTGAAAGTAGCTGTCATCGGTGCGGGCCCTGGTGGCCTCGTCACTGCCCTTTGCCTTCACCGCCTCGGCATCGAATGCCACGTGTTTGAAGCTGCCCACCAGATCCGGCCCCTGGGTGTCGGCCTCAACCTGCTGCCCCATGCGATCCGTGAACTCACGATCCTCGGTCTCGATGCCAAACTCGCGGCAGCCGGTGTCGCAACGGCCGAACTGGCGTATCACAACAAGTTCGGAGTCCCGATCTGGTGTGAACCCCGTGGCCTCGCCGCTGGCTACAGCTGGCCGCAGTACTCCATCCACCGCGGCAGCTTCCAGATGCTCCTGCTTGAAGAGGCCATCGCGAGGTGCGGTGCTGACCATGTGCACGTCGGCCATCCCCTGCAGTCCTTCACGCAGGATACTGATGGCGTGGTCGCCCACTTTGCCGGCCAACCGGATCATCGTACAGACGTCCTCATCGCCGCTGACGGGATTCACTCCGTGGTCCGGCGGCATTACTACCCTCACGAAGCCCAGCCTGCGTATTCGGGACGCGTGCTGTGGCGCGGCACCACAGAGGCTCCCCCTTTCCTCTCAGGGCGCTCCATGATCATGGCCGGGTATGCTGACCGCAAGTTTGTTGCGTACCCGATCCGCGAGGCCGCGCCCGAAAACGGTCGCGCCCTCATCAACTGGGTGGGCGACGTCTATGTCGGCGGCGACGTTCCGATGGTCCGCGACTGGAATCGCCGCACCGATGTCGCTACCGTCCTGCATCATTTCCAGGACTGGCACTTCCCCTGGCTCGACGTCCCGTCCCTGATTCAGAACGCGGGCGATATCTACGAGTACCCGCTTGTCGACCGTGACCCCGTGCCGCACTGGGCCTTCGACCGCGTCGCGCTCCTGGGGGATGCCGCACACCCGATGTACCCTGTCGGCTCCAATGGAGCCTCGCAGGCCATTCTCGATGCTGCCGCTGTCTCCGCTGCCTTGGCCCAACACTCTGATCCCGTTGCCGCTTTGAAAGCCTACGAAGACGAGCGCCTGGAGAAGACTGCGAAGATTGTTCTGAGCAACCGCCAGCAGGGCCCGGAAATCGTAATGCAGATGGTGGAGGATCGCGCCCCGAATGGTTTCGAGAAACTCCACGACGTCATCAGTCAGGCCGAACTCGAAGAAGTAGCAAGCCGCTACAAAGCGATTGCCGGCTTTGATCGCGACCGCTTAAACGCAAAGAGCTAACGTCAACGTCGCGCCTGCAACTCCTGTAACTCCCACCGGTCTCGCGAACTGAGAGGCAGAATCGGTGCCAGGGCGTGAAGTCCCGCCAGCCCCACGCTCTTTTCCAGAAACTCCAGTTCCCTCAGCTTTGCTTCCAGCTCCGAATCCGCCGCAACAGGCAGCCCGGCCCACTGCCGGATGCGCTCGCCTTTTGCCGCCGCGCTCAGTTCCGACGAAACCTGCAGCAGGCAAACCATATCCCCCAGGACCTCAGGTGCAAACGCATTCAGCGAGCGAAGATAGCTTCCCGCCGGTGTCTCGAGGAAATTCCCTGTGGTCAGCATCTCCAGCAACTCCACGTCCTGATTCAGCTTCTGGCCCATCCAGGTGTGCAGCGCCTTTTCACTCCGCTCGAAGATCAGCACAAAGAGTGGTGGCAGGCCCAGCACCACTGTCAGGCTCGCGGCCAGGGGAGTCAGAACGCCCATGTCCCATAATGTGTGGACTCCGATGGCGACCGCGAGGCCGGCCACCATTGCGAGCCACCGCCCGCTCCGCCGCAACCCGATCGCCACTACACCGACAATCGCAGCAGCCCCGCCGTGCATCACCGCCGTCCCAAAGCCGCGCAGGACCCAAAGCGCAATGCCGCCGCCCAGCAGTTGTTCCAGGTACGCCAGATTCTCCACCAGTGCGAACCCGGCCCCAACTGCGAAGCCGCAGATCGCCGCGTCTACCAGAAATGCTACCCGTTCCGCCCGGATTAGCACCACCAGCCATATCGCTTTCAGTGCTTCCTCTACCCAGGGTGCGCCGAACTTCGCGTACCACTGGGGGCCGGTCGCCTCGAACAGCCCTGCGTTCAGCCCCAGCGCTGCCAGGCCGGCAAGTCCGCCCCAGCCGACAGCCACCGCAATTTGCCGTGGGCGTACTAGGCGGAACGTATCAAGTAATTTCAGGGCCAGAAGAAAGGCGAACACCGGCAGGATGCCCGCCGTCAGACCCCAGAACCGCGCCAAAGCGGGCGTCATGGCCAGCCAGCCGTGTCGTCGCGCATCTGGAACAGCGTGATCACGCGCGTGATCTGCAGTACCGTCAAAACCACGCCGGAGGCCCCGCACAGGGCCACTTCGCCACCCTTTTCCCGTAACAGGGAAGACAGCCGCACGAGTACGCCGATTCCCGCGCTGCTGATGTAGGTGAGGCCGCTCAGGTCCACGGCGATGTGCGTCGCGCCCTCGCCGATGAGCTGATCCCCCGCGGTCTGCAGTTGCTCGCGGCTCTCCGCTTCCATGCGGCCCGCCAGAGCAATTTGCGCAACTTTACCTTCGCGGGAGGTGCGTATTTTCATCATGTTGCGCTACCTTGTAATCTAACAGCAAAGAAAACGGCGCTCACTGGCGGACTTCGTCCACAATTCCCGCTTGTAACTATGCAGGGGCTTTCAGCACTTAGCACCAGGAGGGACGAATCATGATTTCGAAGAGGACCCAATACGCGGGTCTGATCGCCGTAGCTATTGTCGCGGCTGCCGGCATCTACTGGTACGTCTCTCGCCACGCCGAGCCCACCACCAGCCAGATCCGGGGTGCTATTGGCCAGGATGTCGATGGTTCCGTTCTCACCGGCAGCTACGATAATTTCCGGACGAACGCCTATCTTGTCGAGTCCGTCCTGACACCCTCCACCGTGAAGCCTGCCACGTTCGGTAAAGCCTTCACGCTGGCTGTTGACGGAGCTGTCTACGCCCAGCCCCTCTACATGCAGGCCCTCAGCGTCAAAGACGTTCGCCACAACGTTGTCTTCGTCGCCACCATGCATAACTCGGTCTATGCATTTGACGCGGATACCCCGGGCCTCCCGCTCTGGAACGTCAATCTCGGACCCGCGGTCGCCACTTCCACTTATGGGACGCCGGACGAACCTTACACCGATATCCAGCCCGAAAACGGCATCCTTGGTACGCCCGTCATCGATGTGGCATCCTCCACTCTCTATGTAGTTGCCGCCACACTGGAAAACGGTGTCTACGCATATCGTCTGCACGCCCTGGATTGCACAACCGGTGCCGCCCGTCCGGGTTCTCCCATGCTCATCGAAGCCCAGGTTGCCGGCACTGGTGATGCCAGCGTGAATGGCAAGGTCTCGTTCGATGCCAAACAGCATCTCCAGCGGGCCGCCCTTCTGCTCTCGAAGGGTACTGTCTTCGTCGCCTTCGGTTCCCACGGCGATAATGACCCCTATCACGGCTGGCTGATGGGCTACAATGCCGCCACCCTGGAACGGACCTCCACCTTTAACGCAACCCCGAACGGCGACGGCGGCGCTTTCTGGCAATCTGGTCGTGGTCCGGCTGTTGATGAGGACGGCAATATTTACCTCGTCGCCGGCAACGGCGCGGCCGACCTGAAGACGAACTTCGGTAATAGCATTCTGCGCCTCGACCCTCAGGGGGCCACTCTGACCGACTTCTTTACTCCCTGGGATGTGGAGGCCCTCAACGACTCCGATTCGGACCTCATGGGTGGTCCGGTGCTCATCCCCGGTACGAAGCTCCTCCTTGGCAGCGGCAAAGCCGGGGTTCTCTATCTCCTGGACCGCACTAATCTGGGCCACAGCGCTGCCAATGATGCGCAGATCTCGCAGCGGCTCGATACCGGCAACCAGCTTCTTTTCAACATGGCGTTATGGAATCGCCCCGACGGTCCTGTGCTCTACACGCATCTGGTCAACGCGCCCGTTACAGGCTATAAGCTCCTCAACGGCAAGCTCGGTTCTACCCCCGCCGTCTCGGCCAAAGACGGCTTTCCCGTCCCCTACCAGGGCATGGCGCTTTCCGCCAACGGTTACCTTGCCGGCACCGGCGTTCTCTGGGTTTTGGCCCCGTCGGGTTCCCCCCGCTCGCCAGCCATTCTGCACGCCTACAATGCCGATAGCCTCGAAGAGATCTGGAACAGCCGCATGACGGACGGCGACGCCGTCGGCAGCTACATGAAGTTCACCAACCCGACGGTCGCCAACGGTAAGGTCTATGTCCCGACCGGCGATAACCAGCTTGTTGTCTATGGTCCGGTTTCCAGCCGCGATACGACATCCGTCCGCACCCCCGTCGTGACCGGTATTGTGAATGCCGCCAGCTATGCCTCCGGGCCGCTGGCACCAGGGGAGATCGTCGCGATCCTCGGCCAGTACCTTGGCCCCGATACCGCCGCGGCGGGCACAGTTGACCCCACCGGCAACCTCGGAACCAGCCTGGCAGGTGTTGAGGTTCGCTTCAACGGGATTCCTGCGCCCCTTTTCGCCGCATCGTCAGGGTTGGTCACGGCGGTTATACCCTGGGAAGTGGCTGGCACCGACTCCGTGACTCTCCAGCTTTCGTACAACGGGGCCCAGGCCGCCCCGATCAAGCTGGCGCTTGCAGAAACAGCTCCCGGCATTTTCTCTACCGATTCCTCCGGCCGCGGCAACGGGGCCTTCCCTAACGAAGACGGAACCCTGAATTCGCGCGAAAATCCCGCCAAAGCCGGGTCGATCATCACAATTAGCGGGACCGGAGGCGGCCAGACCAATCCCCCCTCCGCCACTGGAGTGATCGCCACCGGCGAGGCGGCACTCACCACTCAGACCTCGGTAACGGTAGCTGGCAAACCCGCCCGAATCGACTACGCGGGTGCTGCCCCCGGAGCCGTTTCCGGGGCATTCCAGGTCCGCCTCCGCCTCCCGGCAAGCCTCCCCTCCGGCCCGGCGGCGGTGGTTCTGACTGTTGGTGGCCAGGCCAGCCAGGGGACCGTGACCGTTTCGGTGCAGTAGAGCGACCTGGGCTGAACGTTCGATTGCTAGACTGTGAACGTCTGCCCCCCTTGTCCACCACGTCCCCAAACACCGCGCCAAACAGCATCCCGCACGACCAGACGGAGATCCTGATTCGCGGTGCGCGCCTGCACAATCTCAAGAACCTCACCCTCGCCATCCCGCACAACAAGCTCACCGTGATCACCGGCGTCTCCGGTTCCGGCAAGAGTTCTCTGGCCTTCGACACCATCTATGCCGAAGGCCAGCGCCGCTATGTCGAATCCCTCTCGGCTTACGCCCGCCAGTTCCTCGAGCGCATGGAAAAGCCAGCCGTCGATGAAATCGAAGGCATCGCCCCCGGCATCGCCATCCGCCAGAAGAACACTACCCGCAACCCCCGCTCCACCGTCGCCACCTCCACCGAAATCTACGACTTCATGCGCCTTCTCTGGGCGCGCGCCGGCCGCACCTACTGCAACGTCTGCAACCGCCTTGTACTCAAAGACACGGTCGATCACATCGCCGAAGCCATGCTCGCGCAACCCACCGGGACCCGCTACTACGTCCTGTTCCCGGTGAAGCCCCACGGACCCATAGAACACGGGTCCGTCCCCAAAGAGCGCCTCAACGAACTTCGCACCCGGGGCTTCAACCGTCTCTGGCAGGCCGGCAAACAGTTCGACTTCGCCAACCCCGAATCTCTCCTCGACATCGACTGGCACAAGCCCGTCCACGTCCTCGCCGACCGCCTTGCCATCTCGCCCGACGCCCGCCAGCGTGTCGTTGACAGTGCCGAGTCCTGCTATCGCGAAGCCGGCGAAGTCATCTTCGAAGACGCCAAAACCGGCGAGCGCCTTCTCTTCAGCGAGAAATTCGTCTGCAAGTACGACATCCTCGAATTCCGCGAACCCGAACCCGTCCTGTTCAGCTTCAACAGCCCCGCCGGAGCCTGCCCCCGCTGCCAGGGCTTTGGCAACACCATCGACTACTCGCAGGACCTGATCGTTCCCAACCCCGGCCTCACCCTCGACGGCGGTGCCATCGATCCCTGGACCAAGCCCAACGGCAAGGAATGGTACGACGACTTCCGCCGCAAGGCCGCTGGTCGTGTTCGTTTCGACGTTCCGTTCTATGACCTGACCGACGCCGAGCGCAAGCTCGTCATGGAAGGCGAAAAGAAGCTCGACGGCGTCCGCCAGTTTTTCCGCTACCTCGAAACCAAGAAGTACAAGATGCACGTCCGCGTGTTTCTCAGCCGCTACCGCGGCTACGCTCGCTGCCCCGATTGCGAGGGTTCCCGCCTCCGCCCCGAAGCCCTCAACATTCACGTCGGCGGCAAGACCATCGCCCAGGCCGTCCGCATGAACATCGCCCAGGCGCACGACTTCTTCGGCTCCCTCCAGCTCACCCCGGAAGAGGAAGGCATCGCCGGCAAGATCCTTGTCGAAATCGAGCAGCGCCTCCGCTTTCTTAAAGACGTCGGCCTCGAATACCTCACGCTCGACCGCCTGGCCGCCACGCTCTCGGGCGGGGAAGCGCAGCGCATCCAGCTCGCCACCTGCCTCGGCTCCCGACTCGTCGGAGCCTGCTACGTCCTCGACGAACCCTCCATCGGCCTCCATGCCCGTGACACCGCCCGGCTCCTGAAGATCCTCGCCGAACTCCGCGACATCGGCAACACCATCATCGTCGTCGAACACGACCCCGATGTCATGCGCGCTGCCGATCACATCGTCGATCTCGGCCCCGGTGCCGGTGAACACGGTGGCCAGATCGTCTTCGAAGGCGACTACGCCGCGCTCCTTGCGCTTTCAAACATGTCCCTCACCGGACGTTACCTCCGCGCCGAACTCCAGGTCGCGAAGCCCAAAAAGCGCCGCAAGCCCAGTGCGAAGAATACCCTCAAAATCTTCGGAGCCACCCTCCACAACCTGAAGGGCCTCGACGCGGAAATTCCCCTCGGCATGCTGACCGTCGTCACGGGCGTCTCCGGCTCCGGCAAGTCCACCCTCGTCCACGACGTCCTCTACAAATCCCTGCTCGCCCAGCAGCAGGCAAAGGTCGCGGTTGCATCCCGCGGCAAAGCCGCCACCGCCGAAGATGACGAAGCCACCGCCGAAGCCCCCCGCATGACCTGCACCCGGCTCGAAGGCGCGGAAGGCATCAAAGACATCGTCATGATCGACCAGACGCCCATCGGTCGAACGCCCCGCTCCAACCCCATCACTTACATCAAGGCGTTTGACATTGTCCGCAGCCTCTTCGCCGCCACCAGGGAGGCCGAACGCCGGGGCTACACCGCAGGGCATTTCTCCTTCAATGTTCCTGGCGGACGCTGCGAAACCTGCCAGGGCGACGGCACCGTCACGGTCGAAATGCAGTTCCTTGCCGATGTCGAACTCATCTGCGAAGAGTGCAATGGCGCGCGCTACAAGAAGGCCGTGCTCGACATTCGCTACAAGGGTCTGAACATTCACGAAGTCCTGCAGTTGACCGTCAAAGAGGCCATCACCGTCTTTGGCGATACCCCCCGCCTCGTCAGCCGCCTCCAGCTTCTCGACGAAGTCGGTTTAGGCTATCTTCGTCTGGGCCAGTCTGCCACCACCCTGTCCGGAGGCGAAGCGCAGCGAGTGAAACTCGCCGCCCACCTCGCCCAGGCCAGTAACGAAGGCACCCTGTTCATCTGCGACGAACCTACCACTGGCCTCCACTTCGACGACATCACCAAGCTGCTGACCGCCTTTGATCGCCTGATCGAAAACGGAGGTTCGCTGGTGGTAATCGAGCACAATCTGGACGTGATTCAGGCCGCCGACTGGATTCTGGATATGGGGCCCGAAGGCGGAGACGGGGGAGGGAAGCTGGTCGCCTCCGGTCCCCCTGAGAAGATCGCAAAAGGTACCACCCACACCGCTGCTTTTCTGCGCGGCTAGTTCCCCGAAGGCTTTTCCGCCCGATCCACCACAATCACTTCCAGGGGAATCTTGTCCGGTGTCAAAACCAGTCCCGCCTGGTCCCGAAGTGCCGTAAAAATCGAAGGTCCAGTAGGGTCCGCCGCATCGTTTGGCATCAGCGTAGCCTCGCCATTCAGTAGCACCGGCCCGCCCCCATTCCGCTCCCGGACAAATTCCATGTGAAAGTCGAACCGCCCTGTCAGCCCCGTGCCATCCACAATCGGTCGTCCCGCATAGAAATTGATGGTGCTGATGAACTCCGGTATCGTCAGCCCATGCCGGTCCTGAATCATCAGGGAACCCTGGATGTTCGACGCTCCGTAGCCACAATATTTCTCGCCGTCACTCAGTGTCGGCAACTCGCCCAGTTTCAGCGACACGCATTCCGTCTTGCTCGCCTTGATCTTCAACCCACTCGCGGCAACCGTCATGCGGAAAACCGGCGTGACCTTCTGGTCTTTGTGTGCCTGCAGCTGAAATCGCTCTTCCAGCAATTGCCGCATCATTGGCCCCATCATCTGTTCGGCAGAAGTATTCTCCGCAGTCACCGCGGTGATGTCATAACGGTCTTTGTCCAGCCACGCAGGACCGCCCAGAATTTCCACACGTCGCGTTCGTTCCGCGCTCCATCTTCGGATCTGTCCCCGAATCGAGATACATTTGAGCACAAGTCGGCGGGGCGTAATGGTTGGCAACTCATTACCATTGCACCCAGGATTCAACTTGATGGATGCAGCTTCGAACGCAGGCGTCTGCCCGGCAAGGTTCCCCGCGAAAACACTGAACACCACACCCACCAGAACTCTGCGGAGTGCGCCCATTGTCTAATCGACCCGGAACAAACCCTTACTGCTCGCCGTCTGCTTCCCGACGCCGTCATGCGCCGTGATCGTAATCGCGTAATCCCCGGCCTTCATATTCGGCTGCAGCGTAATGCTGAACGCCCCCGGTACCCACGGCTGCGGGTAGAACGCCTGATTCCGCTCCACCGCCGCATTTTCCTGGCTGAACAACTGCTTCCCGTCCGGAGCCGTCACGGCCACGTCATACGACACGTCCATCGCGTGCTGCTCACCATGCTTGTAGCCCGTGATGTCGAACTTGACCCAGACCATGTCACCCGAACGATACGCCACACTCCGGGCCGGAGTTTCGTCATCTGCGGTCCGGTAGAACGCAAAATTTCGAACCACCAGCTCCGGTGACGCCGCAACATCCCGGCCGTCCACCTGGAAGGTGGTCTCAGCCGATGCCGCAGCCTTCGTCTGCTCGTCCACCGCGTCGTACCGGATCTTATACGTCCCCGGGGGCGCTAATGACGGGATCTGAAACTGGAAGTGGAACTTCGGCTTAAAATCCTTATCCTCATCCCGCAGTGAGGTTGCAACCCCAACCTCGTCCTTCGAAATGATCGCCGTGCCGCGTGGGTCAAAGGCCTGTATATGACCTGTCAGGATCAGCTTCCCGCCATCCCCCACCCTGTAGTCTGCCCCTGAAAACCGGAAAAATACCGTCTCTCCTGGCACCACCTTCTGCGAAGGAGCAATTGCCGCGCCGTCTTCAAACTGCGAGACGACCGGTTCGCCTACCCGGAACGCGCCTTTCGCCGTGGCCGTGCGCGCAGTCTGACCCCACCCGGCGCAGGCGGTCAGGCCAGCCACGAGCAGCAAAATCGGCAAGCTTCGCATTACGGTTTCGCTGGTGTTGTTGCTTCTTCCGGTGTTGCCACCGGGGAGCTGTTCATTTGCTCATGCATAAAGTTCAGGGGGATGTCGATGAACACATCTTCTTCATCCGTGTCATCCGTCAGGCGCAGCTTGTAGTGTGCGGCAGGCGCGTCGAAAAGAATCTGTCCCGATTCCGTCTGCGCCGGATCCACACTCCGGATCACGCCCAGCCAGCGCGACACACCTGCGCCATCCGCCAGTTCCTGATACACCTTGCCCGTATCATCCACCAATGCCAGCGCCGGAATCGACGACGGCTGGTTGTTGGAACTCGACACGGAGATCTGGACAATGAAGAAACGGTGCTGCGGAATCCGTGCGTTCGGTTCTTCGCCCAGGCGCGGTAAAATTTGCGCATCCACCACGCTGTACGTCAATTTGTTGAAGCTGGCTTTCTCACCAGTCTGGTAAACCTTGGTGGGGCGCACATGAGTGGCACTGCACCCGGTTAGGGCGAGGATGGCGGTCAGAAAAATGAGATAGCGGAACATGGGTGCGTGAAAATTATCTCAAATCGATCGGCCGAAGTCGAGACCACCCGAAGCACCGGCCGGCCTAATGCTCAGCGGGACTTCGTTCGGTGTTCTCGCAGCAGCTTCTGGTAGCGCGTCTGCTGTTCCGGTGTCAGAACCTGTAAAATTCGCGTATTCCCGTCCGCCAGCAGATTTTCGTAGTAATGCCCGAAGTCATCAAGAATTGACGTTAACTGCCGCACCTGCTCGTCGGAAAGCTGTAACTCTGATTTCCACTCGGAAATCGAAACCGACAATCCCACCGGCGTTGCCTGCTTCGCCGTATGCATCCCGGGGTGGACGTAACTCATCACCATCGCCCCCAGCACCCCGCCGCAAAGAAACACCAGGATCAGAGACACAATCGCCGTCTTTTCCGCGGGACGTGGGAGAGTGGCGGTCGACATGAGGGATTTCGAAACTACTGGTTGAATGATGCCAGCGTCACCAGCAACTGGTCAGGCTCGGCAGCGCCGGCATGCGAAGTAGTGGTGTCGTACTGCGCCATAATCGCTGTTGCATCCGCGCCGTCCTGGCTGGCTTCGTTGTTAATCAGCATGCCACCCAGCCCCGTCAGCAACAATAGCGACGCAAACGCCACCCGGCGGAAGAACACCTGGCCGGGTGAAAACAGCCGAGCCCATGGCGACTGTGGTTGCTGCTCCCGAATCGACGCCGCGATCTTCGTGTAGAAACCCAGACTTGGCTCCGGCGCTTCACCCAGCGTGGGCGACAGTTCCCGCAGGATTTTCGTCAGCTCGTCCATTTCCGCTACCTCGGTCCGGCACGAAGCGCACTCGTCCATATGCCGGTAAAAAGCCTCCGAGGCCCTGCCCGCCAAATGCCGTTCGAGTTCGTCCCTCACAACTTCGTGCATAATCCCTTAGACCGTAACCGGTGCTCGTCCCAGCCGCTGTGCCGCTTTTACCAGCTTCTGGCGCGCACGGAACAGCTTCACTTTTATTGTATTCTCGTTCATCCCGAGAATGCCAGCGAGCTCCTCAACGGAGTGACCTTCCACTTCCTTGAGCATCAGCAGTTCCTTCTCTTCGCCCGAGACCTTCTCCATCAGCTTCACGATGTAGTCGCGCCGTGCCAGTGACGTATCCGCTGCGGGTGCCCGGTCCACCGAAGGAGCACTGTTCTCCACCCGGCGCGACTCGTCCTCGCTCATGTCGCTTTCGTAAACCAGCTTCCGGACCTTCTTCTTCCGGAGGTAGTCGAAGCACTCGTTCACCGTGATCTTGTAGATCCACGTAATCAGCGAACTCCGGAAGTCGAAGTTCCGCAACGAGAAGTACACCTTCGCAAACACCTGCTGCGAGATGTCCTCCACGTCGTTGCGCTGCCGCACAATGCCGTGAACAATAGAGAACACCTTGGACTGGTACCGCTCCACGATCTCGCGGAACGCTGTCTCATCGCCGGCCTGAGCGCGCCGGACGAGTACTGCTTCGGGTGTGGTGTCGTATTCCACTCGGGTTCTGGTGGCTGTCAATACCGGTGCCGGAAGAGTCGCAGTGAAGATTCCCATACTGGAGACTTCGACGCAACCCCTTCAAATCCGGTTTCAGAAAAATATGACATTTGGGAATTCGCTTCTGTGAAACAACGTAGCAGGTCACGGGCCAAAGCTCCCTACCCCCTCCCGCGCACCTTTTCTTCACCTTTCCGAATCCAATGGCACTTTCCCCGCGTCTGTTATACTGACGTTGAATCAGCACAGGGGAGAAAGAGAGTCACATGGTACAGCTCACAGAAACAGCCATCACGAAAGTTAAGGAAATCATCGAAAGCCAGGAACCGAAACCTGCTGGTCTCCGCATTTCCGTCGTCGGCGGCGGTTGCTCGGGTTTTAGCTACTCGATGGCCTTCGAAAACGCTCCGAACATGCTCGACAAGACCTTCAACTACGAAGGCCTCCGCCTCTTCGTTGACCAGGCCAGCCTGCTTTATCTCGAAGGCGCCGAAGTCGACTACGTGGAGTCGCTCGAAGGTTCCGGCTTCAAGTTCAATAACCCGAACGTGAAGTCCACCTGCGGTTGCGGCAGCTCCTTCAGCGCCTAACTGCAGTCAAGCCGAAACTTCAAACGGCGCCCTGCTTCGGCAGCGGCGCCGTTTTGTATTGCTATAGCTTCCAGTACTCCGGCAGACCCTTCTTCGTCCCAATCAGAATCTCCGCAATAGCCCGCCGGTCGGCCGGGCTCAGATGCGCAAACTGCGCCGACCTGTCCGCGCCACTCAGTACCGCCCACATCTTCCGATAAACCCCGTCCCGTACCGCCACCGGCATCCCGTCCCAGGCTTCCGAATACACCAGAAAGCTGCACGGATACCGCATCATCCGCGTCCGCAGGTCCAGTTCATACAACGACCGTCCCTTCGCATCCCGCGCCCCCCGCTTTCCAAACGCCTCCGCGAACCCCGACGTCCCTTCCACCGGCGCAGTAAGTTTTACCTCTCCGGAAAAGAGCGCGTACGCCGCTACTTCCTCTACCGCAGCTTCCACCGGACGCCCCAGCCTGGCCAGCCACCCCGCCTCCGTTATCCGGTTCAGCATCTGTGACTGATGTTCCAGCACCATCAGCGCCGCAATATCGCTATGCGGTGTCAGATAGGCCGCCGGCTCCAGAAACCCGCCCAGCGCCTTCACATTCCGAGACTCGTCCGAAGCCGCCAGCGCCGTCTGCCCCGGTCGTTCCAGCCACGCATTCCCCATGTGTTCCTGCGTCCCCGCCCCGCCCGTCACATACCAGCCGCCCCACCGCTCCTTTAAAGGACTCCGGTGATCCGAAATAAACGCAGCCGACCCCGCCGGGAACCCGTTCCAGTCCGGCACAACCGATCGCACCATCAGCCCTGGCACGCCCTGCGTCACCGGCGACAAGTGGCACTGCAGGCACACATCCTGCCGGTAAAACCTCGGCTTCGCCTTCTCCGTCTGGTCCAGCGTGTAGAACATCGCGCCCTGCTTCGGATCCATCGCCGCAAACTCCAGCACATCGCCCGACCGCACAATCCCCACTGTCACCGCGTCGTTGAAGTACACCGCCCGCGGCCGCCGCGGCGAAATCCGGTGCGCCTGGAAACTCGTCTTCGAAAACACCAGCACCTGCGACTCCAGCGGCACGCCCAGTTCCCGCAGCACCGACTTCAGATAGCCAAACTGCCCCTCATACTGCAGCCGAACCCCACCCGCATCGATCCGCTTCTGCAGTCGGGCCACCGGATCATCCGCCGGAGTCTTCGTATAGAGGATAGCCGGGTCGTCCGTCGGCAGCACTTCACCGGTATCATGCCCCGCAAACAACAAAAGAGCGGCTCCGACCCCAATCCATAAACCACGAACTGGGGCGAGCCGCTTCATCTGTCGTTTATCTTATACCCCGTGCTTTAGAACGTAGCCTTCACTTCCGCATACGCCCAGTCCAGCCACGGCAGCAGCGCCGTCAGATCCGAAGCTTCCACCGTCGCGCCGCCCCAGATCCGCAGCCCCACCGGAGCATCGCGATACGCTCCAATGTCATACGCCACGCCTTCTTTGTCCAGCAGAGACACAATCGTCTTCGCGTGCTTTTCCTGGGCTTCCGCCGGCAGTGCCGTGTAAGCCGGATCCACAATCTTTAAACAAATTGACGTGCTCGAACGAATCGCCTTGTCAGCCGCGAGGAACCCGGCCCAGTCCGACGCCGCCACCCAGTCTTCCAGAACCTTCAGATTCGCCTGGGTCCGAGCCTTCAGCCCGGAAAGCCCGCCAATCGACTCCGCCCACTTCAGACCATCCAGCGCATCTTCCACACAGATCATCGACGGCGTGTTGATCGTCTCGCCCGCGAAAATGCCTTCAATCAGCTTTCCGCCCTTGGCCATCTGGAAA
>CANIHR010000123.1 GCA_947467185.1 Bryobacterales bacterium
AAGACCACCGACCCAGGCAGCGTCGAAATGGAGCCGTTCCCCGGCAAAGTAGTCACCGAGGGCCCGGGCCTGGATGTGGCCGAGGTCGGAGAGGCAGTCGTAGTTCTGGCGGGTTCCGGCCTGGCCGTGGCGGACAAGGAAGATGCGGCTCATGAGTTTCGGGTAGTGAGTTCCGCGGCCATGCGGACGAGGCTTTTCACGCGGCGGTCAAAGCCCCGGAAGCGCTCGTCAGTAGTTTGGCCGACATGGAAGCGGTAGTAGATCTGCTGCAGGATAACGGCGAGTTTGAAGACGCCCAGGACTTCGTGCCACGGCAGGTGGGTTACGTCGCGCCCGGTTTTGGTGGCGTAGCGTTCGATGAACTGATCGCGGGTGAACCAGCCGGGCTGGGTTGTGATGACGGGCGTGGCGGGGTGCGGGTCGTCCTGCTGCGCCAGACTGGCCCACGTCCAGTAGCAGAGCGTGAGGCCGAGGTCAGCCAACGGGTCGCCCAGCGTGGTCATCTCCCAGTCGAGAACCGCTTCCACTCGTCCTGCATCGGGGCGGAGCATAACGTTATCGAGCTTGAAATCGTTGTGGACCAGAGTGGGTGGCCCGGACGGCGGAATGTTGTGGAGCCAGGCGATGACGCGGTCCATCTCCGGAAGATCTTCAGTCCTGGAGCGCTGCCAGCGATCCGACCAGCCTCGGACCTGACGATCGAGGAAGCCCTCGGGGCGACCGAGCGCGGCGACTTTTGGTTCGGTGACGTCCACCTCCTGCAGACGGACCAGGCAGTCGACGAAGGCTTCGCTGACTCTTGCGGGGTAGTTCGGGATCGCCGCCCATTCAGACGGTGGTTCGTCCCGCAAGACGATGCCGTGGCGGCGCTCCATCAGGAAGAAGGTGGCTCCGGTGACGGAGGCGTCCTCGCAGAGCAGGAAGACTTGCGGGGCTTCCGCAAAGTGCGGGTGAACCGCATCCAAAACGCGAAACTCCCGAGCCATATCGTGCGCTTTGGGGGCGACCGGGCCGAGAGGCGGGCGGCGCAGGACGTACTCGCGGCCTCCGGTGCGGATCAGGTAGACGAGGTTGGAGTGGCCGTTGGGGAACTGTTCAATTGCCAGGCCGTCACCCGCGTCGGGCAGTTGGGTATGCAGCCATGCGGCCAGGCGCGTGGCGTCGAGTTCTTCACCGTGGCGGACGGGGGCGGTGTCGGGTCGCATTTACCGGTACTGGCGGACGATCCATTCGGCGACGCAGCAAGGCTTGGTGGACCCTTCCACTTCGATGGTGACCAGGAAGGTCGTCTCGATGCCACGCGCGATGTCTTTCACTTCCTGCAGGACAAAGTGCCCGCGAATTTGAGCTCCCGAGCGGACGGCATTGGGGAAGCGGACTTTGTTCAGGCCATAGTTGATGCGCAGTCGAACGTTGTCAATCGGCAGGACGCCGCGCGACAGATAGCTGATCATCGACAGCGTGAGGAACCCATGCGCAATGGTTGTACCGTAGGGCGAATCGGCCTCGGCGCGGACGGGATCAATGTGAATCCACTGGTCATCGTTGGTGGCCTGCGCGAAGGTGTCGATGCGGTCCTGGGTGACGGGGAACCATTCGCTGACGCCGACTTCCGTTCCCACCAGCGCGTGTATTTCTTCCATCTTCATCGGAGCGGTTTCCCCCATTCAACGTTCTGGCGCAGAGCCTTCTTGAGTATCTTCCCACCAGGGTTACGCGGCAGGAAATCTTCGCGGATCACCATATACTGCGGCACCTTGAAATCGGCCAGGCGCGACTGCACGAATTCGATGATTTCGGCGATGACGAGAGTGTGGCCGGGTTTGGCGACGACGATAGCGCCCACCTTCTCGCCCATCATGGAATCCGGCACGCCGAGCACGGCGGATTCGAAAATATCGGGGTGTGCCGCCAGAGCGCTTTCCACTTCCACGCAATAGACGTTTTCGCCGCCGCGGTTGACCATGTCCTTCTTGCGGTCCACGATCTGAACGAAGCCCTGTCCATCGAGCCGGGCGAGGTCGCCGCTGCGCAGCCAGCCTCCGGCGAAGGTCTCGGCGGTGGCTTCCGGCTTGTTCCAGTAGCCGGGGACCACGTTGGAGCCGCGAATCAGAAGCTCGCCGATATCGCCGCCGGGGTCTTTGGAGACATCGGCCAGACGGAGGTCAATGTTGGGAACGGCAATACCGACCGATTCCGGGCGCGAGACGGAGTACTGATACGGCAGCCATGTGGTCAGTGATGACGTCTCGGTCAGGCCGTAGCAGTTGGAAACCTGGGCATTCGGGAAAGAGTCGAGGATGCGGGCAATCAGGTCCGGCGCTGTCGGTGCACCACCATACATGACGCGCCGGACATTGCGCATGTCGAATTCGCCGAAGTTCTTCTGGTTGATGGCGAGCCAGTAGATGGCTGGCACGGAGGCGAGGAAGCCGATGCGTTCGGCCGGGATAGCCCTCAGAAATTCCTGTACGTGGAAGGTTGGCAGGATGACGGTGGTGCCGCCCACTTCGCAGGTGGGCAGCAACTGCGAATTGCAGCCGGTGACGTGGAATAGCGGCACCGAGACCAGCGTGCGGATTTCGGTATCTAACGGAATGAAGCCCACTCGGTGGCAGGTCTCCATGTTGGCCAGAAAGTTCTCGTGCGTCGTCATGGCTCCCTTGGGGAAGCCGGTGGTGCCGGAGGTGTAGAAGATGGCCGAGATGTCGGTGGGGCGGGTGTCACCGACGGCCAGGGGCGGGCCATCGGGGAGGGCCGCCTCGGGCAGAAAGACGTACTTCGCGCCGGAATCGGTGACGACATAGTCGATCTCGGCTTCGCTGAAGCGCGTGTTGACGGGGACGGCGGTAGCTCCGGCGAGCTGGATGCCGAAGAAGGCGAGGCACCAGTCGAGGCCATTGGGATACCGGATGGCCACCCTGTCCCCGCTGGCGATACCGCGGTTGCGCAGGCCACCGGCGACGCGCGCTGCGCCATCCCAGAGTTGCTGGTACGTGAGGCGCCCGCCTCCCCATTCGACTAACGCTTCATTATCGGGAAATCGGTCCACCGTGGAGCGCAGCATATGAACCAGCGAATCCGGACGGTTCAGGTAGCTCGAAATTCCCTGGGGGTCCGGCGCGATGTTGGAGTAGTCGAAGGGGCGAAGAGGCGTCATACAGCGACTGTGATTCTATCGAAGCTCGGTTACGACAGCTTGCTGAGGTTGCCGATACCCGTCATAAAGGTAGTGGTGCGGACGAGTTCGGCGATCTGGCGAACGTGGCTCAGGTCGTGGGCAACCCAGTAGTTCAGCATGTTTTCGAGCGTGAAGCTGCCGGCGACGGGGTGTTGCCCGGTACGTTCCAGGGCGTCGGGCTCCAGGCTGAGGAGGAAGTCGATATTCGCTTCGCGCTGCTCTTCGAAGTGGGCGAAGGAATCTTCGGGGTCGCGGCCGGCATAGGCGCCCTGGGCGTCAAAGTCATCCTGATCGTAGGGTTCCACAAGAGGGTTGTCTTCATCGACCATCTGGTCGAGGCGGAGACGGAACATGGTGCCTTCGATGTGGGCGAGGTGCTCCAGGACTTCGGCGATAGACCAGCGCGCGGGGTCGGGGCGCCGGACGGCGTCTGTGTCACTAACGGAGGCCATCAACTGGCGCAGGATTTCAGGCGTAGCGGCGAGTTGGTCGACGGCGGGGTGTTCAAGTTGGTTCTCAGGCATCGTATTACTGGAGATTAGCGCATGGAGTCCGGGATCAGCGACGCGACGTAAGCGATGCGCGGGTCGCTGCAGGCCCGGCGTCCGCGAAAGTTGCCGGCGCGCCACTGTTCCAGGAACTCTTCAGCCGAGATGTTGAGGTAGTGGCGGGCGGCTTCGTCCAGAGCCTGGAGCGCGCTATCGTTCCCGGACATGGGTGATCTGAATCTCGCGGGAGTCGTCGTTGTCGGGGTCCTGCAGAGCGAGCGCCCGCAGGCGGATTTCGGTGCGGTTGCGGGGCAGCAGGGCGGGGAAGCGTTCGGCCCATTCCAGCAGGACCAGGGCTCCGGAGGCGAAGAGATCGTCGAGGCCCAGTGTTTCCACTTCGCGGGCTTCATCGAGGCGGTAAAGATCAATGTGAAAGACGGGGTTGTCGAGGCGTCCGTACTGGTGAATCAGGGTGAAGGTTGGGCTGGACACTTCTTCGATGGCGGCTACGCCCCGGCCTTCCACGATGCCCTTGGTCAGGGTCGTTTTACCTGCGCCGAGGTTCCCGATGAGCAGGACGGCGCCGGAGAGTTCGGGAGCCAGTTTCCGGCCGAGTTCGATGGTCTCTTCCTCAGAGTGTGTGAGGTGGGTTCTGGATTCCACGAATACCCTCCGTGAAGTAGCGCAGCAGGTCAGTGGCGATGACAGGTTGCTCGCCCAGATCGCGCGCGGCGAGTTCTCCGGCTTTGCCGTGGAGATAAACGGCTCCGGCGATGGCCCGGTCAGGCTGTGCGGGGAACTGCCCCAACAGGGATGCCACCATGCCGGTGAGAATGTCGCCCGTACCTCCCGTCGCCATGGCCGGGGAACCAGTGGGGTTGATCCAGACACGGCCATCGGGGAAGGCGATCAGGGTGCCTTCCCCTTTCAGGACGATAACGCTGCCACGCTCTCGTGCCAGGCCGCGGGCGGCGGAAAGACGGTCGGCCTGAATGGCGGCGATGGCTGTGCCGGCGAGACGACTCATTTCGCCGGGATGCGGGGTGAGGACGCGGAGGGCTCCGGCAGGGGCCTGCCAGTCGGTACCGGCGAGCGAGTTGAGGGCGTCGGCGTCGGTGACGACGGGAAGTTCGAGGGTCCGGAATAACTGGCCGATCAGATCACGCAGTTCCGGCGACTGACCCAGGCCTGGCCCCATCGCGACGACATCGCGAGTCGAGGCCAGTTCCACGATGCGGTCCAGGGCTGCGGTGGTGAGCGTGCCTTCTTCGGATTCCGGCAGCGCTTCCGTCATGATCTCGGGGGCGACGGCAGCGATGGCGGGAAGGGCCGAGGCAGGGCAGGCCACAGTGACCAGGCCAGCGCCACAGCGCAGCGCGGCGAGCGCGGCCATGGCGGCCGCACCACTTTTGCCACGTGAGCCAGCGACGATCAGGACATGGCCGTAGCGGCCTTTATTCCCGTTTTTATCGCGCGGCAGGAACAGGGGGGCCAGTGACTCCGGGGTGACGGCAGACGTCCAGATGGCCGCGTCGTTTTCGAAGATGGCAGGGTTGGTACCGATGGCGGCGATCCGCAGGTCACCCATCAGATTGCATGCGGGTGACATCACATGGCACAGCTTTGGAGCGGTGAACGTGACTGTGGCATCGGCCCGCACATATTCGCCGGGAATGAAACCACCGGTACCGCAGAGTCCGGAGGGTATATCAACCGCCACGACCTTCGCGATGGGAAAGCGCGTGTTGATCGTCTGAATCGCTTCCAGCATCCTGCCACTTGCACAGCCGTTTAGCCCGGTTCCGAGCAGGGCGTCGACCACGATGGTCGCGGTGGTCATCTCGGGCGTGATGGCGGTGGCGAGCTGAATTCCGGCGGCATTCAGCATCTTCAGGTTCACGGCCGTTTCGCCACGCAATTCCAGCGGGTCACAGGCAAGCAGAACGTATAACTGAGCGGGCGGAAAACGAACATGCAGGATCCGTGCGATTGCCAGACCATCGCCCCCGTTACCACCTTTGCCGCAATAGATGACAATGCGTTGATCTTCGACCGGCCCGCAGTGGTGGGCGATGTACTCGACGACCGCGTGCGCAGCGTTTTCCATCAGAATCAATGCGGGGATTCCTGCGTTGATCGTGGCCAGATCAACAGCAGCCATCTGGTCGGGCGTAAGAACCTTCCGTGGCTCGGGGGTCATGCCAGGCCTCGGGCGATCAATACCGTCATGTCGTCGGGGAGTTCCGGGGTATTGCTCCAGTGGGTTACCGCTTCACGCACCTTGGCCACCATTTCTTCCAGCTCGCAGGCCTGGTATTTCATCACCACATCGGCCAGGCGTTCCACCCCGAATTCTTCCCCGTAAGCGTTCTCGGGTTCGCTGATGCCGTCGGTATAGGCGATGAGGAGGTCGTTGGCGCCGATGCCGATCTGCCTCTCTTCGTAGGTCATTGACGGGAACATGCCGACCACCGTGCCCGTGACTTCCAGCGGAGTGATGTTCCCGGAAGACACCAGTAGCGGCGAGAGATGCCCGGCGTTGGTGTAGCGCAGAATTCGACTGGTGTCGTCGTATACACCGAAGAAGAACGTCGCGTATTTTTCAGGTGAGGTGTTGGCGTAGAGCTGTTTGCTGAGCTGCTCGACGATGCCCGCCGTGGATACGTAGCCATCAACGGCGCCACTTTTGATGAGGCCCGCGACCAACTGAGTTCGCATGATGGATTGAATCGAGGCCATCAGCAGCGCGGCTGAAATGCCCTTGCCCGCCACGTCGCCGATAGCGAGCGCGAGATTGCCGCTGGGGAGCCGCAGGTAGTCGTAGTAATCGCCCGAGACAGACCGCGCGGGTTCGCATGTTCCCAGAAGCTGGATGGTCTGCATGATGGGGGCGGAATGCGGGAAGAGTCGCGCCTGGACTTCGGTGGCAATGGAGACCTCCGACTGCAGCCGTTCCTTCTCTTTCGCCACTTCCACCAGACCGCTGAGCTGTTCGGTCATCTGGTTGAACGAAGTAGACAGGTCAGCCAGTTGATCGGAACCTTTGACCGGAACCTTCGTGGAAAAATCGCCCTTACCAATGCGGAGCGTGCCTTCGTAGAGGTTGTGGACCGCGCCCGTAATGGTGCGCGTCATGGAAATGCCGATGATGACGGAGATCAGCTCCACCAGCGCGAGCAGAGCGACGATGGCGAGGAACGCCACGAGGATGCCCTGGGCGAAATCGACGCGGTCACCGAAGACGGTAGCGAGGACGGCAGAGGTGCGAGTCGTTACTGAGAGCAGCGCCGAGTACTTCTCGTTCGGCTTGCTCCATTCGACAATGTCGATAGGGTTGCCCCACGGGAATTCGCGGTCGAGGATGTTGTAGGCGGGCGGAATCTTGCCCGCGAAGGTGGGCGCGGGGTTGGGGTCAGGATCGGTTTGGCTGGCCTGAAGACGGAGGCCCCCGTTGCCGCCTTTCACGACGCGGGCGGCACCGATATTGTAGATATTCAGCGTGCCCAGACCCTCGACGAGCTTTTCCATCACGGGCCGATCCAGAGGAGCGACGACAAGGGCCTGCACGTTGCCCTTCTTCACCAGGCTCATCAGGAAATAGCGGCCCTCGCTCAGCACGAGGCCGGTGTAGTTGTTCCAGCCAGGAGGCAGGGCGGTGAGCTTGCTGGTTTCCGGGAAGTGGAGATCGGGACCATCGCCAGTGACCAGAATTTCCGCGCCCGGAGCCCGATCGTGGAGAACGGGAGAGACGCCAATAGCGATGGGCAATCGAGCGCTCGGTTTCGCATCCGCCAACAGTTTGGCCGGAGCTTCCAGCACACCGGCCCGGCGCGATAATTCTGAACTGACCAGATACGTCGCCACCTGGCCCACCACGATCCACGCGCCCAGGTAGGACAGGGCGAGGATCAGCAGAATCGGCACGCCGCCGATGAAGACATACGTGACGATCAGGCGGTAGCGCAGGCGCCAAATCAGTATGGACTTTCGAAACAGCGCGCGGATGCCGGCCTTGATGCCGTAGAACATCAGCCCAAGCGCGAGCAACACTGCCAGCGTGATGGCCTTCCCCAGCGCGAACAGCAGGACATCGAGGGCGATAAGACCGAGGACAACGGACTTCCCTTTCAGTTGTTTAAGCAACCAGAACCCCGAGTTTCTTTGTGGATGTGGGGATGCGTCCAACGCCGGCACCGAGAATATCGTCGGCCACGGTCAGGTAGAGGTCACCGATGGTGCCCATGACCTTCGAGTGCGTGCCGGTGACGAGTTTGCCCGCATGGCCGGCCACGATCATAGCCATGCCGCTGGCCTTGTGGGGATTCGCTTCGGCGTGTTCGTGGGTATAGACGAGGCAGGTGTGATCCAGAACGTTGCCCGCGCCTTCCTGTGTGGATTTCAGCTTGCCCAGAAGATAGGCGAACTCCTCGGCATGCCAGCGCGTGATATCGCGGAGGATGCGCTGGCCATTTGGACCATCGCTGCCGGGCGCTTTGCCGTCGGCGTGGGTGTAGTCGTGGTGGCGCGCGGCGGTGAGGCCAAGCCAGGGGAAGCGGGCGAGACCCTGACCCCGGGTGAGCATGTACGACGCCACGCGGGTCTGGCGGGTGACCAGGGCGGCGGCCAGCAAATCGCTCTGCAGGCGGGCGATGCGGGGCCAGTCCTTCATGTCGCCGTCGTATTGCGGCGGGTCGATGCGGCGATAGTTCGCCGGCAGACCGGTGATGGCGCGTTCCATATCGCGGACCGCGGAAAGGTGCTCGTCCACGCGGTGGGCGTCGTCTTTCGAAAGGGTCTTGCGGAGGTTAACGGAGTCTTCGCGAACGGTGTCGAGAATGCTGCGGCGGCGATTCACCCAGCCTTCTTCGTGTTGCCCGAAAAGACGGTCGAAGAGGCGATTGGGCAGCATTTCGGAGGGCAGCGGGCGATCGAAGCCCGCCCAGCTCATATTGCGCTGGATGCTTTCGCCGAAGGATTCCTGGGAGACGCCGATCTGGATAGAGCGGAAGCGCGAATCCGCGCCGATCTTGTTGGCGACAATCTGGTCGAATGACGGTCCGCCTGCGCCGTGGCCGGTGAATGGGGTACAGCTGACCACGCCGCTGATCGCTTTGTGGTGGCCGTTGCCGGGGCCGGGATTGGTGGCGACAGCGTTATCGAGGCCCGTCACCACGTGGATGTCGTTGCGGAATGGTGCGAGCGGTGCCAGACAGGGCGTCATCGCGTAGTCCGGCCCGGTTTCTGCGGGGATCCAGTAGCGTTCCGGGATGCCGTTGCCGTTAAACCAGAAGACGAGACGGGATTCGATGGGCGCGGCGTCGGCCGCCCAGGCCGTACCGTGCGAATTCAGCATGCCAACCAGAGGAGGCAGGCCAATTCGGACCGCGGCACCTGCTACGGTTGCCCCGCGCAGGAAGCGGCGGCGGGAAAGTCGTACTCGCTCAGTGATTAAGTTCGGCATTTTCCACCATCATGGACATTATAAGTTCCTGGAAACGAAAATCGGAGGCCCGGAAGGCTTCAAAGACGCGGCGGAGAATCGGGCGGTCCGCCACGGTCTCCATGCGGCCCGTTACGTAGCGGAAATACTGTAGAACCACGCATTGCTGGCAGACTTCGGTGCCCGCAAGGATTTTTCCCAGTTCGCGGGGGGAAGTGAAGGTGCCGTTAGGGATGCCCTCCACCCGAGCGGAAGTGTCGAGATCGATCTGCAGTCTTTTTCCTGAAGCTTTGCGGTTTTCACCTTCGCCCTCACGGAAAACGAGTTCGAGCTTTTCCCGGCGCTGGCCGATGGCGTCGAATTTCTCGAAGCCAAAGCCAATCGGGTCCACCAGGGAATGGCACCGGGCGCAGGTTTCGTTGCGGGTGTGTTCCACCAGACGGTCGCGGTTGGTCATCGGCCGGGCTTCGGTGGGTTCCGGCAGGTTGGTATTCACGCCGGGCGGGGGATCGGGCACTTTCTGGCAGAGAAGCTGCTCCCGGACAAACAGGCCTCGCGCGGTGGGCGCGGTTTCGTCCGGTTTGGATGTCAGAGAAAGGAAGAGGGCCTGGCCCAGCAGGCCGGAACGTTCGGAATTGGCTGGGAATGTGACTTTTTCGTAATCGGTGGCTGGCGGGGTGACGCTGTAGATCTTCGCGAGGCCCCCGTTCGGGTAACTGTTCTCGCCTGTGAAGATTTCGAGGAAGCTGCGGTTATTCCAGACGAGGTCGGCGATGAAGGCGCGGGCTTCCTGTGTCATCGCGAAGAGCGTGTCGGGGGAAAAGTCGCGGAAGCGGTTGCGGTCTTTCGTGGCGGCGAGCGCCCTGTCAAAACGAAGCCATTGCGAAACGTAATCGTCGAGGGCGTCGTGGGCTTTCGGGTCGTGCAGCATCCGGCGGACCTGCTTTTCGACGCCCGCCTTCGAGTCGAGCTCGCCTTTGGTGGCCGCTTCGAACAGTTCGGCGTCGGGCATGGAATCCCACAGCGCGTAAGAGAGGCGACTGGCGGCAGCCCAGGGCTTCAGGCGCGGTTCCGGCGGCGTGTCCAGCCGGAACAGGAACGCGGGTGACTGCAGCATCGCTTCCAGCACAATCCGGGCGCCTTCGGTGAAGTTTGCCTGTTTCAGGAAGAGCTTCTGGTAGCGGGTGAATTCGCTGTCGTCCAGGGGGCGGCGGAAGGCCTTCTGTCCGAAACTACGGATAAACGTGTCCCGGCACGTGGCCGAAGGGCGGCAGCCGATCAACTGTTGCGGCAGGCCATTACGGAAGGCGCTGGTAGTGAGTCGGGCGGCGGAATTGGCGTAGGCGTCCAGATGAATCGGCGAGAGGTTCTGGGCTTCGTACTGGTTGCGGAAGCCGTTGACGAAATCTTCCTGCGGGAACTGGCTGGCCGGGGTGCCACGTTCGCCCAACAGGTCGCGGACCGTGTTGTTGTACTGGCTGTTGGTGAGGCGGCGCAGGGCGACCGTAGGCCGCCTCATCAGGCCGGCAGGGGCGGCATCGGGACGGAATTCGAGGGCTTTGGCGGTTTCGGCTGGCGTGAAGGCGACAAGCTGCGCAACCCACTCGCGGAGGGCCGCTTCTTCCGTCGAACCGGGACGAATGCGCTGGCCTCCGGCATGACGGACCCGGTTGGTCGGTTTGGCGAGCAGGAGTGACTGTTCGGGCTCCTTTTGGTCCACCAGGGCGACCAGCGAGCGCCCGAAGGCGAGAACTCTGTCCGCGGTGGCGCCCGTCTCGGGAAAGTGTAGCCGCGTGGTGGAGGCAACGCCATCCTGCGCGTGGCAGCCCCGGCAACCCGCCGCTTCCAGCGCGGGGTATACGTCGCGGCCAAAGTCGGCGGCAGACGCGGTGAGGGCGAGGATGCCAAGGATCACCCCGCCTGCCATTCCCTCTTTCAGCATTTCCTGATGATAACGAGTGCTGTTGAGATTATGGAGTGCATGGTTATTTTGAAGGTCGATATTCAGATCAAGCCCGAATGCGTGGACGCGTTTAAGGTTGCCACCATTGAGAACGCACGGAATTCGGCCCTGGAGGCGGGTGTGGCCCGGTTTGATTTTGTGCAGGACATTGCGGATCCGACGCACTTCGTGCTGTGGGAGGTCTATCACAGTGAGGCCGCAATGCCGCTGCACAAAGAGACGGCACATTTTAAAACGTGGGCGACGACCGTAGCCGACATGTTTGCCGAGCCCCGCACCCGGGCGTTGTTCACCAACGTGTTCCCCGGCGACGAAAAATGGTAGGCTCTCATGCGTTTTGAATTCGCCACGGCGAACCGGATCATCTTTGGCCCCGGTGTGATTGCCGAACTGCCAAAGCTTGCCCTCGCCTGGGGGCGGCGTGCATTTGTCGTTACCGGTAAGGACCGGATTCGGCGTGCGACGATCATCGCCGAACTGGAAGGCGCTGGTTTCCACTGCACACTATTTGGGGTTTCGGGCGAGCCGACCGTGGATGTCGCGGTGGCCGGTGGTGCCGCGGCTCGGGCTGCGGGTGTCCATGTGGTGATCGCGATTGGTGGCGGGTCGGTGGTGGATGCGGGTAAGGCCATCGCGGCGTTTGCGACGAATGACGGCGATCCGCTGGAGCATCTGGAAGTGATCGGGCGGGGTCGGCCTTTGCGCAATGACCCGCTGCCGTTCATTGCGGTTCCCACAACGGCCGGGACGGGTTCGGAAGTGACGCGGAACGCGGTTCTGGGGTCTCCGGAACATGGTGTGAAGGTGAGTCTGCGAAGTCCGATGATGCTGCCGTCGATTGCGCTGGTCGATCCCATGCTGACCGTCTCGCTTCCCCGGGAACTGACAGCGGCGACGGGCCTCGATGCCCTGACGCAGCTGATTGAACCGTTTGTTTCGATTAAAGCGAATCCCATGACCGATGCGCTGTGCCGCGATGGCATTCCGCTGGCTGCTCGCTCGCTGCCTGCTGTCTGCCGGAACGGGCGCGATGCCGAGGCTCGTGCCGGGATGTCGTACGCCAGTTTGTTGGGCGGCATGGCACTGGCGAACGCGGGGCTGGGTGTGGTGCACGGTTTTGCGGCTCCCATTGGCGGCATGTTTGAGGCGCCGCACGGCGCCGTCTGTGCCGCGATCCTGCCGCATGGCGTGCGGGCGAATATTGCCGTGCTTCGCGAGCGCGATCCCGAAGGAACGGGGTTAGGTCGGTATACAGAAGTTGCCCGAATCCTGACCGGTGACGCTTTAGCCACTGCGGAAGACGGTGCGGCCTGGCTTGAGGCCCTGGTCCGTGACTTGGGCGTCCCCGGTCTGTCCGCTTACGGTATCTCGGCGGCGGACTGCGGCGCGGTGGTGGCCAAAGCCGCCAAAGCCAGCAGCATGAAGGCGAATCCGATTGAGCTGACGGAAGGCGAACTGGCGCAGGTGTTCACTGCGTCGTTAGAGTAATAGCTTGGGAAGAATCCGCGTACTTTCGGACAATGTCGCGAACAAGATCGCAGCCGGCGAAGTTGTGGAGCGCCCGGCTTCGGTCGTTAAGGAGATGCTGGAGAACTCGCTCGATGCCGGGGCGCAGTCCATCCGTGTCGAAATTGAGAGCGGTGGACGGCGGCTGATCAGGATTGCCGATGACGGCTGCGGCATGCTGCGCGACGATGCGCTGCTGGCCTTCGAGCGTCATGCGACCAGCAAGCTGCACGATGTTCACGATCTGCTGTCCATCTCGACCCTGGGTTTCCGCGGCGAGGCGCTGCCCTCGATCGCCTCGGTGTCGCGGTTGCTGCTGGAAACCCGTTCGCCCGATGAAGAAACCGGGACCCGTGTCGAGATCGCCGGCGGCAAGATCGTGGTCTGCGATGAAATCGCCCGCGGCCCCGGCACTACCATTTCCGTTCGTGATCTCTTCTACAACGTCCCGGCGCGCAAGAAATTTCTGCGGACAGACCAAACGGAACTCGCGCACATCGCCTCCCTGGTAACGCATTACAGTCTGGCGCATCCCGACAAGACCTTCGAACTCTGGCACGCCGGAGCGAACCTGCTGCACGTGACACCTGTCGATTCTCTTCGCGAGCGCGTATTCCAGGTCTTCGGCAGCCGTATTCTGGAGGAACTGATCGACCTGGGCGATAAGACAGCCCGCCTGCCCGCGCAGGACCCCGAAGACGAACCCACCACCTACACGCTGCGTGGCTTCGTTTCGCGCCCGCAGGTCCAGAAGAACAACCGCAACTCGATCTTCATCTTCGTGAATGGCCGCCTCATTCGCGACCGCCTGGTGCTGCACGCCATATCCGGCGGCTATCACAATCTGATGCCGGCGTCCTGCTTCCCGTTCGCGCTGCTGTTCCTCGATTGCGACCCCGGTGAGGTTGACGTCAACGTTCACCCGTCGAAGACTGAAGTCCGCTTCCGTCATGGTTCGTGGATGCACGATTTCATCCGCGACGCGATTCGCGACCAGTTGATGGCATCTCGCCCCGCTCCGGCTTTCAGTCTGAACCCGCAACCCGCCCCAGGGTTGCCGTATTCCGATTTCTCGCAGATGTTGCAGGAACCGCTGGCGAGTCCCGCTCCCGAAGCCACGGTTGCGCCCGAGTTCGTCATGCAGGCTCCGCCCCCCCCCGCCGGGCGTTTTGATTTCGGCGGTGCGGGAATCCCTGTGAATCAGCCTTTGGCGCAACGGCCCCCGGACGCTATCAAACTACGGGTTCCCGATACGCATTCCGGGTTCCCGCTGGATGCAATCCCGATCGATTCCACCATGCTGAGAATCGGCGATCTGCGGCCCATGGGGCAGCTGCACAACAGCTTCATCATCGCTGCAGGACCCGACGGTTTGTGGATCATCGACCAGCACGTGGCCCACGAACGCATCCTCTTCGAACAGGTGCTCACGCAGCAGGCGGCGGGCCGCGTGGAAGTGCAGCAACTCCTGATTCCCGTCATTCTGACCCTCACGCCCGGTCAGCAACTGGAGTACGCCCGCATCGAAGACGAACTCCGCACTTCGGGCTTCGATTCTGAACCCTTCGGTAACCGCACCATCGCCATCAAAGCGGCACCCGCCGCCATCGGTATGGGCGACCTGGAACGCGTGATGCTTGAGATTCTCGAAGTCTCGGAAAACGAACTCCGCGCCGGGTCGGTTGCCGACCTGCGCCGGGGTATCGCGGCCTCCATCGCCTGTCGCGCCGCCATCAAGATCAACACCCCGCTGGACCGCCAGAAGATGGAGTGGATGATCCGTACGCTCGCGGCTACTGAATACCCGATGGCTTGCCCCCACGGACGGCCCGTCGCGCTGCAGTACGGCATGCGGGAAATCCTTCGCGCGTTCCATCGGATATAATTCCAGCGGTCCCTCAAATAATGAACAGAACAACCGTATTGATGACGACGCTCGCGCTCGCGGGCGCTGCAGTGATTGCAATGGCGCAGGCTCCGGCCGCTCCCCCAGCTGGTCAGGCCCCCCCGGCAGCCGGCGCTCCCGGTGGGCGTGGACGCGGCGGCCGTGGTCCGCAGCCGATGCCTCCCGGTCCTCCTCCAAATTCTCAGTACCGCCTCGGCCCCGATTCGATGGCGCAGGAAGGCGTGCCGCAGGGCGAAATCCGCGGGCCCTTCACGCTGCCCAGCAACGTGTATCCGGGCACCCAGCACACCTACTGGGTCTATGTTCCGGCTCAGTATGACCCGAAGGTTCCCGCCGCGCTGATGGTGATGCAGGACGGCCAGGCGTTTAAGGACGAAGCCGGCGATATTAAGGCGCAGCACGTGATGGATAACCTCATCTACCGCCGCGAGATCCCGATCATGCTGGGTGTCTTCATCAACCCTGGCCGCACGCCGGAACAGCCGGAACCGAACCTCCAGGAATGGGGCGACCGCACCACGAATCGTCCCACGGAATACAACACGCCTGATGACAAGTACGCCCGCGTTGTGACCGAAGAATTGATGCCGGCGCTCAACAAGGAATACAACATTTCGAAGGATCCGGAAATGCGCGGTATCGGTGGTTCCAGTTCCGGCGCGATCGCCGCTTTCTCGGTGGCGTGGGAACGACCGAACGAGTTCCGCAAGGTGCTGAGCAATGTCGGCAGCTTCACCGATATTCGTGGTGGCTATGTCTATCCCGAACGCGTGCTGGAAAGCCCGAAGAAGCCCATCCGCATCTTTTTCTGCGATGGACGCAACGACAACCGCGCTCTGCAGGCGGACGGCACTTACAGCGAGAAACGCGACTGGTTCTACCAGAACGTGCGGCTGAAGGATGCGATGACGAAGAAAGGCTACGACGTGAACTTTGTGTGGGGCATCAATCTCCACGGTCAGAAGTTCGGCGGCGCAATCTTCCCGGAAATGATGCGCTGGCTCTGGCGCGACGCCACCCCGGTCACCACGGACCCCAAAGATCTGGCGGCTCGTGGCTTCGTGATGCCCGCTGAAAAGAAGTAACTACAGCA
>CANIHR010000124.1 GCA_947467185.1 Bryobacterales bacterium
AGATTCATTTCCTTTTCATCGACGACGGAATAGGCGTCTTTGACGGTGACCACACGGGATGCAACACCGAGGACACGAAAGCCATCGGCGCTGAATCTCTGGTACGTCGCGGCGGCCTGCGCCCGACGCGCTTCATTGAAAGGTTGTGGCTCGCCATCCACAGTAACGGTGCTGCAAAGCGCGAAGATGCTTTCGGCGGCACCCTTGGTGGAGAGCAGGTACGTGTCTTCGTGCCGTACCACCACCGAGAGGCACTTGCGCGCAAAGTCGAACGGGATCTCGTCCACCTTGGCGTAGTCGACGATCTTTGGCCGCTCGTGCTTGAGGACCGCATCGTCCAGGGGACTCTTGATTCCAGCCTCGAAGAAGCTGTTCACGTAGATGAGGCGCAGCACATTGTCGTCGTCTTTACCGTCGATATCGACATGCCGGTCGAGGACAATCTCACCCTCTGTGAGTGTGCCGGTCTTGTCGCTGCAAAGGATGGTGACGGAGCCGAAATCCTCGATGGCCGAGAGCTGTTTTACCAGGACCTTCTTCTTCGTCATACGCATGGCGCTGCGGGCCAGGGTGACGGTGATGATGAGGGGCATCATCTCCGGTGTCATGCCCACCGCAAGAGCTACCGCGAAGAGAAAAGATTCCAGCAGCGGCCGGTGCAAAACGATGTTGATCAGCAGGACGAACAGCACCAGCGCGAGAATCACTTTCGTGATCATGGACCCGAACTGTCGAATGCCTCGGCCGAACTCGGTCTCCGGGGGCTTTGCCGCCAGATTGCGGGCGACGGCGCTGAGCGCAGTATTCCGGCCCGTCGCAACGATCACGACAGTCGCGATGCCGGTCTGCACCGCAGTCCCCAGAAACACGGAGTTCGTCGCGGCAACCGCGTTGTGAGTTCCGGGGGGAAGATCGGCGACGGACTTCTCGACCGGCAGCGATTCCCCGGTTAGTGCCGACTCGCGAACGTGGAGATCCTTCACGCTGAGCAGGCGACCATCCGCAGGGACCAGGTCGCCCGCGTTTAGCAGCACAATATCGCCAGGGACGAGCTGAGCGACAGGCAATTCCTGCTCCTTCCCGTCGCGCAGGACCGCGGCTGTGGTCGCCACCTGCTTGCGAATCTGTTCCACTGCATGGTGCGCCTGAAACTCCATGAAGAAGTTCAGCAGGACACTGAGCAGCACCATGGCGGTAATGATCATCGCCCCGACGGGATCACCCAGTGTGTACGAGATGACACTGGCGGCCAGCAGGATCAAAACCAACGGATTTGCAAAGAACCGCAGGAAGCTGGCGACGACAGCGAAACGCGACTCCTCTTCGAGGGAGTTGGGTCCGTAGAGGTGGGTGCGGCGCTTCGCCTCATCTGCGGTGAGACCCGAGGGAGTGGCTTCCAACTGACGGAGCAAGTCCGCAAGAGGCTGATCCCAGAACGAGCCAGGCAGAGGCATTAGTGCGGCCACGTCCAGTCGCGGATTTCCGGCATATCGTCACCGTGCTCCATGATGTACCGCTTGTGCTCAATGAGTTTGTCACGCAGGAACTGTTTGAAATGCCCGGCACAGTTGCGGAGGCGCGGTACCCGATCGATGACGTCTCCCGCCAAATGGAAACGGTCGAGGTCATTCAGTACGGTCATATCGAAAGGCGTTGTTGTGGTGCCTTCTTCCTTGTAACCACGTACGTGCATGTTGTCATGATTGGCGCGGCGATAGGTCAGGCGATGGATGAGCCAGGGATAGCCGTGATAGGCGAAGACGACAGGTTTGTCGGTAGTGAAAATGGAGTCGAACTCTGCGTCGGAAAGCCCGTGTGGATGCGCAGTATTCGGCTGCAGGGTCATCAGGTCCACCACGTTGACGACGCGGATGCGCAGGTCGGGCAGGTGCTGGCGGAGAAGATCTACCGCAGCCAGAGTTTCCAGTGTGGGCACGTCACCAGCGCAGGCCATCACGACATCCGGCTCGGTGTCCTGGTCATTACTGGCCCAGCCCCAGATTCCGATACCTGTGCTGCAGTGGCGAACGGCCGCTTCGATATCAAGATACTGCAGTCCAGGTTGCTTACCAGCGACGATCACATTGACGTAGTTCCTGCTGCGCAGGCAGTGGTCCGTCACCGACAGCAGCGTGTTGGCGTCAGGGGGAAGATAGACGCGCACTACGTCGGCCTTCTTGTTTACCACCTGGTCAATAAAGCCCGGGTCCTGATGGCTGAAGCCATTGTGGTCCTGCCGCCAGACATGCGAGGTCAGCAAGTAATTGAGCGACGCGATGGGGCGTCTCCAGGGGATCTCTTTCGAAACCTTCAGCCACTTGGCGTGCTGATTAAACATGGAGTCGATGATGTGGATGAAGGCTTCGTAGCAGGAGAAGAAGCCGTGGCGACCGGTGAGCAGGTAACCTTCCAGCCACCCCTGGCACATGTGTTCACTGAGAACTTCCATCACGCGGCCATCATGGCTTAGGTGATCGTCGCCCGGAATTGTCTCTGCCATCCACTCACGGTCAGTGACCTCAAACAGACTACCCAGCCGATTCGATGCCGTTTCATCCGGACCTACGACGCGGAAGTTGTGGTCGTGCTCGTTCAGGCTCATCACATCGCGCAACATGTCGCCCATCACGCGGGTGGATTCCGCGACTTCCACACCGGGCTTCGTGACGGATACCGCGTAACTCCGGAAGTCCGGCAGGTGAAGGTCCTTCAGCAGCTGGCCGCCATTCGTGTGGGGATTCGCCGACATCCGGCGATTGCCTTCGGGAGCCAGCGCCGCGATCTCGGGCCGCAGTTTACCCGTCTCGTCGAATAACTCTTCCGCGTGATAGCTGCGCAGCCAGGTGTTAAGAATTTCGAGGTGCGCCGGGTTCCCGATGCAATTGGTCAGGGGTACCTGATGCGAACGCCAGGAGCCCTCCTCCTTCTTGCCGTCCACGAACTTCGGCCCGGTCCAGCCCTTGGGGGTACGCATGACAATCATGGGCCATTGGGGGCGTAATGCGGCAGGGTTTTCGCGTGCGTTTTTCTGGATGGCACGAATCTCGGGTATGACGGTGTCGAGCGTGGCCGCCATTAACTGGTGCACGGTGTCCGGATCGTCACCTTCCACAAAATACGGTTGGTAGCCGTAGCCGATAAACAGCTGTTCCAGTTCATGGTGAGGGATCCGGGCCAGTACGGTCGGGTTGGCGATCTTATAGCCGTTCAGGTGAAGGATGGGAAGCACCGCACCATCCCGCGCAGGATTGACGAACTTGTTCGAGTGCCAACTGGTGGCGAGCGGTCCGGTCTCTGCTTCCCCGTCACCAACGATACAGGCGGCAATGAGATCGGGATTATCGAAGATAGCGCCGTAAGCGTGGAGAAGAGAGTACCCCAATTCCCCGCCCTCATGGATGGAGCCAGGAATTTCCGGGGCCACGTGACTGGGAATCCCTCCCGGAAAGGAGAACTGTTTAAACAGCTTCTGCATACCCGACTCGGACTGCGCGATATCGGGATAGAGTTCGCTGTAGGTGCCTTCCAGCCAGGTGTTGGCGACGATGCCTGGTCCGCCGTGCCCGGGCCCGATTACGTAAAGCATATTCACGTCGTACGCTTTGATAACGCGATTGAGGTGGACGTAGATGAAATTGAGACCAGGCGTGGTCCCCCAGTGGCCCAGGAGGCGAGGCTTCACATGTGCGGCTGTAAGAGGTTCGCGCAGCAGAGGATTCGCGTACAGGTATATCTGGCCGACAGACAAATAGTTGGCGGCTCTCCACCAGGCGTTCATCCTGGAGAGTAGTTCGGGCGAAAGCGGTTGAGACATATTCAGCTTCCTTTCAGAAAGCGGCGGGCGTGGCGGGCGAGCATCAGCTCTTCATTCGTGGGGATAACGCGAACAGCCACCCGGCTTTTCGCGGACGAGATGAGGGGCTTGTTGGCGGCATTCCTGCGGTCGTTGAGTTCCAGACCGAGGAATTGCAGGTTATTACAAATTTGGTGGCGCAGGGCGGGCGCATTCTCGCCGATGCCGCCGGCGAAGACCAGCGTGTCGAGGCCCGAGAGCGCGGCGGCCAGTGCACCAATGTGTTTTCGGACCTGGTAGCAGAACAGATTCAGCGCTTCTGCGGCGCGTGGGTCGGTTGGCGCAACTTTCAGCAGATCGCGCACATCGGCACTGGTCTCCGAAACACCCACCATGCCGGATTCGTGGTTAACCAGATGATTGAATTGCTCGGGCGTCAGGCCGGAAGAAAGAAGCCAGGCGGCGACTCCGGGATCCAGATCTCCGGTGCGAGTTCCCATCACCAGCCCACCACACGGAGTGAAGCCCATTGTTGTGTCGATGCCGGTGCCATACTTCACGGCGGCCAGGCTGGCCCCGTTACCCAGATGCGCCAGGATCACGCGACCCTGCGCTGCTTCCGGACCCGCAACGTGTGCCAGTTCTTCCAGCAGATATTCGTACGAAATACCGTGAAAACCGTAGCGACGCAGACCCTGCCCTTCATACCGACGGGGCAGGGGCAACTGTGCCGCCACCCGCGGCATGTGCGCGTGGAACGCCGTATCGAAGCACGCCAGTTGCGGCACCCCGGGAAACAGGTGACTGCAGGCTTCGATGAATTCCAGCTGACGCGGCATGTGCTCGGGGTCGTTCGGAATATTGCGCTGCAATTCTGCCACCAACTCAGGAGAAATGCGCGCGGGCCGCGAATGCTGCATTCCGTGAACAATTCGGTGGGAGATGGAAGTGGGGGGAGTGACCACTAATTGCCGCGGGATGCCACTGATGACATCGACGGCACCTTCATCGCCGATGCGGTCGATCTTCCCCCGCATTACTTCGGGCAGGAGTTCCGTATCCTTGAACGCGGCAAAGCGAACCGAAGAAGAGCCTGCGTTTATCGCCAGAATGCAACCCATGTGACGGCTCCTGGTTCCAGCATACGCCCGATGCGGGCTGGAAACTTAGCGGCCTGATGAGTAGCGGAGGCGGACTTTGACGAGGAACGGTTCCGAAGGTTTTGACGCGGTGCCGGAGACCACGCGATAAACGGTCTGCGGTGCGGGGTCCTCCTGCGTGAGGACGCGCGTGGTGTCAGCCGCGGCCTGCTGTTCGTTGCGGGTCCAGGGCCTGCCTGCGCCCCCCGCCAGTTCGAAGCTTTCCACCCTACCGGCACCCCACCGCCGCTCCCACCCTGCTACCTGCTCGCTGGTCAACTGGAGGGCCTGCGCACCGATTTGGATGCCTTCGAGCGGTTCTTTCGAGAGAATCAGCGACAGTTCCTCTTCGGTCTGGTCCACCCGGCTTTGGCGAAGAGAAAAGAAGTTGGGCCGATCCGCCTGGCCCGGAATGTCGATCAGCTTACCCGCAGTCACGCGGTTGTCGCCGTCACGCGTGCGAGTGGTCGGAAAGATGAGCCATGGAGCGCCGCGTTCCCCGGAGGCATACCGTTCGCGATCAATCACGTAGAGGTACCCGGTCTCCGGCGATTCCACAGTCAGCCGCACACGATCACCCGCCTGCAGACTGGTCGTGGACCCAACGCGCTCGGGGACGAACTCGGTGGTGGCTGTTTCCTCCTGCACCAGGATGCGGGCACCAGTGCCGCCTTGGCTCGCAGGCCGCAGGCGCCAGATGGTCACGCCAACCTGCCTCGCCCCCGCTGCAGGCTTCGCAGCGCCACCTCCCGTGCCCTGATAGACGGGCGCGGACGTTGGCTTCTTCGCTGCGGCCACAGGTGTCTGCGGACGCGCTTTCAGGACTTCTTCGGGAACGATGCCGCGGGTCGTATCGTTATCCGCAGCCAGCAGCAGGCCCGCGCTGACCAAACCCAGAAATATCGTTTTCATTGCCAATCACCTTGTTGAACAAATGCGGCCCAATAGTAGGGAGCCGCCCATCTCGTGCGTTTCCCGATTTCCAGTTGCGCCGCCCGCAGAGCGGCCGAAGGACGATCTCCATTCCGCAAGATCCGGCGATACAGGACCGCCATCAGATCCGCCGTCGCCTTGTCGTTGACGTTCCACAGGCTGACCACCACCCGTGGCGCGCCGGCATAGAGGAACGCGCGGGTCAGGCCCATCAGACCTTCTCCGCTGACCTCTTTCCCGAGGCCCGTCTGACACGCGCTCAACACCACCAGGTCGGCCTTCAGATGGCTGTTGTAGATGTCGCCGGCACGAAGGAAACCATCGAGGGGCTTGCCCTGGCTGTCGTACTGCGCCAGTACCAGAGCCGAGAGGTTCGGATGTTCCGTATCGAGATAGCCATGCGTGGCGAAGTGCAGATAGCGATATTCGCTGAGCGCACCGCTTATGGCCAGTGCCCGGCTGGCATCGAACCCGAAGGCCCGCAGATTACCGCTGCCAGACGCCACCCGAAGGATTTCATCAGCTTCGAGGCGCGTGAAAGGCAGGCGCGGAATTCGCATAGAAGCACCGGAGCTATCCGCATTGGCCGGTTCGGCCAGGTGTTCCAGAATCCGGGTCGCTTCGGGGGACTTCGCTGCGGACGACGTCACAGAACCCTTCCGCATGCGCTCATCCGCCTGGCCAAACACGGCATCGGCAAAGACGGCCAGCGTCTTCGGCGCGGGCTGGCGGGCAGCCGCTTCCTTGCGCAGTTCCACGAGCGCCGAGGCCGAGGGCAGCATGACAACCTCGTTCGTCGCGATCAGGGGTGCGCCCGAAGCCGTGGGCAACACAGAGAACGGGAACCGCTGGAGCGCGCCATCGGCTACGACAACGATACGCTTTGTTCCCAGTTGGGAGCGTGCAGCTCCCAGCACCATTTCGCTGAGTTCGCGCACGGCGATGGCGTAGTCGGCATCGGCCTTCACGATGCGGGCTGCACGCTGGGCGGCGGATTCTCCGCGAACCGCAGTCGCTCGGGCAGTGAGCAGATCATAGACGGCTCGACTCTGCCTGTCGAGCGTCTCCGACCCAGGCAGCGTGAAACTGTGGAGCGAAGTCTTCCCCACCACCCAGAGATAACTGCGCTTTTCACCAAGCGCGTATTCGAGAAGCACGGTGTTGTCATCGAGGACGTCGCTCTGAATCTGCTTCAGCGTGAGGGGTTGCGGCTGCACCAGGGATGCCAGATGCGAATTGTTCCGCCGGATCTCAGCCTCCAGATCGTTGAAGGCGCTTTCCAGCGAGCGAAGTTCTTCCTGCAGCGCGGCGACGCGAGGCGTCGTCTGGCCCATGAGAGGCAGCAACCTTGCGGATTTGGCGTTCATCTGGTTCGCCAGTTCCTTTCGGCGCTCCACCAGCTTTAGATCGGCGGCACCCAGGCCATTGACGCCACCTTCGGCCAGACTCTCCACAAGACTCCGCGCCCGGGCTCGTTCGTTGGTGGCCAGCGCGGCGTCGGTTTCCCCCAGTTCCATCTGAAGGTCGGTGGCGAGGAAGTAGCCGAGGTCGGACCCGATGTACCCGGCACGCACCTGTTCGGAGGCAACGCCGGAGCGAACTGCCTCTGCCAACGCCAGACTATCGAGCGCCAGACGCAGCGCCTCCCTCGGTTCGCCGAGTGCCCGCCTGGCCTCGGCAAGAATCCGCTGCGCCCCGGCCTGCGCCAGCCGGTCACCGATGGCCCGGAAGGCGGTGAGCGCCTGCTCCGCATAGGCCACAGCTTTCAGGGGCTCACCGGAATCCAGATAGACCGAGGCCAGGGAGCGGGCCGCCAGCGCAATCTCGCGTGTATCGCCGACGCCTTTCAGAATCGCCATAGACGCGCCAAAATCGGCCAGTGCCTGCGCCTCGTCTCCCTGCGTTGCCTTGAGGGCCGCTGCCCGGTAGAGCACGCGGCCCTCTGCTCGCTTGTCACCTTTTTTCCGATGCAGAGTGAGGGCCTGGGTCCACAAGGAAAGTGCCTTTTGCCGGTCACTGTCCCTGTACAGAATCCCCAGACTTTCGAGGGCCGTGGCCTGGCCTGTCTCGTCGTTGGCGAGGCGGGATTGCTCCAGGGAGCGGAAGTAGTAGTCCCGACCCAGGTCAACCTGATGGAGGTTCACAAAAGTCCCGCCAAGGTTCTGGAGAACAATAGCCCGCAACTGTGGTGTTCCCACTTCTTCAGCCAGGGCAAGCGCCTCCCGGTAGGCATCGAGGCACTGCTGCCACTCCTGCCGGTCCCCGTGGAGCTTGGCGATATTGTTCAGATTACTGATGACACGCAACCGCGCTCCGCCTCCGAGGGCGCGGTTCAGGCGGAGTGCCGCAGAATAGTTCTCGAACGCTTTGGGAAAGTCGCCCAGCACGTCCCATGCACCTCCGGCATTGTTACGCGCGGTTGCCTCCTCGCGCTTGTCGCCAAGACTGATGAAGGTTTCGGCAGCCGTCTCGTAGTGGGTAAGAGCGGCGCGCATGTCTCCCGACTGCGCGAGGACCAGACCTATAGTGGAGTGCAACAGGGCTTCGCGATAACGATCACCATTGGCATGGAAGAAGGGCAGTGCTTTCTCGTATTCGGCTAACGCCAGTTTTATGAAGCCTGGAGCCCGCGTCCGACGGAGCCGAAGGGCATCGCCGATGCTCTTCTCTGCGGCAGCCCTCAGCGTATCTTCAGGTGTGGCATCGCGGACCACAACTCGAAACTCATAGTTTCCTGAAGGAGCCTTTGCCGCGAGAACTGCAATGTCCAGCGTGTAAATACCGGCGGACTCGGCGATGACTGCAATGGACTCCGGACCCCAGTCAATATTGGGAAGATCCGAGAACCCGACCTGGCGGGCTTCCGGCGACGTCAGCGCCAGTTCCACGTCCGCGCCCTTTTGTTCGAAAAGGACGCGGATCGACTGCCCTGCCTGGGCGGGTATCCGGTAGTGGTGCGTCTCCTGCGCGCGAATCGACCGCTCGATTCGCTCTCCATCGGGGACGACCGGAGGCTGTGCCACTTGTGCGCGGAGCAGAAAGAGAGGCATCAGCAGTGCGACCGGGATTGAGATCCACGAATGGAGCGAGGCTGGAGTCATCCTGCGCAGGGGGAAGGGCTAGACATCTTCTCCTTGTCCACCCGTCTGTTCGGCGGTCCAGCTGCCGTCTTCACCGATGTAGCTTCCACCGGTAATGGAAATATTAACAACACCTCCCGAATACGTTGCAGCGCCCACCGCCCAGCTTACCGGCGAGGTCGCGTTAAAATCCGATACGGTCGTACCGTCGAACGTGGCTACCGTGTCGCTCGTAACCACAAGGGTATGAGATGTCGACTTGCCGGACAATGGCGTATCCGTAACTGTGTAGGTTCCGGGAGGGAGCGTGATTTTGCTGTTTGGCATACTGATTCCTGCTTCTTTTTGTTGGATTGTAGCTTCAAATCATACTACGATTTGAAATCGTTCATTCAACAGAGCGACAAAACGTTGCAGAAGATCTCAGGCCGAAATGAGATTCCTGCTACCGGCCCATGTGCCGTAATTCCAGACGGGTCGCAAGAATATCCGACTGCCCCTCCACCGTCACCCGCCCATTGCCAACTGGCGCACTGTTCAGCCTGAAACGATTCATCAGCGCCTCGATTCTATCGGCCTCGGGTGCCTCCCCCACCGGCCCGGGCCGAAGATCCGGCACCGCGTTCGCCGACCACACCAGCCACACCTGTTCCGTCCCCGGTGTGTCATCGAATACATACCACCCAGTCTCAATATTTCGTTCGCTATTGGACGCCGTAAATAACACCCACAGGCGATTTTTTCCGTCCTCACCCGGGCCGTCATTTATCACATAAAGAAATCCCGGTTCCCGCGACTCTGCGCGCAAGCGGAACCTCCAGCCCGCGCGAAATACATCCTGCGGTGAAGCAAAATATGGCGCTCCCACCGGCTGACCGGCCGCCATTTGTTGCGCCTGAAGGGAAATCACCACACGGCGAAAGCCCTCTCTTTGGCCTGTGAACCAGAAACCGCCGCCCCCCGCAATTGCCGCCGCTCCGACCAGCGCAGCCACCAGACGCCGGCGTCCCGGAACCACCGCCTCCAGGCCGGCCAGTTCCTCCACCACGACCGCCATCGACGCCGGACGCTTCTCCTTGTCCTTCCGCAGGCAGCGTTCAATCAGCGCCGCCAGCGCCTGCGGGATACTGGCGTCCACCGCCCGGACCGGAGGCGGATCAAACACCGTCACCTGATGGAGCGTGTCTTGTGGGGTGTCGCCCCGAAAGGGTCGCTGTCCGCACACAAGCTCATAAAGAATAACGCCGAAGGAAAAGACATCGCTGCGGGCATCCAGTTCCGCCCCGACCGCCTGCTCCGGCGACATGTAGGCTGGAGTTCCCAGCACCGAACCGGACCCAATTCCAAGCGCTGTCAGAGATATCGTCACAGGGTCGCCGGAGCCTGCCATGGCCGCGCGCCTGCGGGCCAGGCCAAAATCCAGAACCTTTACCGTCCCGCTACCGGACACCATAATATTGTTCGGTTTGATGTCCCGATGGACCAGGCCGGTGGCGTGCGCGGCCGCGATTCCTATCGCCGCCTGTCGGGCATACGCAAGCAAAGCGCTGCGAGACAGGCCGGGGCGACCGAAGAGCATGCCCAGCGTCTCGCCATCCACATACTCCATGGCGATGAAGTCGGTGTCATCTTCACTACCCAATTCGTAGATTGTGACGATGTTGGGATGGTTCAGTGCCGAAGCGGCGCGTGCCTCCAGCGCGAAGCGCTGACGGTCCTGCCAGGTTCCCCCGGCGAACCGCAGGACTTTGAGTGCAACGACGCGACCGAGCTTCAAATCAGAAGCCTTGTAAACCGTTCCCATACCGCCTTCGCCCAGCTTCCCTTCGATGCGATAGTGCCCGAGGGTCTGCCCGGGAAACAGGGCACTTTCAGCGGTCAGATGCGCAACGGTCGCTTCGTCCACCAGCCCGAGGTCCGCCAGACCGCGATCAAGAAGAACAGGCTGATCGGCAGCGGCGAGCAGGGACTCCACTTCCGCCAGGAGTGCGGTATCCGCGCCACAGGCCTGGGCCAGCCAGGGACCACGAGCGGCCTGGGGCATCTCCAGCACCTCGCCCAGCAGTTCCATGGCCCGGCGAAACTGCTCCGGATCGGGTAGCGTCATGGGGTCCGTGTCATTTCGCGGGCGAGCCAGGCCCGCGCCGTGGCCCAGTAGCGGTTGACCGTGGCTTTCGAAAGACCGAGCGCGTCGGCGGTTTCCTCCACGGACAGGCCGCAGAAGAAACGGAGTTCCACTACGCGGCATTGATTCTGATCGAGTTTGGCGAGTGTCGTCAGGGCGTCATCGAGAGAGAGGAGTTCCACCGGGCCGGCCAACTGGTTGAGCACCACGTCGTCAAGCGCTACCGTGAGTGCACCGCTTCCGCGGCGGACACGGAGGCGTGCCCGGGCGCGGTCCACCAGAATCCGCCTCATGATGGAAGAGGAGAGGGCGAAGAAGTGATTGCGATCCTGCCAGACGATATTGGAACTTCCGGCAAGACGAAGCCAAGCTTCGTTCACGAGTTCGCCGCTGTGAAGCGTGGAGTTGGCTCGCTCGCGCCGCAACCGGGCGCGAGCGAGCCGCTGGAGTTCTCCGTAGACGAGAGGGGTGAGTTGCTCGGCTGCTGCGGCATCACCCTGGCTCCACTTTCTCAGCAGGACTGTTAGTTCGGCTGGCTGCATGGGTATTTCAGCGTAACGCAAAGTACCCGAAGACGGTACAGGAGATACTAAACCGCGCGGCTGAGAACGCGGTTCAGACGCTGAACGAACAGACCCGGATTTTCCACCGGCACACCGTCAATCAGCAAAGCCTGTTCCAGCAGCAGCCAGGAGGCGTCGCTGACGAGGCTTTCGTCACTCGAAGCTTCCAGTTTCTTCACGATCTCGTGGTCGGGGTTAATTTCCAGCACGGGCTTCAGCGGCGGGAAACCGGTCTGGCCCATCGCCTTCAGCATCTGCTGCATCTTGAGCGTGGGTTCGTCTTCGTCGGAAACGATGCAGGACGGGCTGTCGGCCAGGCGAACGGACGCACGAACATCCTTCACGCTGTCGCCCAGAACGACCTTGATCTTTTCGAGGAGGGGCTTCAGCTTTTCCGCGTCGTCGGCGGTGGCTTCGTCCTTAAGGTCTTCGCCGGCAGAGGCCTTGTTGACCGCCTTCAGGTCGATGTCCTGATACTTCTCGACGCCCGAGAAGACGATCTCGTCGATCTCGTCATCGAGGATGATGACTTCGATGTCCTTCTTGCGGTAGATCTCGAGCAGCGGCGAGGTCCGCAGGACGGCTTCGGCACCACCCAGGATGTAATACAGGCCCTTCTGGCCTTCCTGCATGCGCGACTTGACGTCGGCCAGGCTGGTGAAACCTTCCACTTTGGTGGACTTCACACGGATCAGGTCCAGCAGGGTTTCGCGGTTCGCGAAGTCGCCGTAGATCCCTTCCTTGAGGGGACGGTTGTACTGCGAAATGAACTTCGCGTAGTCTTCCGGGCGATCCTTTGCAGCATTGCCGAGTTCGGAGAGGACCTTCTTCACAGAGGCGGTACGGATGGCAGAAAGAATACGGTTCTGCTGCAGGATTTCGCGGCTGACGTTGAGGGGCAGATCTTCACTGTCGATGATGCCGCGCAGGAAGCGGAGGTAGCCGGGCAGCAGTTCCTTGGAATCGTCGGTAATGAACACGCGGCGGACATAGAGCTTCACACCGGGCTTGTAGTCGGCCTGGTACATGTCGAGCGGAGCGGCGGAGGGCACGTAGAACAGAGTTGTGTACTCCTGGGTGCCTTCGGCTTTTGTATGGAACCAGAACAGCGGCTCTTCCCAGTCGCCCGAGATCGTTTTGTACAGCTCTTTGTAATCTTCGTCCTTCAGTTCGCTCTTGGAGCGCTTCCACATGGCCGAGGCTGAGTTGATCTGCTCGGTGGCACGGGTGGTGACGGAGCGCTTTTCTTCTTCGTTCCAGTCGCTCTTGTCGGCGGTCAGGAAGATGGGGAAGGCGATGTGGTTGGAGTACTTCTTGACGATCTCGCGCAACTTGTAGCTGTTGGCATATTCCTTGCCGTTTTCGTTCAGGAAGAGCGTCACGGTGGTGCCGGCGGTGGCGCGTTCCGCGGGTTCGATCTCGAAACCGGACTTGCCGTCGGAGGTCCACTTCCAGGCAGTGTCTTCGCCGGCCTTGCGGGTGACCACTTCCACGTGGTCGGCAACCATGAAGGCGCTGTAAAAGCCCACGCCGAACTGACCGATGAGGTTCGAATCCTTCTTCGCGTCGCCCGAAAGGTGGTTCAGGAAGTTCTTGGTGCCGGACCGGGCGATGGTGCCCAGGTGCGCTACCAGGTCTTCCTGATTCATGCCGATACCGGTATCGGCGATGATGAGGCGGGTGTTGATCTCGTCGAGTTCGAGGTCAATGCGCGGGTCGAACGGGAGCGACTTGTAGGGCTCCTCGGTCAGATTCAGGTACTTGAGCTTATCGAGCGCGTCCGAGGCGTTCGAAATGAGTTCACGGAGGAAGATCTCCGGGTGTGAATAAAGGGAGTGGATGATCAGCTGGAGCAGCTGATTCACTTCTGTCTGAAACTCTAGCTTAGGCATTCAGCTTTATTTTACGAAACGGCTGAAAACAATGGGGGAATCTTCGCTATTCTGGAGCGAATGCGCACCCGCTATCTCCTTCTTCCCGCGATACTTCTGCTGCTGGCCCAGACCGGCGCCGCCTCGGAACAACTGGATAAGACCCTTCGCCAGCTCTTCAACACCAAAGAGTTACAGGCGAAGTCGTTTGGCCCGGCACGGTGGATTGAGAAGGGGGCGGCTTACACGACGCTGGAGGCGAAGGAGATTGTCCGGTACGAGACCGCCACAGGAGCGCGCTCGGTGCTGATCTCCGCTGCCGCGATCACCCCTCCGAAGGCGAAAGAACCGCTGGAGATCAGCGATTACCGCTGGTCCGACGACGCGAAACAGTTGCTGATCTTCACCAATACGAAGAAGGTTTGGCGGGATAACACCCGGGGCGATTACTGGGTGCTGAATCGCACGACGGGTGCTCTGAAGAAGCTGGGGGGCACCGCCCCGGAAGCGTCGCTGATGTTCGCGCATTTCTCCCCGGATGGAACACGTGTGGCTTACGTCCGCGCCAACAACATCTACGTGGAAGAGATCGCTTCAGGTAAGGTGAAAGCCCTGACCACCGACGGCTCCGTGACGACGATCAATGGCACCTCCGACTGGGTCTATGAGGAAGAACTTGCCCTCCGCGACTGTCTCCGCTGGAGCCCGGACGGCAAACATATCGCCTACTGGCAGTTCGATTCCACCGGTGTGGAACAGTTCACGCTGATCAACAACACGGATCAGCTTTACCCGAAAACCACGCTGATCCCCTACCCCAAGACCGGCACGAAGAACTCCGCCGTCAAAGTTGGAGTGGTGGACGCGACCGGCGGCGCGACCCGCTGGATGGCCATTCCGGGCGACCCTCGTGACAACTACCTGTTCCGCATGGAGTGGGGCGGCAATTCTGACGAACTGGTGATCGGCCAGCTGAACCGGTTGCAGAACCATCTGTCGGTCTATCTGGCCAACCGTTCCACGGGCAAGGCCAACATCTTCTTCGAGGACAAGGACGAAGCCTGGGTGGATGTTCGCGTGGGTGGTTTCGACTGGGTGGACAACGGCAAACAACTCCTGTGGGTGAGTGAACGCGACGGTTGGCGGCATGCGTATCTCGCGCCCCGCTCGGGCGGCACACCGAAGCTGCTCACCACCGCGGCCAGCGACATTGAAGGAATCTCTGGGTTCGACCCCGAAGGCAAGTGGGTTTACTACACTGCGTCCCCGGATAACGCGACCCAAAGCTATCTGTACCGGAGCGATCTCGCGGCCCGGATCACACCGGCGAACCAGCCCGGCAGCCACAACTACAACATTTCGCCGGACGGCAAGTGGGCGTTCCACACGTATTCCACCTTCGACAAGGCACCGCAAATTGAGCTGGTGAGCCTGCCCGACCACCGCAGCGTCCGCGTGCTGGCGGACAATACCGAACTGCAGAAAAACCTGGCTTCGGTTCTGGCTTCCAGGGCCCAATTCCTGCGGGTAAAGCTTGACGACGGAACTGTAATAGACGGCTTCCTGATCCGGCCACCCGACTTTGACCCCGCAAAGAAGTACCCGCTGATCGTCCACGTATACGGCGAACCGGCCTCGACAACCGTAGTGGATCGCTGGATGGGCCGGAATGAGATTTTCCATCGGGCGCTGGCGGCTGACGGGTATCTCGTCGCCAGCTTCGATAACCGGGGAACCCCGGCCCCCAAAGGCCGTGCGTGGCGGAAGGCGGTCTATGGCTCGGTGGGCGATCTTTCCTCGAAAGAACAGGCCGAAGCAGTCCGAAAGCTGATCGCGGAGCGCCCCTATGTGGATGGTTCCCGAATTGGTATCTG
>CANIHR010000125.1 GCA_947467185.1 Bryobacterales bacterium
AACGGGTTCCAGGTCTTCGGCTTCAAAGATCTGGCGACAATCCATACATTCCACGTAGTCCACGCCATCGCGCCTGGCGATGACCTGGATTTTCTTATGCTCACAGACGGGAGGCATATTAAATCAGTTCGATAGGAACTATTTTTGAAAAGCCAGGACGTTGTGTCAAGGGGGCAAGGCAACTTGTTTGGAAGTACGGTACGGGTAATATCGAAAGTGACATGCCGTTTCCGATTCATCGCCCCCGCCGCCTCCGCTCCAGCGAGGCCATCCGCCGTCTGGTCCGCGAGACGGAACTGAGTCCCAACGACTTCGTTCTGCCCATCTTTGTCTGCCCGGGCGAAGGGATTCGGCGACCGATCAGCTCTATGCCCCCGCAGGCGCAGATGTCGATTGACGTCGCGGTGGAAGAGTGCCGTTTGCTGGCTTCGCTCGGCATCGGTGGCATCATGATCTTCGGGCTGCCGGAAACGAAGGACGAAATGGCGACCGGCGCCTATGACGACAACGGCATTGTCCAGCGGGCGATCCGGGCCATCAAGCGCGAAGTGCCGCAGCTGCTGGTCATCACCGATGTCTGCAACTGCGAGTACACCAGCCACGGCCACTGCGGGTTAATTGTGGATGGCGATGTCGCCAATGACCCGACGCTGGAATGGCTGGCCCGCAGCGCCGTTTCGCACGCCCGTGCCGGTGCCGATATCGTGGCACCTTCCGACATGATGGACGGCCGTATCGCCGCGATTCGGACCGCTCTGGATGCCAACAGTTTCCAGAACACGCCGATCCTGAGCTACGCCGCGAAGTACGCTTCGGTGTTCTACGGGCCGTTCCGCGAAGCCGCCGAATCCGCCCCGCAGTTTGGCGACCGCCGCAGCTACCAGATGGACCCGGCGAATGCGCGCGAAGCCATCCGCGAAATGGAACTCGATATCGAAGAAGGTGCCGACATGATCATGGTGAAGCCCGCCATGCCGTACCTCGACATCATCCGCGAGGCGCGGACGCGGTATAACGTACCGATCTCGGCGTATCAGGTCTCGGGCGAGTACTCGATGATCATGGCCGCCGCGCAGAACGGCTGGATCGATCTGGATCGGGCGATGCTCGAATCCCTGACCTCCATCCGCCGCGCCGGAGCGGACTTCATCATGACCTACTTCGCTATTCCGGCCGCCAAAGCATTGGCCTAGTCTTCGGGATACAAGACGCACTCCACCAGTAGAAGCACAAAGTAGATCACTATTGCTTCAACCAGGATTACGGTTCCAATCGTGCCACGCCGAGGGTGGTGGAGGCCGTTGATGACCCGGATTCCAACGATACTGTGAACCAGGAAGACCAGTGCCCAGACAGACGTGATCAGAAATCGCCCAAAATGGCTGAGTACCCGCGTCAGGCTACCGAACGCGACAATCGTGAAGTACCAAAACTGGGTCCGCTCCTCCGGAACGTCAAGAACGGCACAGGCACCGAAAAAGGTCACGGCCACCAGGATCAATATCGCAGCCAGAGTCCATTTGCGGACTCGGTCAGCAATCATTTGTGCCATTTTCGAGCCAGGTTCCTGCCTACCGTAGTGGGCTGAGAGCCAAACTACTTGTCTGAGGCTTCGCGTGGGTGTCGCCGGGGTACTGTTCCAGGGCGGCGCGGTAGGCTTTATCGGCGAGTGACTTCTTGCCGTTGGCGTAGGCGGCATGCCCCCACGCTTCAGCCGCCGGACGGGGGTAGTACGGAGGCTCCGTGTACGTGAGCTTCCGTTCTGCTCTTGAGGCGATTTCGAGCTGCTTCAGGGCCTTGTCAACCTGGCCTTTGGCGAGTTCAAGATGGCCTTGCATTTCCATCCGCGCGACCTGCAGTTCCGCCGGTTCCGGGCGCTTCACTTTTTCCTTAAACGTCGCCATCGACTTTTCGAATTCGATAGCTTCGGCATCGGCTGAAGCGGTATTGCCCTTGTGTGCGAAAGCCAGAGCACGGGCCCAGTGGAGCCACGCCTGCTGGCGGGGGCGCTTCAGTTCGGGGAGAGTGGTGCCGTCCAGAATCGTGTCCCATTTCTGAAAGTGCACCTGCGCGCGCATCATGGAGAACCAGCCCTGGGCATAAGCCGAAGTCATCAGGTCTGCCTGGGCCTTTTGGCCGGGGTTTTCGGTGTAGCCGAGCAGTTCCTTCGCGGCCTCGACGGCATCGTCATAACGGCCTAAGAACGAATACGACTCAGACAGATAGTTCACGTTATGGCCGTGGTGTCCGTCGCCGTAGAGCTTGTCCAGCTTCATCCACTTGCGCTCGTTGACGGCGGCATCGGAAAACGATTTCACGGCGTCGTCCCAGCGACCGGTTTGCCCATAGATGTGGCCAGGCATGTGAACGGCGTGCGGGATATTCGGCACCAGTTCGGAGTACTTCGCGCAACTGGGCCAGGCGTCCCTGGCGTACGTGGAACCTTCCCAGCCATGGATCACGTAGTGGTGAACGCCGGGGTGTTCCGGAACCTTCACCAGCAGCTTGCGGAGGATCTCGACCGCTTCGGTCGTCCCGGGCGCAACCGGCTTTTTATCCGGCGTGGTGAAGCCGCGCATGATCATCAGCGACAGGTCGAGCTGCGCTTCGATATCTTCCGGGTATTTCACCAGCACCGCCCGCAGACCCTTCACGAAATCTTCTTCCGGGTCCTTCGACGCCGGATTGCGACGCGCGGCAATCGACGCGACATAGAGCTGTTCCAGTGGAGTGGCGGCACCAGGCGCCTGCGCCAGTTCCACGGCCTTCGCAGCGGCGGCACGGGCGCGGACCATCGAGGGCGGAATCGGGTTCCCGTTCACCTGGACCAGCAGATCAATTTGGAAGCGCGGACGCCAGTCGCCCGCCGCCACCATCGCGACGCCCCACTGCGGCATCGGGGCTTTCGGATCGAGCGCCGCCGCCTGCAGGAAGGACCGCTCGGCTTCGCGTGCCCAGAACGAGTGCATCTGCGCCAGCCCCTGATCGAAGAACGCCTGCGCTTCCGGATTCGAGGTCGTGATTGCGAGGTGGACCGACCCCATGCCCGGCAGCAGCTTCGCCGGCAGGGCCGGGGCGATCGCGCTCGGCGGAGGGGTACAGTTATCCCCGCCTTTGGGAGCCTGAGCGGCGGAAATCGTCAGGGCCAGGGCGGCCACAAGGGCAATGCGGAGCTTCATTTCGGGTTCTCCAGTTGGTGCAGAATCAGTTTTTCGAGTTGATCGGCTCGCCACGAGGAGCCTTCGAGAGTTGCGGCCAGCAGACCATTCCGGCCAACAATCGCAGTTGCTGAATTATGACCGATTGAGCCCTCGTCAGTCCAGTAGACCTCCCCCAGTGACGCGGCCAGTTTCGCCACATCGCCGGTGAGGAAATGCCATTCCAGACCCGCGGCGCCCCAGCGGCGTGCGTAATCGGCCAGGACTGCCACCGAGTCGTAATCGGGGTCCACTGTGATGGAAAGCAGGGTCAGATCCTGCCCCTTCAGGCGTTTTGCAACCGTGGCGAAGCTCGCGGAAAGGCGCGGACAGACATCCGGCAGAGGGCAGCGGGTGTAGATGAAGTCGATGGCTAGAACGCGCCCGCGAAGGTCGCTCAGCCGGACAACCCGCCCCGCCTGATCGGTCAAGGCAAAGTCCGGCAGAGGGTCGCCAATTCGGATTTTCTCTTTGGGAGCGGGAATCGACCCGGGACCAGCCTCGGTCCGACGAACTCCCCGCGCCAGGGACTTTTTCTTATCCACAACCAGGTCAAACGTGACTCGATCCCCCGGCTGCAGGCCTCGCAGTTCTTCGCCCGAAGCAACGCGGAAGGGCATCGCCATCGCACCCATGTAGTTCCCGATGGGACGGTGCGAAACCAGCATCGTCCGGGCCACAGGATCGACCGCAATCACGATCCCATCCACCTGCCACGTCTTCGCAGGAAGAGTGCAGGCCAACAGGGCGGCAAAAAGCAGGCGTCCGGTTCCGGATATCAAGTCCCCATGGTAACCGTTCCCCCGGGGATACAATGGTCGTTTCCCATGGAATTTCTCGAAGCCAGCCTCGTCGAACTCATCACGCAGACCGCCACCAACCTCCCGCCCGACGTCCGCGCCGCCATGGCCGCCGCCGGTCGCGACGAGAAGCCGAACACCCAGGCTTCCCAGGCGCTCAACATCATTTTTTCCAACGTCGACATGGCTGCCAACGACGAAGGGCCCATCTGCCAGGACACCGGCATGCCCACGTTTTACGTCCAAACGCCCGTCGGCACCAACCAACTGGTGATTAAGAAGGCCATTCGCGCCGCCGTCGCCGAGGCCACCCGCCGCGGCAAGCTCCGCCCCAACTCGGTCGACTCCCTCACCGGCAAGAACAGCGGCGATAACCTCGGCCCCGGCACCCCCGTCATCCACTTCGAACAGTGGGAAAACGACGAAATCGAAGTGAAGCTCGTCCTCAAGGGTGGCGGCTGCGAGAACAAGAACATCCAGTACTCCCTGCCCGCCAACCTCGACCACCTGGGCCGCGCCGACCGCAACATCGAAGGCGTCCGCAAGTGCCTGCTCCACGCTGTCTGGCAGGCACAAGGCCAGGGCTGCGCCCCCGGCGCGCTCGGCGTCTGCATCGGTAGCGACCGCGCTCACGGTTACGACGTCGCCAAGGAACAGCTCTTCCGCACCCTCGACGACACCAACCCGGACCCGGTTCTGGCCGAACTGGAAGCCCGCGTGATGGAAGAAGCGAACAAGCTCGGCGTCGGCGCCATGGGCTTCGGTGGAGGCGTTTCGCTCATCGGCTGCAAAGTTGCCGCGGCGAACCGGCTGCCCGCCAGCTTCTTCGTTTCCGTCGCCTATGAATGCTGGGCTTTCCGCCGCTTGGGCATCCGCATGAGCGCGACCGACGGTGCGATTACCAACTGGCTTTACCGCGACCCCTCCCGCCCCGTGGAACGCATGACGCAGGGTGAAGGTTTCCCGCTCACCGGCCGCGAAGTGGTCCTTACCGCACCCATCACCGAAGAGCAGGTTCGTGCACTCAAGGTCGGCGACATCGTTCTGATCACCGGCGAAATGTACACCGGCCGCGACGCCGTCCACGCCCATCTGATGAAGAATCCGCCGCCGGTTGATCTGCACGGCGCGGTTCTGTACCACTGCGGCCCGGTGATGCTGCAGGAAAACGGCAAGTGGACCGTCAAGGCCGCCGGCCCCACCACCTCCATCCGTGAAGAGCCCTACCAGGCCGACGTAATCGGCCGCTACGGCGTCCGCGCTGTCATCGGCAAGGGTGGCATGGGCCCGAAGACGCTGGCCGCGCTGAAGGAGCATGGCGCCGTTTACCTGAACGGCATCGGCGGCGCCGCCCAGTTCTACGCCCGGACGATCAAGGAAGTCCTCGATGTGAACCTGTTTGAGTTCGGCGTCCCGGAAGCGATGTGGCATCTGCGCGTGGAAGGCTTCCCCGCCATTGTCACCATGGATGCCCACGGGAACAGCCTCCACGCCGATGTTTTGGCGGAAACCGGCGACGAATTAGCGAAGCTTCAGACCGTGTAGGGTCACTTGCTATACTGATTTTGTCGCTGCTTTTTCAAAGCGTGCAAGGCGGCCAGGTAGCTCAGTTGGTAGAGCAGCGGACTGAAAATCCGCGTGTCGGGGGTTCAAGTCCCTCTCTGGCCACCACCTCCCCTCTACTCGAACCCATCCACAGTCGTGTTAAGCTCAAGGCGTCGCCCGTCTGCATCGACGACCGAAAGTGGTCTTTTGTCTTCCCTCTATTTCGAGTCTTCCAGTCTGCTAGCCGACCTGGAGGGTGCCTCGCTCGACGAATTGGACCTCGCACCCATTGGAATCGTCCGCATGACGCCGGAGGGTGTCGTCACCGCCTACAATCCCTGCGAAGCCAGTCTCTCCGGCTTGTCGCCGGCCACGGTAATCGGACGAAATTTCTTTCTGGATGTGGCCCCCTGCACCAATAACTTTCTGGTGGCCCAAAAATTTCTGGATCACCCCGAACTTGACGAGACGCTCGATTACGTCTTCACCTTCCGCATGCGCCCCACCAGCGTTCAATTGAGGCTCCTCCGATCCGCCGCGGCAACCGCTCAGTACCTGATCATCCGGAAGAAGCAATGAACGTAGACGCCGACTACGAAGCACTACTGCAATTCATGTACCTCAGTCCGGTGGGTTTGATAAAGACCGACCTCAGCGGTGGAATCGACCTGGTCAATCCAAAGGCCGCCCAGTTGCTGCTTCCCATTTCCAGAACGCCGGAAAAGCTGGACAACCTGTTCGACGCGCTTCAGCAGTATGCCCCTGAGGTACGCAATCTGGCCGTAGCGTTTACAGCCACAACCGGTGTCATCTGCGAAAACCACCGCATCAACATTCAGGACGGTGCAAAGAATAATCCCACCATTCTGGGCCTTACGCTGATCAGGATCGATTCTGCCCGGCTCATGGCCGTGCTCCAGGATCTGACAACGATCGTGGAGCAGGAACGCGCCATTCGCAGCCGGGAGCAGCGCCTGCAGGCGATCTTCACCAGTATTCGCGACTACGCCATCTATACCCTGGACTCCGGTGGCCGGATTGAGACCTGGAATCGGTCGGCCGAGCAGGTAGTGGGCTTCGCGGCCGAAGAAGCGATTGGCCGCGAATACGGCATCGACTACCCCCCGGAAGCCAGAGACACCTCCCGCGTCCAGGAGTTGCTCTGTCGCGCCGCCGGCGAAGGCTGGCACGGAGAGGAAGGCTGGCGCGTTCGCCAGGACGGTACCCGCTTTTGGGGCGAAACGATGATCTCCGTCCTGAGTGAGACCGATCTCAATTCAGGAAAACATGGTTTCTCGGTAATTACACGGGACAGCAGTGAGCGAAAGCGGGCCGAAGACGACCTGCGTCGCATGGCCAACACCGACTATCTGACCGGCGTCTACAATCGACGCCATTTTTTCGAAGTCGCAGCGGAGGATATCGCGCGATGCCTGGCTGAGAAGCATGCTGTGTCGGTAATCATGCTTGACGTTGACCATTTCAAGCACCTGAATGACACACGGGGACACGAGGCCGGAGATGATGCCCTGCGCCAGTTAGCAACTGCCTGCCTGGCTGTCCTGGGCCCGGATGATATCCTGGCGCGCTTCGGCGGGGAAGAGTTTGCGGTCCTGTTGCCCGGTAGCGACGTGAACAGGGCGACAGCGGTAGCTGAAAGAATGCGGGCGGGCATTGAGTTGCAGCCGGCCGGCATCACCGCCAGTTTCGGAGTCGCCGGAGTACAGGACGATCTCGACGCAGCCCTCCGCGCCGCCGATAAGGCGTTGTACCAGGCGAAGGACCAGGGACGTAACCGGGTCGTTGTAGCGTAGACTTGACTCCATGAACTGGAGTGCAATCGCGGCCATCCTGCTGGGTCTGGGCGTCGGCCTTGGGGCCTTCGGCGCGCACGGCCTGAAAACTCGCCTCGACGCGTATTCGATGGGCATCTGGGAGAAGGCTGTCCTGTACCATTTCTTCCACGCACTGGGCCTGCTGATCGTCTCGATCCTGCCCCGCGTGCAGGCCGTTTCGCAGTCCACCACCGACACCATCTGCGGCCTGCTCGTCATCGGGATCATCCTGTTCTCCGGCAGCCTCTACGCGCTGGCGCTGACTGGTGCACCGACGCTCGGAGCGATCACGCCCGTCGGCGGCGTGGCGTTTCTGGCCGCCTGGTTCCTGCTCGCCTGGCGGCTAATCAGGCACTGATCCTGAACCAACCGCCCCCCAACCATTGATTTGCGGTTGTCCCGTCGCTGTCACCCGGCAAAGCCCAGGCAGAGTCTGCAACGTTCTAGTCACCTCTTCGACAAACAGCTTCACCTTCAGTTGCTTGTGAGTCGCGGGTGGCGTCCCGATCGAAACCGGCATAGGTTGCGGTTCCCACCCGGGCAGCAGCGCCTCCAGATGCCCTTGTCGGATCTCCTCGTCTGCAAGCCACTGCGGCAGTAAAGCGAATCCCGCACCGCCTCTTGCAACTCCACGCGCCACCACGATATTCCGGGTACTCATGCACACAATCCCCTTCGCCTTTGCCAGCTTTCCCCTCGCATTCCGCACCGGAATATGGTCGCTGAAGAACGGCAGAATGCTGATCATGGGCCAGGTTGCCAGGTCCGCCGGGTCCTTCGGTCGTCCCCGCTCCGCAATCAGCAAGGGCGACGCCACCAACACCCCCCGGACATAAGCGACAATTTTCGCGATGATCGACTCCTCCGTGATTCGGCCGATTCGAATCAGACAATCGATACCGGAATCGAGAATTGCTGGCGGCGTGTCATCGACATGGAGCTCCAGTTCGACCTCCGGGTGCTGTCGCAGATAACGTGCCGCCGCATCCACCAGGACAAGCTGCCCCAGACCTACCGAAGCGGTCACCCGGAGTTTCCCTTTTGGCAGCACAGCCTGATCCCGAAACCGATTTTCAATCCCGGTCCAGTCACCAACCATCCGCCGGGAGTCCCCCAGAAAACTCCGCCCGGCTTCGGTCAGCGACAGCTTGTGCGTGCTGCGATGCAGCAGGGCGGTCCCCAGCAGATCCTCCAGTTGACGCAACTGCCGGCTCACCGACGACTGCGCGACGCGGAGTTCACGAGCCGCACCACTGATGCTGCCGGTCTCCACGATTCGAATAAAAACCGACATCAACTGAATGCGGTCTACCGGAATACTCATGCACAACATGCATAGCAGATATCCATGTCATGCGTCTAGCGCCGGGGCGCCTTCCTCGTCAAAATGGAATCAATACCCGGTCTGGAAAGGACGTCGAGTGAAATTCAACATCTTAGGGGGCCTTTCCCTGGCCCTCATCGCAGCACAGTTTTGCCTTGCCCAGGGAGGTCCCCCTCCCGGTGGTCCTATGGGCGGACGTGGGGGGCCCCCTCCCGCTAAACAGACGATCGATTTCGCCACTGCGAAGAAGATCGCAGCGGCTGCCGAAGCGGCTGCCATCGCGGAAAAGGCCGTCGTGTCCATCGCGGTCGTCGATTCCTCCGGAGATCTGGTCTATTTCCAGAGGATGGATGGTGCCGCCGCTCGCGCGGTGACCAGCGCTCAGGGAAAGGCCCGCGCCGCCCTGTTGTTTGGTATCCCCACGAAGCAACTGAATGAGGCGATGTCTTCCGGAAAGCCCGTTACCGTCACACTGACCGCGCCCGCCGCTGGCGCCAACGAACTCACCACCATGCAGGGAGGCCTGCCTCTGCTGAAAGACGGTAAGACAATCGCCGCTGTCGGCGTGGGCGGGTCCTCACCGGCGAACGATGAGAAGTTCGCCCAGGCTGGCCTCGACGCGCTGACCGGAGGCAAGTAGCATGTTGTCCCACTGGAAGAAGATCGTCCCCGCGTTCCTTACGGCCGGCCTCCTGCTGACAGCCTTCGAACGAACCCGCACCGACCGCCTGATGGTCGATTCGGCGCAGGCGCTCCTCGCGTCGCTGTATCCGGATCAGAAGAAGAAGATCGCGTTCGCCCTGGATAATCTCGACGAACGCACCCACTGGCTCTACACGCCTTTCGAGCGCCATGGCCTGATGCTGAAGGAAATGAGCCCCACCCAGCAACGGCTCGCCGAAGCCCTGCTGGCAGCGGGCCTCGCCTCGCAGGGTCTCATCAAAGCCCACACCATCATGAGCCTCGACACCCTGCTCTTCATTCAGGAGAAGGATGGAAATCTGGAGCGCGACCCCTCCAAATACTACTTCTCGATCTTTGGAGATCCGAAGACTGAGGGCACCTGGGGCTACCGCTTTGAGGGCCACCATGTCAGCCTGAACTACACCGTGGTTAATGGCAAAATCGCCTCCACGCCCAGCTTCTTCGGGTCGAATCCGGCCGAGGTGCTGGAAGGCAAGCGAAAGGGGCTGCGCGTCCTCGGGCGTGAGCAGGATCTGGGACAGAAAATGATCGCCTCACTCACTGCCGAACAGCAGGCTGTCGCCATCGTGGACCAGAAACCGTACACGGACATCCTGACGACGAACTCGCGCAAAGCCGCCCTCACCGGCCAGCCCAATGGCCTGCCCGTTTCGAAGATGACGGCCGCGCAGAAAGCAATTCTCGACGAAGTCGTCGCCGAATACGCGTACGACTTCCCCTCCGATATTGCAGACACCCGCCTCGCTCAGTACAAGCGCCTGCAGAACGAGGCGTTCTTTGCCTGGTCCGGCAGCACAAAGCCCGCCGGGCGCCATTACTACCGCATCCAAACGCCCGAATTCATGATCGAATACGACAAGGCGCAGGAAGACGGCAACCACATCCACAGCGTCTGGCGCGACTTCAAAAACGACTGGGGCGAAGACCTGCTCGCCGCCCACCTGAAGGCCGCCCACTAAGTATGGAATGGAGAGCGGCAGGGCGCTACTTACAGGCCTTGCCGTTCTCCGCCAAACCCCACGCCATCGCGTTCTCGAGCAACTGAATCATCAGCGGTTCGGAGTACATGAAGCCGGCATGCCCCAGCGCGGAGTACACCACATGCCCCTGCCCCGCGCAATGCGTCCAGATCAGCGGATGGTCGCCGCCCGGCATCGTCGCCGGACCCGGCGTGTAACTCTTCTCATCCGCTGAAGCCAGAACGTGATATCCCGGCTTGTTGCGCGGGCTCTCGGTGAACGCGTACCACTCTTCCGACCGGTGCCACGTCGCCGGCAGACCCTTCGTAATCGGGTGCTTCGTGTCTTCCACCTTGATGTCGCCCGGCATCACACCGGCCGAATGCACCGTGAACTGCGCGCCAATCAGCGAGTCGATGTACCATTTCCAGTCGGCCAGTGAGGAGTGACCGTGGTTGCCCACCGGGTCGCCACCCGCGCCATGAATCCCCAGGAACGACCCACCCTTTTCCACCCACGCTTTGAGGGCGGCTTTCTGGTCATCGGTCAGGTTGTCGCCCGAGGTGTTGTTGCCGATGATGAGCTTGAACTTGCTCAGTTGCTCGGCGTTCATCACCGCGCCGTTCTCCGTGGCGAAGTAGGGCCAGCCCTTCATCTTCGCGATCACCGACAGCGCGGCGACTGACGCCTGAATGCCTGGCTCATCGCGATACCCCACGGTCTTCGAGAAGATCAGAATCCCTCCCGGTTTCAGGTCGGCCGGCAGTTGCGGAGCTTCTTTGTCGAGCGTCGGATTCTGCACGAATCCCGCCGCCGCACCGCCCAGGCCATTCCGCCCCGGACCCCTGCCGCGCCCTGCGGCTGGAGGATTGACTCCCTGCCCAAACACGGCCACCGCCGTCACCATCGCCAGAACCAGAATTCGCATCACCGCAAGCGTATCACTCATATACTGAACACGTGCAGAACGTTCCCCTGTTCGACCCCACGCCGCTCCTCGACGCCTTTCGCGCCTCGCACCTTTCCACGCTGCTGACCGCCGCGATTGGCCACTATGATGTCGGCCCGCTGTTGGCTGCGGAGCCGCACTCGTTCGACCGCCTGCGCCGGGCTCTGAACCTGGCGGAACGCCCGGCGATCGTGCTGTTCACCGCCCTCCGCGCTGCGGGCCTGATTGACGTGCACGGCCAGGAACTTTCGCTCACCCCGTTCGGCAGGGAGAAGCTCGATCCCAACAGCCCGTTCTGCCTGAGTGGATATCTTGGCCTGGGTGTCTACTCAGCCGACGTCCGCAACATGATCGACTGCCTCCGCCGCGACCATCCGGCCGGTGAAGTGTCGTTTGTGTATCACGACGACGCAGGCCCGTCCGTTCTGGACGACGAAAAGACCGCCGGAGTCCTCACGCGAGCGATGGCGGATCGAGCCCGCAACATCGCGCCCATCCTCGCCAACAACCTCGACTTGAGCAATGCGAAGCTCATGCTCGATGCCGGAGGGGGCCACGGCCTCTATTCGTTCCACGTACTGCAGCGCTTCGCCGCCCTCAGAGCCGTGATCCTCGACCGCGCCCCCGCGCTGGCGGTTGCCCGGGAATACGCAACTGCGATGGGAGTCGCCGACCGCGTGGAATTCGTGCAGGCCAACATCCACACCCACCCACTGACCTGGGACTACGACACCGTCCTGATGGCCAACATCCTGCACGACTACAGCGAATCCGCAGCAGATAAACTCGTCACCCGTTTCGCGGAGAACCTGTCCCCTGAAGGCCGCCTGATGATCCTCGACGGCTTCCTCGACTCCGTAGCCCCCGGAGACGCACCAGTAGCCCCCGGCCCCGCCGCCGTAGCCGCATATTCCGGTCTGCTCTTTTCAATGTGCGAAGGCCGCTGCTACCGCTTTGACGAAGCCGAAACCTGGCTCCAAAATGCGGGGCTAACCGTACAGTCCGAACGCATCACCCTGCCCGCCCACGGCAGCGTGGTCTGCGGCCGCAAGCAGTGACAGCTCCGCTTTGATGCCCGCGTCAGGCCTTGTGCGGCTTTTCCGGAATCTTCGCGCCTGCTTCACGGGCTTCGCTTAAAGCAATCGCAACAGCCTGCTTTCTGCTTGTTACTGTCTTCCCGCTGCCACCCGACTTCAGGTCCCCCTCCTTGAACTCGTGCATGACTGTCTCGATCTTCCGTTTACCCGCTGCCGCTTTTTTCGTCGCCACTCGAAGCTCCTTCGCCTGTCTCAGTCATTCGCCGCAGACCAACCCAGCCGGTCCCCTTCGGGAAAGGAGGGGGCATTGTCCCGGACTCCGCATCCAGATGCAGCCACTCGGCCACCTTATTCGGCACGGCTGGCAAATGATATTCGACGCCATGAAACCGCCCTCGGACAATGAGGCCGTCACGTGACTCGTTTGAGTAAACATCCATGCTCGTCGAACCGGTAAAGTGCTCAGTAAGACGCATCGGTACCCGGACACCCGACTGGTCACTCAAGCCCACGGGAGGAAAGGTATGGAGGCCCACTCGCGTAATAAACCACGAGACAGGTGACAGTATCTGGTCACTGGACCCATCTGAATTGGCAACGAAATCAGTTATCGCGCCATGGTCCCACCAATCCCAGGGACCGCGGATTAGATCAACCACAGTATCAACGCTGGTGGTCCCGCTTATCGACATCAGCGTCTCGCAGTAAATCAACTCTTCGTGAAGCAGGTAGCGCTGCCGGAAGTGTTCATCCGAGTAACTGTCAAACCAATCGGCTGAAGAATTTTCAAATAACGCATCCCGGAACTGATGTACCTCCGGACCAGGCGCATCGTTTGGAGTAATGTCAGGCACGAGGCCTTCCCAGCACTCAGGGGGCCAATTCAGCTCTGCTTACTTCGGTAAGTCGGCCAGCGCTAACCTCACGTACCGAATCTTCTTCCGCCGCCACGTATACACGATATGCAAATCCCCGTCCCGTCCCTGGATCACATTCGGGTACGAAAACTCGCCCCCCGCCGTGTCCTCCAGCGTATGGAACATCGTGAACTTCTCTCCGTCCTTACTCACTGCCAGATTCAGCGGAGACCGGCCCTTTGTCGTGTTGTTATAAACCAGCACCACACGCCCATCCCGCAGCGCCACGGCATCAATCCCGGAGTTCGGGTTCAGTACATCCAGAGGCCGAGCCTGCGTCCACGTCACGCCGCCATCCGCCGAGTCCGCCACGCAGACGCGCCCGATATCCTCGGTCGACCGCGCATACAACCGCAGCTTCTTCCCGCCCATCGAAACCACCGACGGCTGAATCAGCCCGCTCGTTGACCTTCCGCCACCTGCACCCGGCGCCGTGATCGGCCCAAACCGCGTCCACGTCATCCCGCCATCCGTACTCCGCTCCACCCAGACGGCCCAACTGTGATAACTCTCCACCGAACTGCCGCTCACAATCGCACCATCCTGCATCACCAGAGGCTTCGCGCGAATCGGCCCATAAATCCCCGCCGGCAGATGCTCCGCAACAGACCACGACTTCCCGTTGTCATCGCTGTACTTCCGTCCCGCGGTCCATTGCGAGGGCGATGTGCCGAACTTGTAATACAACCACAGCCGTCCACCTTTTGCATAAAACAGAACCGGATTCCAGCAAGGCGTATTCGGCTCCCGCACCATCTCCACCGGCTCCGACCACTTGCCCGCGGACCGCTTCGAAGCCCAGATCGCCACATCCGGCTTCCCTTCGTCCGTGCCCCCAAACCAGGCCGACATCAGGTCGCCATTCGCCAGTTCCACCACGGTCGAGGCATGGCACGACGGGAACGGAGCCGTGTCGTAAATGAACTCGCTCACCGCCTCATTCGCGCCCCGCGCGACGCCCGCCAGCAGTACCGGCACAGTTGTAATTACAGCCCGTCTGGAAATCATCGAAACCCCGTTCCTATTGCATGTCAGCAGGCAAAGTACCCGAGCGTTCCGCATGGGCTTCCGCCAGTTTCTTCACGTCGTCCGGCACCACAAACAAGCCATTCTCCAGGGCCGAATTCAGCGCCACTTCACTCGCAGCAAACCGCATCTCCTGGCCCGCCGACTCGATCTTAATTTTCACCGGCCACTTCAGGCCTTCCACGCGCCGCCACTCTTCGTAGGTCAGCACAGCCGGAACATCGCCCATGTCGGTGCGGAACGAAACACTCGCGCGGTACAGCAGCCCGGTCGATTTCTCATACCAGCGAATCGCACCGGCACCGCCACTCTTCGGCGTCAGCCGCACGCGATAGCAATCACGCCCGTCCACTTTTTCCAGCGCTTCCGTACGCGCCTGGCCGATCAGGTAACGCCACCCGATCATCTCCGCCGCATCCAGCGTCACACCCAGGCCCGTCATCCCGCGACGAGGCCGCGCACGAGTCCCCAGCACGGGCGACCGTTCCCAGATCACCTGCCCGTCGCTGCCTTCTTCCTGCTTGCCCAGACCCGGAATATCCACGGCCTGGTAATACCTGCCACCCGGCGCCGACCAGGCCTCCGTGTGCGCCACCATCCCGCGCGTCACGTAGTCCAGCGTGCCGGCCACCTTCTGCGTCCGCAGTTGCTGATACGAGGCCGCACCACCCGATTCGAAGATGTGCCGCTCAATCACTTCCTCGGCATTCGGCAGAGCTTTCCCTGCCTTCTCCTCGGCCAGATACGAAGCCACTTCCTGCGGATACCGCAACGCCTCAGGCCGTACCGCCGCGTCATACGCCACGTTCAGCACCGTAACCCGATACTTCATGTCACCGCGATCCACCAGGGTGGTCATCGGCTGCCGCAGCCCTTCCACTTCGCGCCACTGTTCCACCGTGGATGACACCGCGACCGGACCCGAGGTTGACATCTCCCACCAGGTCTTCTTCACCAGCAGGCCACTGTCCAGGTCGAACCATTCCATGCGGCCATCGGCCGAGGGCAGCAGCGACACGCGGTAACACATCTTCCCCGCAACGGGTTCCGCGCCATCCACCTTTGAATTCGGGTACAGC
>CANIHR010000126.1 GCA_947467185.1 Bryobacterales bacterium
CCAGGTAAACGGCCCGGAAACCGCGCAGAAACGCCGCAGGAGGCCCCGAGTACCGCAGTTCCGCTAACTCGATATCGGTGGTCACGCCGGAACGCCGCCAGAGCCGCGCAAACAGGAATACGGTCAGCATCCCGCTCGCCACCATGTTCCACCAGAGCCAGTTCCCGGCCACGCCGTTCTTCGCTACCAGCCCCGTCACTACCAGGGGCGTGTCAGCGGCGAAGGTCGTCGCCACCATCGAGGTTCCGGCCAGCCACCATGGCACATTTCGCCCGGAAAGGAAGAAATCTCCGACGCTCGCGCCTGCCCGGCTCTTGTAGTAGAAGCCGATGCCCAGGTTGAACAGAAAGTACGCCGCAATCACGGCCCAGTCGATTAGCGTGAGCTTCAAAAGTCGTCTCCGGACGAACCTGAGCTGCGCTTTTCAACCACCCTTGCGGATATGTTGTGGAAAACTACCTTCCGAGCGGCCTCAAGTCCTGATTTGTAACAGGTTTTTTACAGAATGCACTGTTCTTGAGCACTCCGCAAGCAAGCCCGTAAGCTACTCTACCGCATAGGGATAGTCATGTACTTGTAACGGAAAATACGCCGTTATACCCAAACTTTGGTCACAGGTACGTTTTTACGGCATAAGTCGCACGATTCGGCGTCCGCATAATAGCTTGCATCCAGCTTCGACAGGTAGTAGAGAGGCAGTGAACCAAAGTCATGCGTCTGCGGTGTTGGCTGGTAAACGATCACCGCCAGAGCCACCACATTCGCCCCGTAGGACTCCAGTGTCCGCTTCAAATCGGCCAGATTCCGGCCCGAGTGCAGGATGTCGTCGACGAGGATGATCGGCTCGTCCTTTTCCGGTTCAATAAACGGACGGAAGCGGTAATCGCCACCGGAAGGGTCGCGCTCCGCCCAGTACGCGCGCCGCGCCCGCAGTGCTTCGCAAATGCCGAATGCGACGGGAAGGCCCCCCGTAGCAGGGGAGACAATCGAAAGCTCGGGAATCATCGCCCGAAGCTCCGTATTGGAGCGGATGAGCCGGCTCACGCCCACGCTGAGGGTCTTCGCGTGCTGGTAGTGCCGCATGGCCAGCGGCACCTGCAAATATTCACTGGAATGGGAGCCGTTCGGGAATTCGAAATGCCCTTCGCGCAAACCGCCGGATTCCCGCAGGATGCGCACAACGTCGTCAGAGGAGGGAAGTAGGTCCATTTTGAGATCGCCTTAGTCTTTGCTTTACTCAGTTCCGGCCCCGGTAGGGGCCTGGCTTCAGCATAACGGGTTTCCCTTCGCGCTCGCCGCTGACTGCAAGTCCCCGAGTCGTTCTATACTCATTCAAACCGCCCGATCATGGCCAACCTGTCACCCCCAGGCGATCCGCAAACTGAACAGGAACTGGATGCCTCAGCCAGGGTCGTCGTTCGTCGATACATGGGTTGGGCGGCTCTAGTCGGCCTGATCGCGATTCCCTGGGTCGATATTGCCGCCCTGTCGGGTGTGCAGATGATAATGCTCGTGAGGCTTGCCGCCATCCACCGGCGGCCGTTTCCCACTTTGCGCACCGGCGCGATCGCCGGAACCCTGGTCGCATCGCTTGCCCCTCAACTGGTCGTGGACCTCCTGCCGTTTAAGACTATTCCGTTCATCGGTACCTTCTTCGGCTTCTTCAACTTCCCTCTCTGCAACGGATCTGTCACCTGGGTCCTCGGAAGGGTGTGCCTGTGGTACATCGCGTCGCGACGGGACCGGAATATCGCCTGAAAATTCGCAGTAAGATGAGAGGACTACGCGACACCTTCTAATTTCCACGCTTCTTTGTGGCTCGGTTGCGCTGGGACAGACCAATGATGCCTCGGCGGTCAATGGCACAAGGTCGGTGAACACCGAGCTGCCCGCACCGAGTTCTCTTCCGAACGGGGGCGATTATTCCGCGGGGACGCTCCTCTCGGGCCGCGTCGCCATCGAGGGCGGGGCTGCTCCGCCTCGTGGAATCGCAATTGAGATGGTCTGCTCGAATCTAAGGCAAAAGGTGGCCTCGACGGACAGCAAGGGGCAGTTTACTTTTCGGTGGGGCGGTTCTGCAAATCTCGTTTCGGATGCGTCGGGGTCGGGGCAGCGAAGTTCGTCGCTCCTGCTGGCTGCTTCATCCGGAGATGCGGTTTCCGGGTTGAGAACGACAGTGACCTGCGACCTGCGCGCCAATCTTCCCGGCTATCAGTCGGATCAGATAAATCTTACGGATCGAAGGGTTCTGGATCACACGGATGTGGGTGTGATTCTGTTGCATCGTACTTTTGCGGTGCACGGTGCGGCGGTGAGCAGCACTTCACTGAAGGCACCGAAGAAAGCCCGGGACGCCTACCAGAGTGGCTTGAAATCGCAACGCGCAGGGAAGGTGGACGGGGCGCTAAAGGAGTTTCAGAAGGCTGTCGCGGCTTATCCGGAGTATGCGGATGCGTGGCTGGAACTGGGGCGCGTGCAGCAGAAGCTTGGTTCGGCGCAACTGGCGCGAGACGCATGGAAGAAGGCGCTTGAACTTGACCCGAAGTTGACCGCGGCGTACATGGAGCTGGGGCTGGACGCAGGTCTGAGCCACAACTGGAAGCTGGCTACGGGTTATCTGGATCAGGGTCTGCGGCTTGATCCGGTCAACCATCCGGAGGCCTGGTTTGGGGATGCTGTCGCGCATTACTACCTCGGTGACTTTGAGGCCTCGGAGAAAAGCGCGAGAGAAGCGGTGCGGTTGGATTCGGAAGGCAGGAACCCCCGCGCCGGGTATGTTCTGGGAATGGCTCTGGAGCGGAAGGGCGATCGTGAAGGGGCGGCTGCGGAACTAAGGCGGTATCTGAAGACGGCACCGCAGGCTGCGGATGCGGAGACGGTGAAAGCGCATCTGGCGGCGCTCGAAAACAAAGGACGCCAGGTAGACGGCCCGGCGAAATAAAAAAGGTGCGCGCCGTGTTGAGCGGCGCGCACCGGTTGGAATTACGTTTCGTGGACTGAAGATCCGCGAGGCCTAGAAGGCTACGCGGAGCTGCAGTTGGATGGCGCGCATGTTCGCGGCGCCGTTTGCGGCACCGAAACCAGCGTTCTTCGGCAACTGCCGACCGTTAGCGATGGAACCGTCAGCATTGAACTGACTGTTCTGCAGCGCCATGGAGGTCGGGTTGTTGAAGGTAGCCGTTGAGTTGCGAGCGTTCAGAATAACGGCGTTGAGCGTGTTGTAGATGTCCGCACGGAATTCGAAGCGGCGCGATTCCTGGAATTTCCAGAAGCGGAATCTCCGCACGACGGCGGTATCCACATTTTTGATCGCGCAGCCGCGAAGGTAGTTGCGGCCCGATTCCAGGCCTACGCTGTTGTAGGTGGGCCCCGTTACCGCCGAGGCCTTGAACTGGTTGAAGGGGTCGTCCGAGCATCCGCTGCCGAGGCCGCTGCCCAGGACCACTCTGCCGCCGTAGTCCGGAGAACCGGTGAGGTTCACGTTGGCGCCATTGGCGTTATAGCCGTAACCGAGACTGTAAGCCGTTCCGGAAGCTGCTGTCAGAATGCCGGAAAGCTGCCAGTCCTTCGTCAGCTGACGAACGACACCACCCATGGATTTGAAGCCGACCGGTTCCCAGGTCGAATTGACCTTCAGGAAGTGCGGACGACGGTCCAGAGTTTCGTTTAAGGCTTCATATGCCCCCTGATCGGAGCGCACGGAAATCGATCCATCGGGGTTATGCGTGTAGCGATAGATCAGCCCCGTGTTGCCTTTCAGCGAGATTCCATACGTATAGGCCGCCGCGAAGGAGAATCCACGAGCGAAACGCCGATTCAGGGTCACCTGCATCGAGTGATACGTGTCATGGAAGCTCGTCGTGTTCTGGTTGATTACGCCCAGACCTGCGTACGGACGAAGCAGGTTGGTCGTGTAAGCCGCCCCACCGGGAACTGTTGATGTGCCCAGGGTCGGATCCTGATACTTCGACAGATACGCGGTGCCGAGGTCAACTGCGTTCTGGTTCTGCAAGTCGCCATTCTGCAACGCTCCCAGCCGGTTGTAGCCATGGTTGCCAACGTAAGAAACATCGGCGACCAGGGAGAAGGGGAGTTGCTTCTGGACGCCGACATTCCACTGGATTGACGACGGAACCTGGGCCTTGTACTGCCAGGTCACCAGTCCGGGTACGGGCAGCGGGCTCAGGCCACCCTGGCCGAGCGACGCCAGATTCCCGTTGCGCAAATCCGAAGCCGTTGCCGCCGGCGGATTGCCCGGAACCGAGAACACCGTATTGCCATCGGGACGGTCGTAGAACAACCCGCCACCACCGCGGATTACCCAGTCGGACTTCCCTGTCACGTCGTACGCAAAGCCGAACCGGGGTGCGAACACCACTTTGGGCCACACGTAATTCGTCTTTTCGATGCCTTTACCAGCAGCTACGATACCGTTCATCGAGCTGCCCGTGCCGGGAACAGGAGTGCCGATCAGCGCCTGCGTGTTTGCCGCGCCGACAGCCGATACAATCTGCCCGGTCAGCGGATTCTTCGCGTTACGAGCGTTGCCCGAACAGGCAGCCGCACCGTTGTTGCAGCCAGTTACGTAAAGTACAGGTGCCTGCGTAGCCTTCCACTGGTCGACGAAGAAGTTCGACGCCGTGCCGTTAATGTCATACTGCGGGCCCTGATTCACAAAGCGCAGGCCGTAGTCCAGCGTCAGGCGGCTGTTCACTTTCCAGTTATCCTGCACAAAACCTTCAAACTGGTTGTAAACCATGTCGCCTTCGATGAACTTGGACGCCTGCTGGTACTGCGTGAAGATTCCGAGCGCGGCGTTCGCGTAGCCAAAGCCGCTGTCCAGTATGTTGGTGGTGTCATTGCCGAAGTTCACGTTACCCTGGAAGCTCGCGGCGGTACCCACGTTCTGCGCTTTGTAACTGTGGTTCAGGTAGGCACCAGTCTTGATGGTGTGCCGTCCCATGATCTTGGTTACGTTGCCGGCGATATCCTGGGTCTTGTTGATGTTCAGCCAGCCCGGGAACTGCAGGTTTGGCGGTGCCGCTCCAATCAGACCACCCCAGCTGAAGATCGGGGGCAGGTTGACGCTTTTACCGTCCCAGAACACCGGCTTCTCTTTCTGCAGGACCTTGTAGTCGTAGTAAGCGGGATTCACCACGCCGGCATCCGGGTACAGCATCGGGAAGCCGCCGAGAGTGTTCAGCCGGTTCGACGCTGGACTCGTGTCGAGACCGCCGTTGTTGCCGCCCGCCAGTTGGTTCTTGATGCTTCCATAGGTCACTTCAAGGAAGGTGGTGGGAGAGATCGTCCAGTCGAACGTAGCGCCGTAGTTATCAATCGTCGGATAGGGGACGTAGGCGTCATTGAAACCAGGCAGAGACCCGATCTGCTTAACCGGACGCTGGATCTGGCCGGAGTACTTACCGGAGACGCGAACGTTCGGTGTGAACTGATAATCAAGGCGGACGACAGGCTGCTGCGTCAGCTGATCATAAGTGGCCGGGTTCTGCTGGTAGTTATAGTTGGTGCCCGGTGCCTGAGTGATATTCGGCAGGGTGTACTGACTGAGCACCGCGACGCCCGGAGCATACAACCGGCTCTTCGGGATGACTTTGCCGGCAAAGGGTGTCCCGACACTGCTGTCAATGAGATTTGGGATCGCGTTGCCGTTCTGGTCGAGGCTCTGCGAGAAATCGCCACCGCGCTCAAGCGCGGAGGGCAGACGCAGCCGGACGACGTTACCGCCATTGGCGAGGATCCCCTGCGGTCTGTACTCATGGGCGTAGAAGAAGAAGAACTTGTTCTTGCCGTCGTACAGTTTCGGGATCGAAACGGGGCCACCAATGGTGTAACCGTAGGTCTTGAGGGCAGTGAACACGGGGGTGTCGCCGTTTTTCTGCTGAACCCACGACCGGGAATTCCAGGACGTGTCGGTGAAGAGGCTGTAGCCCGCGCCGTGGTACTGATTACCACCGGACTTGGTGACGGCGGTGATCTGCATGCCGCTGGACCGGCCGTATTCAGCTTGGTAGCCCTGCGTGAGAACCTTGACTTCGCCGATGGATTCGATGTTCAGCGAGAGCATCTGGCCGTTATTGCCAGTGTCCATGGCCGAGACGCCGTCCATCATGATGTTGTCCTGGCTCTGGCCGCCCAGCCGTGCGGTGCTGCCGGTGCCAATCGAGCCGTCAACGCCGGGCGTAAAGGCAACAGCGTTAAAGAAGTTTCCGTGCTGGATGGGCAGGCTTTCGATTGCCTTGGTAGAAATCGCGTAGGAGCGCTCGCCGCTTTGTGTTTGCAGAAGCGCCTGCTCGGCACTGACCGTTACTGTGTCGGTGGTTCCGCCGATCTGGAGTGTGATCTGGGGGACGCCCACACGGTCGCCGCCCGAAACCGCGATTCCCTTTACCAGGGAGGTTTTGAAGGCCGCTGCGGTGACTTCCACGCTGTAAGTGTCGGCCTTGATGTTCGGGATCACGTAGTCGCCGCCGTCATTCGTCTTGACGGAGGAACTCTTCGTATTCTGTGATTCGCTGATGAGAACCACCTGTGCACCGGGAATCGCAGCTCCCGACTGATCTACAACTCGCCCGGTTACACTGCCGGTCGTGACCTGCGCCATCGCCCCAAGGGGCAACAGACACAAGGCCGCGACAAGGCAGCCGGACATCTTTCTGATATTTCGTATCACGTTAATCTTCGTCTCCTTTTCATTCGCGATCCCCTCATGGGCACCTCCCGGCGCACCACGAAGACGAACGCCTTAACCAGGGCCCCTGGAGGCCTTGACAGGACTTAGAATGCAACTGGAACTGGTGGGCAACTCTAAACCAATACCCCGCACAAAGTGTCTGTCAATATATGTAAAAAACATCACCAAGTCAAGGGGTCAGGCGAGTGATTTTACGCCTTGGGGTTGGTTTCATAACGTAAAATCTCTCAGTAAACGTTGACTTTGTGTTAGAAAAAATCCTTTGAGTGTCACTTTCGCGCAATCGCTGTGTTAGAAGCCCGGACGCTGCCCCTGTAACCAGGTTCCGATCTGTGGCGCCCGGGTGGACGGCAATCCGCCACCGTCAGGCAGAAGCGTCTGATAGCCTGATTTCGTTATGCGCAGACGTGCGTTTCTCCGGATCGCGGCCTCGGCCACCGTTGTGCCGGTGTATGGGCGAGCCCAGCGCCGTGATGCAGCTGATGGCGTGACGCTGGACGCGGCGGCGCGGGCGTACCGTGTTTCGCCCGGTGGCAGCATCCAGGCTGCGCTCGAGGCGGCAGCGAAGGATCCGGCCAACAAGACCGTCTACGTCCACGCAGGGACTTATCGTCCGCCCGCGCACGGACAGGCGCTGATCTGGTTCAACCGGCGGCACGACGGCATCAGGCTCGAAGCGGTCGGCGACGTGGTCCTGACCGCCGCCAATCCGGCAATCGCCGACAGGAAAGCGGCAAGCTTCCCGGCCGTCGTCAATCACGTCGTCTACTTTGGCGACGGCATTTCGCCGAAGACTGTGCTGCGCGGCTTTCGCGTGACCGGCGCGAATAATTACACTACCGGCACCGGGAAAACCTCGCCAATCGAATCGGATGAAGTCCCCAAGTCGCCGTTCTTCTTTCTGGATGGCGGCGGCATCAAGATCTATGCGCGCTCGTATCCGACCATCGAGCGCGTCGAGGTCATCGGCAACTGGACCAGCCCATGCGGCGCTGGTGTCTCCGTCGAGCACCTCGGACAAATACTCGACGCCGCGGTGTTCCGTGACTGCATCTTCCGCGACAACCGCACACAGGTCACCGGTGCGGCGTTTGACCTCCTGCACGGCAGTCGCGCCACGCTCGACAACTGCCTGTTCGTGGGGAACGTCGCGAATGTCGGTGTGGACTACATAGGTCTGCTGACCGGCGGCGAGTATCACCCGGAACATGGCTCGGGGGCGATGACGGTGTTCGAGGGCTCCCGGGCCGAGGTCAGCCGCTGCACCTTCACCGGCAACTGGGCCGGCGTTGACGACAACGGCACCGGCAGCACTTACGTGAAGTCGATCTTCTGGAACAACACGTTGAAAGGCGGGATCTCAGCCGGGCCACGCTACGAGATCGATATCACCAATGGTGCCGGCGTCCGTGAGTCGTTCATCCACGGTGAGACGAATGACCTGCGGGGGACGATCAACCGGGTCGTGAACACCTTTGATCCGCCGGATCCGCATTTCGACGCACAGTTCGTGCCGCAGGCACCGGAGTACGCGGCGGTGGGCTACCGTCCAGCTGTCGCGGCATCGCGCGGCCGCACAACCCGGTAGCGGCGCACACGGCTGGTGGTGCATCGGACCGTCATGGCCGTCCTGTGCTATTATTCCCGAATCTAAAGAGGTTTCGATGTCTCGCGCGCTCCTTTGTCTGCTGTTGGCCTTCACCGTCTTTGCCCCCGGCCAGGTACAAACTCCGAACGCAATCCCGGTACGTATCCTGGTTCTGACTTCGGCCGACGAACTGACTCGCATCCGGGCAGAGATCGAGAAGGGTGCCGATTTCGCCGTGCTTGCCCGCGAGAAATCCGTGGATGCCACATCGCTGGATGGTGGTCTGCTGGGCCAGGTTGATCCCTCCACACTGCGCGCTGAGATCCGAACCGCGCTGCAGGGGCTCGGCCCTGGTCAGATTTCGCCCGTGTTTCGACTTCCTTCCGGTTTCGCCATCGTCAAAGTGCTGGCACCGAGCGAAATGGCGGGAATCACAGAGGCCCAGCGCGCGCGCCAGGCCGCCGTTCGGGCCGAGGGCAGCATCCGGTTTGACGTGAATGTCAGCGGGTTTAGCGAAGCAGCGGCAGCGCTGGCGAACTTTCCCAGGCCTGCCAACTGGAATACCGATCTGAAACTTTCCTGCTCCCTGCGCCAGCGATCGTTTGCGGATCTGGAGGCCCGCTCAAAGATGCTGGCCGCCACCGCAGACACCGCTGGCCGCTCACCCGCCGATTCCGTGGCCCTGCGGCTCGGCGTGGCGCAGGTATATGCCTACAAGGGAGAAATGGATTTGGCTATCGCCGAGTTCGAGGCGGCTCTCCGCACTGCTTCCCGTGGGGCCCCGAAGCTGGTACCCGAGGTGGAAGAGATGCTCGGCGTGGCCTATCTTCATCGGGCGGGCGCGGTCAACGACATCTACCGCAAACCCGGCGAGCTCTGCCTCTTTCCGCTTCGTCCCGGAGTCAGTTACCCGAAGGTCGCGGATTCACAAAAAGCTGTCCTGCACTTCCTCGCCTCGCTCAAATTGCGGCCCAAAGATATCGAGACCCAGTGGTTATTGAACCTTGCTTATATGACGCTGGGTAAATATCCGGCTGGCGTCCCTAAAGAGCACCTCCTGGCACCTTCGCACTTCGAATCCGCCGAGGACATTGGCCGCTTTACAGACGTTGCTCCGCGCGCGGGACTCGGCGGAGTCAATTTCGAAGTTGGCGGCCTGATCGTTGACGACTTCGATAACGATGGTCTCTTCGATATCGTTACCTCCAACTGGGACTTTTGCGCGCCCATGCATTTCTTCCACAACAACGGCGATGGCACGTTTGCCGACCGCAGCGCGCAATCGGGGCTGGCAACTCAGCTTGGTGGGAACAACATTGTCCAGACCGATTACAACAATGACGGCAACCTGGATATTCTGGTCCTGCGCGGCGGCTGGGAGACGGCGATGCGGAAATCGCTGCTGCGTAATAACGGTAACGGCACCTTCACCGACGTCACCGTGGAAGCCGGCCTGGGCGAGCCAACCACGACGGAATTTGGTGTCTGGGTGGATATCAATAACGACGGCTTCCTGGATCTGTACGTCGGCAATGAAAACGAACCGAATCAGCTGTTCCTGAACAATGGCAACGGCACATTTAAGGACATCTCAAAGTCGTCGGGAACGAATCTGTCTCTGCTCACGAAGGCGGTGGTGGCTGTCGATTATGACAACGATGGCTATGCCGACCTGTTCGTGTCCAACTACCGTGGTGACAGTGCGCTGCTGCACAACAACCACGACAACACGTTTACCGACGTAGCTCCTCAGGCTGGTGTGCAGGCCTCCGGCCATGGTTTCGCCGCCTGGTTCTTCGACTACGACAACGACGGCCTGCCGGATCTTCTGGCGAGCAGCTACGCGATGTCCATTGACGAGACCGTGCGTACCTACCTGGGGCTGCCCCACAATTCCGCCACCATGAAGCTCTACCGCAATCTCGGTAATGGCGCCTTTAAAGACGTTACCGAAGAAGTTGGGCTAAACAAAGTCTTCATGCCCATGGGTGCGAATTTCGGAGATGTGGATAACGACGGATATCCGGACGTCCGTTTCGGGACCGGGGAACTGTCTTTTGCCACGCTGCTGCCCAACGTGCTCCTGCATAACAAAGGCGGAAAGCAGTTCGTGGACATTACTACCTCCTCCGGCACGGGCGAACTGCACAAAGGGCACGGCGTGGCCTTCGCGGACATCGACAATGATGGCGACGAAGACCTGCTGGAAGTGATCGGTGGCGGGGTTCCCGGCGACAGCCATACATTCCGCCTTTTCGAAAACCCGGGCCACGGCAATGACTCGATCAGCGTGCGGTTGGTGGGTGGGAAGGCGAACCGCGCTGCCATCGGTGCCAGGGTCAAAGTGACGGTCAAAAACGGAACGGAGACACGAGCGGTTTATCGGACGGTAGGCAGCGGCGGGTCTTTCGGCTCCTCGCCTCTGGAGCAGCACCTGGGGCTGGGTAAGTCAGCGGAGATCCTGGGCCTGGAGATTCTGTGGCCCGGAGATGCGCAGCCGCAGAAGTTCACGTCCGTACCCAAAAACCAGGCGATCGAAATTCGCCAATCCGCCAGTGACTACCGCGTGATCGAACGGCCCAGGTCAAAGCTGGGGGGAAGTAATGGACGCCAGGTCAAATAGCCTGGCCGGGGTTAGCAGAATACTCCTCCTGTTCGTTGCTGCTGTGAGTCTGGCTGCCGCTAAACGTTACCAGGCCACCGGGATTATTCTGAAAGTGGATCCGGCGCGGCGCAGCGTCGACATCTCCCATGGAGCCATTCCCGGTTTCATGGATGCGATGTCGATGTCGTTTTCCGTTCGTGATAATCGTGAACTGGCCGATCTCAAGGCGGGTACCCCGGTGGACTTCACGCTGGTTGTGGAGAAGGAGCGCTCGTATGTGGAACACATCCGCATCCATCGCTACGAAAGTACCGAGCGGGAGCCGCTGCTCGCACGCCGTCTCAAACTCCTGGAAGCCCCTCACGCTACCGTAAAACCAGGTGACCCCGTACCAGACTTCACCCTGATCGACCAGATCGGGCGCACTGTAACAATGTCGCAATTCGCTGGAAAGGTGGTGGCCGTGACATTCATCTATACCAGCTGCCCTCTGCCCGATTACTGCTTCCGGCTCGCCAACAACTTCGGCCAGCTCAACCAGCGCTTCGCCGGCCGCATGGGCCGCGACCTCGTGCTCCTCAGCATCAGCTTCGATCCGGTGCATGACCAACCCAAAGTCCTGGAAAAATATGCCTCGACGTGGAAGGCTGATCCGGAATCGTGGCACTTCCTGACCGGACCGCTCGATGAAGTGAAGGCCGTTTCGCGCCGCTTCGGCCTGAATTTCTGGCCCGACGAAGTCTACGTAACGCACTCGCTGCATACCCTCGTAATCGATCGCCAGGGCCGGTTGGCAGCTGATTTCGAGGGCAATCAATTCACCGCCCGGCAATTGGGAGACTTCGTGGAAGTCCTGCTTTCCGGCAGGTAGCATAATGAAGAAACCCGGCCATGACGCTGCTGCGCAAAGCTTTCCTGATCTTCGGTGCGACCTGTCTGCTGCTGCCGGCGCCATTGCCTCTCTATAGTCAGCAGGCCACCGGCAGGCCGCAACCCAGTCCCGCCGCTCGTATTCCGGCTGCCGGGGTTCCGTCCCCAGGAGTGCAGTTCCAGGAAGTTGCGGCAAAGTCGGGCATTACCTTCCGCCACGAAAATGGAGCCTCGGCTGAGAAACACATGTTCGAAACCTTTGGCTCCGGTGTGGGCGTGATCGATTTCGACAACGACGGCCTGCCCGACCTGTTCTTCGCCAACGGAGCCGACCTGGCCCACGCCAAACCTTCGCCCGGCAATGCTCTCTACCGCAATCTGGGCAACTGGAAATTCGAAGATGTAACCGCCAAAGCGGGTCTCAAAGGGAACGGCATGTTCGCGACCGGCGTGACCGTGGGCGACTACGATAACGACGGCTTCCTGGATATCTACATTACGGGCTATGGCAGTAACCAGCTCTACCGCAACAAAGGCGATGGAACCTTCATCGACGTGACGGCCACGGCTGCGGTGGGCGGTGGAGGCTGGAGCAGCAGCGCCGCCTGGCTGGACTACGATCACGACGGTTTCCTCGACCTGTTTGTGGGACGCTACGTGGATTACGACATGCGCAAGGTGCCGCAGTGCGGATACCAAAAGCAGGGCTACCGCATGTACTGTAATCCCCAGGTCTTCGACGGGACGGCGTCGGTGCTCTATCACAACAATCGGGATGGTACGTTTGCCGATGTCTCCCGCAAAGCCGGTGTGGCGAATCCTGCGGGCAAGACCCTGGGCGTGGCCATCGGCGACATTGATGGCGACGGCTGGCCAGATATCTTTGTGGCCAACGATGGTGTCCGCAACTTTCTCTACCGCAACAAAGGCGACGGCACCTTTGACGACATTACCTACGGTGCCGGTGTCGGTTTTGACATCAACGGCAAAGCGCTGGCGGGCATGGGTGCTGAAATCGCGGATGTCGATGGCGATGGCTCCCCCGACATCTTCTTCACGGCGTTTTCGGACCAATACAATCCGCTCTACCGCAATCTTGGGAAACTGCTTTTCGAAGACGGCACCGTCAAAGCCGGATTACCCTCCAGCGTCAGGACACTCGGTTTCGGTACCAAAATTTTCGACTTTGACAACGATGGACTCCCGGACATCTGGGTCACCAACGGACACGTCATTGACAACGTTGAGCTCTACGATCAGCGCCTGACCTACCGTCAGCCAGACCTGCTTTATCGCAACCTCGGCGCTGGCCGCTTCCGTGACGTCTCGGCGGTAAGTGGTCCGGCTCTGCGCATCCGGCATGTGGGTCGCGGTCTGGCTGTGGCGGATTTCGACAACGATGGGGACCTCGATGTCGTAGCCACTGACTCCGGTGGGAACCCTCTCCTGATCCGCAATGACGGGGGCAACCGCAAACATTGGCTCGCGCTCAATGCCCGCGGCCGTGAAAGCAATTATTTCGGGATCGGTGCGAAGGTGAGAGTGACCGGCGGTGGCCGGACCCAGTTGCGCGAAGTCAATCCCTACGGAAGTTACCTCAGCACCAGCGATATGCGTTTGTATTTCGGGCTGGGCACGGCAACCCGGGTCCGCGTCGAGATTGAATGGCTCGGCGGGAAAAAGCAGGTCCTCGACAACGTTCCCACCAACCAGATTCTGCTGCTCGATGAGAAAGATGCCAATGCGAAGCAGTAAGAGCCTCCGGCTTGTTGTTGCCTTCCTTGCTTCGGCCATGGCCTGGGCCCAGACACCCTCTGCCGCTTCGCAAGGCGCGCAACTCGGGGCCGCCGCGCAACATCTGCAGCAGGGGAAAACCGACCAGACGATCCGCGAGTGCAAGAGCGTGCTGGCGGCAGATCCGCGCTCCGCGCCGGCTCACATGCTCCTGGGACTGGCGTATCTTGCGAAGGCGTCGACTGACAGGGTCGCTGATGCCAAAGCGGAATTACAGCAGGCCCTCGATCTCGATCCCGAACTTCTTTGGGCGCGCTTCTATCTGGCGCGACTCTATTTCGACCAGGGGCTCAGCGAAAAGGCTCAGGCGCAACTGGAACTCGGTTTGAAGCAAAGTCCCGGATTACCACATTTCCTTTCCCTGCTGGGTGAAGTTCGGCGGCAACTCGGAGATCCCGGTGCCTCTGTAGAGTTGAACCGCAAGGCGCTCCAGGCGGGTGACACAATGACCCCGGTACATTATTTTCTGGCGCTGGCTTATCTGGACCTGAAACAGGATCAGGCTGCGATGGACGAGTTCCAAATGGCTATAAACTCGCCTTTCGTCACGCCGGAGACCTATAACGCGCTGGCGTCGCTCTACATCCGGAAGCAGCAGTTCGCACCCGCGGAAGATCTCTGCCGCAAAGCCATCGCCATGGACCCCACGCGGCCCGCCGCATACCTGAACCTTGCGCGAGTTTACAACGCACGGCACGCCAGTGATAAGGCGCTGGAGGCGCTGCGCGCCGCGCTGCCGGCGGGCAGGGAATTCCCCGCGTCCGAATATTACCTGACACTGCAGGCGGATCTGGCCGTCGAGAGTGGCATCGCGTACTCGACCCAAAAAATGTACGCCCGCGCGATCGAGCAGTACACTCGGGCTCTCGACTTCGATCCCAGCCGCGCCGTCATCCACCGGCGCCTGGCGGAACTCTATCTGCAGAAGGGAGACCCGGCTGCGGCCGCGCTCCACACGAAGGAAGCGGACAAGCTGGGGAAGGGCACAAAGTAGCCCCGTCTTCTACAACTCCCGGAAGCACTCCGCCGCCGCAGGCGCCTTCGGAATATCACCCAGCTCCAGCAACTGCGCTGCCAGAGCTGACCACCGCTCCGCAGTCATCTTCCCCAGCGCATTCGTCTCAATCAGAGGCTTCTGCGCCTCCGCAATCTCCGCATAACTCGCGGGTTCCATAGACGGGTTCAGCGTATGCATCTTGTCATTCGCCGCTGCCGGATTGTCCAGATAAGCCCGCCAGCCTTCCCGCACCGCCGCCACAAGATTCTTCGCCATCTCCGGACTCTTCCGCAGCAAATCCCCGCTCACTGCCAGTACCGTCGTATACGGGTTATACCCAATCTCCGACACAGGGAAAACCTTCACTGCCACACCCTTGCGCTTCGCCTGCAGCGGTTCCGCCGTCACAAAACACTGCTGTGCAAAATTCTCGTCGTTCAGGAACGTCGTCAGGTCGCCGCCCGGTGACGGTACCACTTTCACCTTGTCGAACCCGTATTTCTTCTTCAGCAACCGCGCAAATGGCAACCCGCTCTCAATTGCGAGCGTGCCACTCTGCATCAGGTCACCCAGTGTTTCCAGCTTCCGCGAGGCATGCGCCATAATCCCCGTCGGGCACTCCTGGAACGCCGCAAACAAAGCCATCACGTCGTTGCCCCGCGCTCGGGCCAGCAGAAGTTCATCCGCCTGAATAATTCCGAACTCGGCCGATCCCGCCCCAATCATTTGCACGGTCGGCGTCCCGGACCCGCCCGGCAGCAGTTCCAC
>CANIHR010000127.1 GCA_947467185.1 Bryobacterales bacterium
ATCTTCAATTATAGAAACGCCTTTATGCCGCGCTCCGGCGCTCCGCATTCCCGCCCCACTTCTGTGCTAAAGTCAACCCCAGTAAGGTAGCGTCCATGCCCACTCCCGTGCCCTCCAAAACCTCCATCATCGGTATTGCCGTTCGCCTGGAACTCAACTCCAAAGACGGCCTTCGCCAGGTGATCTTCACCCTCTCCAAAGACACCCTCCCGAACGCAGTCGTGAAATGGAAGATCGGCTTCCAGCTCTTCGAGAAGGAGCAGAAGACCGACCCTGCCTTCATCAAGCTCATTGACCTTACCGTCGATGTCTCCACTCAAAACGAAGCCAAAGCTGCAGCTCTTGAGCAGGCGAAGCAACTCAGCGCTAAAGCCGCTGCGCACGCCCTCGGTACTGCGGCCGACCTGGCCGCCGCTGGTGCGACCGATCCCACCCTGATCGACGTAGCTAAAGAAGCCGCCGAGGAAACCCTCGCCCAGGACTAATACGGCACCGGCAACAATGCCCCGTCTCGCCGTTCTCCCGCTCCTCCTTTGCCTGGCCCGGCTGCTCCCGGCAGCCGACGGTGCGTGCACCCAGCCCCCGGAGTTTTACGACGGCACCTGGATCCTGCGCGAAGTCATCGTTCGCCACCCCTTCAGCTTCCTGCGCTTCGTCCACAACAAGCTTCAAGCCCTGCCCTCCGACCAGTTACCCGCTAAAGGTTCCACCCTCGACCTGGTCCAGGTCAAGGCGGGCAAAGACCGCATCGTCGCGCAACAGTTTCTGCCCAGCCCGGTCCCGTCCGCTGTCCGCGTCGACATTGTTGTCGACAGCCTCGAAAATTGCCGCGACAACCAGCTTGACCTCGTCTATACCGTCTTCTCCTCCCAGGTCCTGCCCTCGTTCCAGACCAGCTTTGAATCCCGCGCCGCCGAGGCCGTCGAACCCCAGCAGGCCGTGGGACTTGATACTCCCGCCCTCTTCCGTCTGGTCCCGGCTTTCCACTATGACCGAGCCAGTGGCCTCACCGCTGGCGGCAGGCTGCTTTGGAGAGTCCGCAACCCGGCTCTGCAAACAGTAGCCGTGGAGGGCGCTGGTTCCACCAGCAGTCGCCACCTCGGGGTGGCGATGGCAGGAGAAGGCGGCCCCTCCCGCCTGTTCGCTCACACGGACTGGCAACTCGACTACAGCAACATCCTCACCCCGGCCGGCGCTCAAAGCCTCAGTTCCGGACGTCTGGCGGCTCGCTTCGCCGCCGCCACCCGGCCACTGGGCGGAACCCCGCTTTCCTTCCGTTTCGGCTCCTCGGTCGAAGGGGGCAACCAGCAAACCGGCTACACCGGTCGCGACGTCGCCGCCAACACCATCGCGAACTCCGCCTTCGGCAGTCTCAAACTGTACGCGGGCCTCACCGCCCGCAACGCGGCGCAGGCCTTCGCCGCATCCTGGGGTCTCGACCTCGGCACTCTCGGAGCCTCAACCCGCATCCAGTACCGCCGCCACCTGGGCGACATTGCCTACTCCGCGTCTATCCCCGCCGGGAACCATCGCGCCGTCGATGTCGAGTCCCGCTTCACGGCCGGTGGCATCCAGACCCCGGGCTGCGTCCCCCTCGCTCAGCGCTTCTTCGGAGGCAACCTCCAGCAGGATTTCATCCCTGGCGATTCGTGGAAAATTCGTGCCAACCCCGTCCTCCGCAGTATTCCCGCAGCCCAGTTCAATCGCGTCGAGAACGGCGTTGGAGCCGAGCGCTTCTTCGCGCTGAATTTCACCGCCGCTGTGCCTCTCTGGCATCGTGCCCTGGTTCCCACGGAACTCACCTCCGATGCAGCATTCCAATCGGCGGTGGACACCCAACTGAGCATCCTGCCCGCCTTGCTCACAGCCGAATACGAGACTCACGACCCGCACTTCAAAGCAGCCTTCGAAGCCCTCCGCCTTCTGCCGGCCACACTCGCCGACCTCCAGGCCGCCATAACCCCTCTGACCGTTCCCACCGCACAGGAAGCGGCGCTCAAAGCCTGCAACCTCCGCCTCCGGGTCATCAGCATTCTGCTGAAGGACTTCGAGAAAAAAGAAGGAGCCCGGCGCTTCGACCTCGTCACCAGCATGGTGTCTGCCACCGGCGAACTGTCCAAGGTACTCCAGGCCTGCTTTATCGACCTCAATGCGCCACTGCAGAACCCGACTCTCACTGCTCTCGATCAAAAGCTGCGGGCGCAGGTTCTGGCCACCAGGACTCCGTTCGATGCCGTCAATCCTGCCGCTGCGAAGGAGCGCGCCGACCGGGAAACGAAGCCCCTGCTCCGTGTCATCCACACCGTCCTCAACGACCTCAACCTCTATTCCCTCAGTCCCGTCGCCGTCTATGACCTCGCCCGAATCGGCCCCGCGTCACCCGGCACCGCCGGCGGCCTCCGGCACGGCATCGGAGGCGGTGTTCGGCTCACTTTGGTCAACTCCGTCAGCCTGACCGCCGGTTACGCGCTAAACCCCGCCCGCCGATCCTTCGAAGGCCGTGGCGCCCTGTTCTTCGACCTCGCGTTCCGCGATTTATTCCAGTAGCGCCCGTCCATTTGGGGCTGCGGAGAGTGTCGCATCTGCGTTACAATTAGCTCTTTCGCCACAGTTGTTTCAGTGGCGCTTTGGCAGAACAGCCATTTTGCACTACAGGTAGAAACTTAAGATGGAAAAACAAGCGCAAAACATCCAGGACAGCTTCCTTAATAATGCGCGCAAAGAGAAGAGTCTGGTAGCCATTTACCTGCTCAGCGGTGTCAAGCTCTCCGGTCGCATCAAGAGCTTTGACAAGTACTCTCTCGTGCTCGAAACCAACAATCAGGATCAGCTGATTTTCAAACATGCCATCTCTACCGTGGTGACGGGCCGTGCGCCCGTACACACGCCCCATGTGCCCTCGGCCGCTTCCCATGTGCCCGGTCCTCCCCCGCCGGCTCCTGGCACCCATGCGGCACCTGGCCACGCTCCAGGCCATCCCCCCACTCACGAAGGATAAAGTCTCACGTCCTTAATAGACACTGCTCCAACCGCTGAAAAGGCAATTCTCGCCGGCTTCGAACGCCGCCGTGGACAAGTGTCTTCCGGTGCTGCCGAGTCGTTCCGTGAACTCAAAGAACTCGCCCTCTCCGCCGGTGCCGAGATCGTCGGCGAGTTCTTTCAGGTTCGCCCTCTGGCCGATTCCGCTACCCTCCTTGGCGAAGGCAAGGTCAACGAACTCAAAGAAAACGCCGAAGCCGCTCAGGCCGATGTCGTCATCATCGACAACGACCTGACCCCCACCCAGCAGCGAAATCTCGAACGGACCATCGGCGTCCGCGTCATTGATCGCACCCAGCTCATCCTCGATATCTTTGCCGGCCGTGCCCGCACCGCTGAAGGCCGCCTCCAGGTGGAACTCGCTCAACTGAAGTACATCCTGCCGCGTCTGGCTGGCCAGGGCCTGTCCCTTACCCGTCAGGGTGGTGGTATCGGTACCCGCGGTCCCGGCGAAACCAAGCTCGAAACCGACCGCCGCCGCATTGCCGTCCGCATCAGGAAGCTCGAAAGCCACCTCGAAAACGTCCGCTCCGGCCGCTTGCTCCACCGCCAGAGCCGCATTGCTGTTCCGATCCCCACCGTTTCCCTCGCAGGCTATACCAACGCGGGCAAATCGACCCTCTTCAACCGGATCACCTCCGCCGGTGTGATGGCCGACGCCCGCATGTTCGCCACGCTCGACCCAACCGTCCGCGCCCTCACCCTCCCTTCGCGCCGCCGCATTCTTCTTTCCGACACCGTCGGTTTCATCCGCAACCTGCCCACCACCCTCGTGCAGGCCTTCCGTGCCACCCTGGAAGAAGTCGCCGACGCTCACCTGATTCTCCATGTGGTTGACGTCTCCTCCGACCAGGCCGCCACCCAGGTTACCGAAGTTCTCCGCGTCCTTGCCGAAATCGAAGCCGCCGAAACCCCGCAGATCCTGGTCCTGAACAAGTGCGATAACCTCGAAGGCGATCGACTGCCCGCCGACGTCCTCGGTGCCCGCCTCCTCGAAGGCACCTCCCGCAGCGGCAACACCCCCGTCGTCCTGGTCAGTGGCCGGACCGGTGAGGGCGTTCCCGATCTTCTTGCCAAACTGGATGAAGTGTTGCAGTTTGACCTGGTCGAAACCGTCACCTTCCGAATCCCTATGAAGGACGGCGCTTCCATCGCCATGCTCCACTCCCATGGCCGCATTCGGCACGAGGATTATCAGGGTAATATCTGTGAAATCGAGGTCGATGCCCCTGCCTCTCTCCAGCAGCGGCTTAAGCGTTACCTGGTCCGCGAACATTCCCTCAGCCCTGTGGAAAATTCTGTGTGAAACTGGGTGGCGCGTTCCCGCAACCTCCCTTGTTTCAGTAGCTTTTAACGGTTTGACCTCAGATGCAGCATTCTGGCTAAGCTATATGAAGTGAACGACTTAGCATAACCACGCTACACGTTTCAACATCTGGAGAAAAAAGCTTGTCAAGTGCAAAAGATCTGCTATGATTTCCACAACTGGCCGACCTGAATGAATCTGCCAAATGGCCTGACCATAGCCCGGATCTTCTTCGTGCCGCTCCTCGTTGCAGCGTTGCTGCAGGAGAAGACCGTCCTGCACTGGCAGGGCGCCGTCATTACCAACGACGTCGTCGCCCTGATCATCTTCTGGCTCGCTGCCGCTACTGACCTCCTGGACGGTTATCTGGCCCGCCGCTGGAAGCAGGTCACCACCATCGGCACCCTGCTCGACCCGATCGCCGACAAGCTTCTCGTCTCCGCCGCACTCATCTCTCTGGTTCAGTTGGGCACTATCCGCAGCTGGCTGGTGGTCCTGCTCGTCGGTCGCGAGTTTGCCGTCTCCGGGCTCCGCAGCATCGCCGCCGCCGAAGGTTACACGATCCAGGCCAACGAACTCGGCAAGACCAAGACCTTCTTCCAGGTTGTCGCCATCTCGTTCCTGCTGCTCAGCATCCGCCACCCGGATATGACCCGGTGGGCCACGATCTCGCTCTACGTAGTGGTTTTCTTTTCAGTGGTTTCCGCTATTACGTACTTCGGCAAGTTCTGGCGCGTGATTGATGACAGCACCAAACACCGCCGCCGTGTGGAGCTTCTGGATGCCGAACGCCAGCGCCAGCGCGAACGTCTGATTGCCAACCGGGCCGCCGCCGCTGAACGCCGTCGCCTTAGAGCGGATCGGTTGCGCGCACAGGAGTTTTCAGGTCCGGCATCGGACCTTCCGCCGTCAGCCTGACCGTTCGGACCTGTCCTGAGGGCCCCAGTGGATCCAGGACTCGCCCGTTCAGCGAGATTTCCAGCCCGCCGGCATTCCCCGTCATCACCTTGACCAGTTGATTGCCCGAGACTTCACGCGAGTCATTTCGGTGCAGCATGCCGGTGAAGGCCGCTTTCCCGTCCGCCACCACCTGAACCCAGGCATCGGCATTCGCACGGAGCAACACTTGCACAGTACCCGGTGCGGCTGTTGCTTCTGTTGCCACCGTCCGGACAGCAACTGGATCGACCGTGGGCTGTTCCGTTACCGGCTGGGGAATCTGTTCTGTGGTTGCGGGTGCCTCCGCTAACGGTTCCGGGTGTGTAATCGCCGGAGGTGCCGCTTTTACCGTAGCCACTTGCTGCTGATTTCGTACCTGTTCGCTGCGCGCCGTCGATGCCGCCGCAATGGCCGCTTTCGCTGCCGCCACAGCCACAGGAGTTAAATCGAAGTAAAACCACGCGCCGGCCCCGGCCACAACCAGGCTCCCCACCACCCCCATCGCCATCGCCGGAAGATTCCAGCGCGGGTTCCACAAAGGCCTTTTTACTTTGGGAGGCGGCACCGGCAAAGCTGCATTCTCCACGTCTACCTTGGGCAGATGCGAGAGCAGGTCTTCGTCGGGAAGTTCGAGAAAACGAGCGTACTGGCGTACGAAGCCGCGCGTAAAGACAGTCCCGGGTAAATCTTCCGGGCGGTCATTTTCGATAGCCTCGAGGTAGCGGGCCGAAATCCGAGTCACGTCCGAAACGTGCTCCAGGGAGAACTGTCGGCGCAGCCTTTCCTCGCGAAGGGTGGAACCCACTCCGCGTAAAACCACTTGTACAAGCTCCTTTTGAGTAATTCTACAACATGGATGACCCAAGTTGTTGTTTCAGGACGGTTTAGGGTTAGTAATCGACGCTTGAAGGTAAACTGTTAATTTGATGCTCACTCCACGACTCCTGGCCGTCTCGCTGCTAACCGCGACGCTCAGTCTCGCCGCCGGCAAGAACTTCTCCGGAGCCGATGCTCTGGCCGCCACCGGCAAGGCCGTCGCTTTCGGCCCTCGCCACTCCGGTTCCCCCGCCATGGCCCGCCAGCGCGCGTGGATCAAGCAAACCCTCGCCACCCGCGGCTGCACTCTTTCCGTCGACGCATTTACCGCCCCCACCCCCGACGGCCCCGTCGCCTACGAAAACATCATCTGCCGCTTCCCCGGTAAATCCGGCAAAGCCATCGCCGTCACCGGCCATTACGACACGAAAAAGATGCCCGGCTTCGTGGGCGCGAACGACGGCGGTTCCTCCACTGGCTTTCTCCTCGAATTCGCCGCCACCCTGCAGGGCCGCCCCCGTGTCGATGACGTCATCATCGTCTTTTTCGATGGCGAAGAAGCCGTCCGCGACTGGACTGATTCCGACTCTCTCTACGGCAGTCGCCACCTGGCCGCAAAATGGCAGAGCGATGGCACCAATGCGAAGCTCAAAGCTCTCCTCAACGTCGATATGATCGGCGATAAGAACTTCCGCCTCGTTTGGGAAGAAAACTCCGCCTCTTCCGTCCGCAATCTGGTCTGGGGTGCCGCCGACTCTCTCGGCTTCTCCTCCGGGTTCCCCCGCCAGGGTGGCCCGGTTGCCGACGACCATATGCCTTTCCTGCTGGCGGGCGTCCGCGCCGTCGATCTCATCAATTTCAGCTCCCAAAGCACCTTCTGGCACACCGCGAAGGACACGATGGACAAACTCAGTGCCCGCAGTTTCGAAATCGTTGGGACTGTCCTCCTTCGCTCTCTGGAACTCCTCGAACAACAAAAGTGAATCACTCTAAATCCCGAACCAAAATGGTGCAGGCCGCACCAGATGGCGTCATTGTCGTCAATAAACCCGCCACCTGGACCTCCCACGACGTTGTCGCGCGCATGCGCGGCATCGCCGGCACCAAACGCGTCGGCCACCTTGGAACTCTCGACCCCATCGCGACCGGCGTTCTGCCCATCATGATCGGCCAGGCGACCCGGCTTGCACGGTTCCTGGAAAACTCGGCCAAGACCTACGATGCCGTGGTCCGCTTCGGTTTCGCCACCAGCAGCTACGACCGCGCCGGAGAACCTGGGCCGGTCACACCGCTTGGTCCTGAAGGTGCCCTTCGCCTCACCCCGGAACTCCTCGAACAGCACCTTGCCCCGATGCGCGGCACCATCGACCAGGTCCCGCCCCCCGTTTCCGCAAAGAAGATCGGTGGCGTCCCTGCCTACAAACTCGCCCGCGAAAACAAGCCGGTTGACCTGGCACCGGTCCGCATCACCATCGAAGAACTGGAACTCCAGGGCTTCGACCATGACCGCGCCCGCATCCACGTCCGCTGCACCACCGGGACTTATATCCGGTCTATCGCTCATGAATGGGGCATTGCCCTCGGCTGCGGAGCACACATCGAAGAACTTACCCGCACCACCTCCGGGGCTTTCACGATTGAGCAGGCCTGGACCCTCGAAGCGCTGCAGGCCCTGAAGGATGAAGGGCGTCTCGCCGAAGCCGTCCTGCCCCTCAACACCCTCCCCCCGACTATGCCCTCAGTCATGGTCGACGAAGCAACCGTACGGATGATTCGGCAGGGCCGCGACTTCCACGTCTCCCCGTTTCGCCAAAACCCCGGCTCCGAATTCATCCGAGCCCTGAGCCCGGACGGAGACCTGGTCGCCATCGGAGAAGCCGTTCTGCCCCACATGTACCATCCAACAGTCGTGATGGCCACCGACCCGCAGCCAGAGTAAGGTCGGGTTTCGAAAAAAAGAACTCTTTACAATTCAAATCTCCGAAAATATACAAACAAGTCGCTGACCTCGCATATACTCAGTAATTCCTGGTCTGACAGTGGATATCTACGAGATTCTGCTTGCGTGTCTCCGACGTGGTCCTCACACGTCGTGGAATGAGTTCGCGCGCGTCGCCGGGGGCGATATCCGCTCCGCTGCGGCTCGCGTCCTGCTTTCCGCCGGCCGCCACAGCAGCGAAAATGTTGAGGATCGCACCCAGGACGTGTTTCTATCCCTTTTCACGGCCGATTTCAAAAGCCTCCGCGAATTTCGCGGCCAGAACGCCGTCTCTCTCCGTGCTTATCTCCGCACCATCACTACAAATTCCGTCTACACCTGGCTCGAAAAAGAACGCAACACGCCCAAAGAGTCCCTCGACGACCTGAATCCGGCCGCGCCCGTCGACGATCCGTCGCTCCCCCTCCTCGTCGCGGCCATCGAAAAATGTCTGGAATCTGAAAAAGAGCGCGACCGTATCATTTTTTGGCTGAAGAACCGCCAGGGCTATACGCCCGACCAAATTGCCGCGCTCCCCGGCCTCGGCCTCAAAAAGGATGGCGTCGAAACCGTCCTCACCCGCCTGCTCAAAGCCGTTGCGCTCTGCATGAAGAAAATTCCGCGCCGTTCTGAAGGACTTTCCCGATGATCGCCCTCTACAGAAAGCAGGTGAGCTTTGAATAAACCCCATCTGTCGCCCGGCGAACTGCTCTCGGCGGCAAGCGGAAACCCGTCCGATCCGCAAATACTGGCGCATCTCGCCGCCTGCCCGGAATGCACGGCTGAAATGTCCGAACTTCGCGCTGCCAGCGATCTCTTCGCCCCTCTGCGCAACAGCGGCCCAGACCCCGCCGACCACCCCACCCCGGAGGCGCTCGCCAACTACGGTGCAGGCCTCCCAAACGCGGAAATCCTCGCCCACCTCGCGCGGTGCCGCCGGTGCGCCGAGATTCTCGCTGCCGCCGATCCCGTCCCGCCGCCTCTCCCGGTCCCCATCCCGTTCCCTAAGCCCATCCACCGCGTCTGGTTCGCACTGGCCGCCGCGCTATTGCTGACTCTCTCCACCTGGGGAGTCTGGCGTTTCACCCACCCCGACCCCGCTGACCTCCTCGCGAAGGCCTACACCGAAGCCCGCCCCTTCGAATTTCGTCTCCCCGATGCAGGCTACTCTCTACCTCGAATCCAGCGGGGCGGAAATTCCACCGCGGCGCTCCCGCTCCTGGAAGCCCTCCCCATCCTCCGCCGCCAACTTCAGGCCAATCCCACCGACCCTGCCACCCAGGCTCTCTCGGCGCGCGGCGCTCTCCTGGAGCGCAACTATGAAGCCGCGATACAACTGCTGAACGACGCGCATCAGGCCCTCCCCGACGACCTTGAGATCCTGGCCGACCTGGCCGTCGCCCTCGCCGCCCGGGGTCAGCAGGAGCGCCGTACCAGCGACTATGGTCAGGCCATGGACGACCTCCTCCAGATCCTGCGCCGCGATCCGAAACACCAGCGGACCCTCTTCAATCTCGCCCTTGTTCAGGAAGAACTGGCGCTGATGGAAGAAGCGGCGGCCACCTGGCGCCAGTTTCTGGCTCTCGATCCCCCGGCCGGCTGGAAGGCCGAAGCGCGCCGCCACCTCGATCAGGTACTCATAGTGATCGAGGACAAGAAGAAGGCGGACGCCGACGTCGTCAGCGATCCAGAAAAATTTCTTGTCGCCTATGACCTCAATCGGGAACTGGATCCGCTTCCCTATTTTGAAACGTTTTGGATGGACTGGTTACCCGCAATGCAGACCGAGCTAAAGGAGCGCCGCAACGGTCCGGCCACCCAGGCTGCGCACATCGTTGCGCAGGGCTTTGCCGCGCGGGGCGAGGTCTCCCTGCGGGAAACGCTCGACAATCTGAATCAGGACCGGAATGACGGCCTTCTGCGCCTCGCGTCCGTGATGACGGGGAATGCGGGCCACGACGTGGAATCTCCGCTTCGCACCGCGCCCCCGGTCGCACGAGATCTCTCCGCTGCGGGGCTTTCCGCCGCTGCCGCACTGGCCCATATTCAGGCTGCCTACGCCTTTCGCCGCGCCTCTCGTCTCAGCGAATGCCGGGAGGAACTCGACCGTCCCCTTCGTCTGGCCCCCGAAAAATATCGCTGGCTCAACGCCGTCGCGCATCTCGAACACCTTGCCTGTCTGGAGGGTGCGGGGGAAGGGGATCAGGCACGCGCCGAGGGGAATTCTGCCTTTGAATCCACCTCTGCCCATCTCCTTTGGCCGCTCGCCCTTCGCTCCGCCGTTTTCCTCGCCTCCATCGATTCCGGCCTGGGGAACTATATGCCGGTCTGGGACCGGGCACCCCGCCAAATGCGCGACTACTGGCATAGTCAGGCCAATCATCTCCGCCTCCAGGGTTTTCTCGTCTACCTCTCCGATGCAGCAGCCGCCGCCGGGTGGAAAGAGTCCGCCCTTCTCCTGATCCGCGGTGCCGCCCGTCACGCCGGGCTCGCCGGCCATTTCGACATGCAGGCGACCAACTATGGCACCGGCGCCGCGCTGCTTCTCTCTCTCGGGCAGCGCTCTGAAGCCATCGAAACCCTGAACCTCGCGGGGAAACTGCTCGCCGCCGACTCCGCCTCCCCGGAAGGCGTCCGCTCCAACCTCTGGTGGGATACGCAGGTGGCTCTCGTGGAAGCCCAGGCCGAAGCCCCTCCCGATGGCGGTCGCTCCGCGCAACTCTCCCGGCTTCTGCAATCCGCTGCCACCCGTGACGTCCGCTATCGCATCCGCCTGCACCAGACTTCCGGTCTCTCCCTTCTCCGTTCCGGCGATCGCCCCGGCGCGCAGTCCGCGTTCCAGGCCGCCGTGGACCTGGATCGCGAGCTTGCGGCGGGGCTCTCGTGGGTAGATCGTATCCCTGTCGCCGAACTCGCGGCCCCCTCGTACCGAAACCTGACCCAGCTTCAGTTGGACTCAGATTCCAACAAAGGCAGAGCTCTCCAGACCTGGATGACCTATCGGCCCCGTCCCGGTCGGACTAGCCTCTCGATCACGTTCGCCGACCTCCCCCGAGGGCTCTTTGTCTTCACGGAAGGCCCGGCAGGGGTCACCGTTCGTAAGGTTGACGTCCTTGCCACCGAAATTCACCGTACTGCCGAGCGCTTCATCGCCCTCTGCGGCGCTCCTGATTCGGAGCCTCAGGCCCTCAATGATCTGGGCGCACGACTCTATCGCTGGCTCCTCGCTCCCGAACTTGCCGGGCGCACATCGGAGACCATCTCCATTTCGCCCACCTCCGGGCTGACTGGCCTGCCCTGGGTAGCCCTTCGCGATACGTCTCAAACCTGGCTTGGGGAGCGCTTCGTTCTTCTCCATAATTATGGCCCGAGTCCCCGTCCTGCCACTTCGGTGGGTTCCGCCACCAGCCTGATCGTTGCGGCACCGGAAGGGCGGATCCCAGGCGGCGGTTCCCTGCCGGCCCTCCCCGACGCCCGCCGGGAAGCCGAGACGATCCTGGCACGTCTGCCGGGTGCCGCTCTGCTGGCCAACGCGTCGGCGTCTGAGATCGCAACCCGTGCCCACAACCTGCAGGCGTTTCACTTCACGGGCCACGGCTGGGCGAATGGGGGTAATGGAGCCCTGGTCCTGCCACCGGCTCCGGACGGTACGCCCCGTTATCTCTCCGCCCGGGAGATCGCGGCGCAGGACTGGTCCCGCTGCCAGTTGGCCGTGCTTTCAGCCTGTCTGACGGCCTCGGGAGCGCAGCGTGGGAGAGTCGATAACGAAAGCCTCGTGAACGCTTTTTTAAGCGCGGGCGCCCGCCAGGTTGTGGCCAGTCGCTGGAGCGTAGATTCCGCTTCTACCCGAGCCCTGATGGAGAACTTCTACGCGAGCCGGAAATCCGGCCTGTCGCCACCAGCGGCCCTCGCCGCCGCAGCCCAAAAAGTTTCGCACGAAGCTCGCTGGTCCCACCCCTACTACTGGGCGGGCTTCGCGCTCTTCGGCGCGATGTAGTTGAACCCAGATTTTGGAATGGAGCGAAGTAATGCAAAAACTTTACGTGATACTGCGGGTCGAATTCGCCCTCTACTACAACAGGAGCGAGAACAGGGTCCACGTCGTGGCTCCGGATATCGCTGACCACGACTATCGAATCTCGAACTGGTCGACGATCGGACAGTCGCAGAATGTCCGCGGAATCGAACTGGACTTGAAGGGGGCGATGGACGGGGGCAAAGATCCTGCTGGTCAGCGGGAATTGTTCCTTAATGTGGGTGCGCCCCGATTGGAGACGACCCGCCCATACGGGATGCATGTCACCATGCCCCGACCCTCCAGCATGTTCGCCGGCCTCAGCGAGAGTACCGACACGGTCAGTATCCTCGCGGAGGGCAAACAGTTTACAGGTCATATCCCCGCCAGTCCTGCTGTCATCGCCGTTCTGGTTTTCGATCCACTGGGTGCCACGGCTCCGTTCTTGATCTCGAAAGGCGGTGTCACGTATGAGGGTGACCTTCTCCCGAATGGCGATCGGGCGATTCACCTGGTTGCAAGCGGCACATGGCCGGAATCGAGTGCTCACGCACGACATGCCTTCACCAGCGCCGCGGCACTTCTGGGCGTGGCCTCCAATATCGAATGGACCTCGGTCGATCCGCCCATCTTCAGCGCACCTGATCTCGCCACGGGCTTGGATTGGCTGGAGGTTAATGCTCCGTGGGGCCAGATTCTGAATCCCGACGGCACCTATCGAACTCGCGAACAGGTGGAAGGTCTTCTGAACGACACGGTGTACCTTGCTTCACTCTTTGCCGATGGCAAAGGCTCCGGCAACTGCGGCCCCATCGTCGAAGACTGCCCCACCTGTTCCTGACCGATTTCAAATATTTCAAATATTTCTGAAGGACTTTCGGTAATACTCCAGTCTCCATATCCAACTCCCCACCAAAACGGGGAGTTGGAGGAGACCCCATGGCATCACCCGCTCTCACAATCCCGTTCCCGTCGCCCGCCACGCCCCCGTCGCGGAATCACGATCAGCTCTTTGAAACCCTCTACCGCAATCTCCGCGCTCAGGCTCTCTTCTACCTGCATCGCGAACGTCGCGGTCACTCCTTAACCCCCACCCTGCTCGTCCACGAGGCCTACCTCGCCCTCGCCCGTACCGCCGGCCCGCAGGTCATCGACGCCACCCACTTCACCTACCTTGCCGGGCGCGTCATGCGCAACTGGCTCACCGACTGGGCCCGCAGTAAAGCCGCCGTCCGTCATGGCGGCGCCTGCACCCGCATCGAACTCGACGCTGAAATCCACGGCCTCCATCACGACCCCGCCAGCGTCATCCTCGTCGCCCGCGCCATGGAACAACTCGAAAAGGTCCGCCCCGACCTGGCCCGCCTTGTCGAACTCCGCTTCTTCGCCGGCTTCGATGAAGCAGAGACCGCTCTCGCCATCGGCCTCTCCGTCCGCCAGACCCGCCGCAAGTGGATTGTCGCCCGCGGCCATCTCCTCCGGCTCATCGGCTAAGGACCACGCCATGGACCTCCGTCAGGCCGCCCAATCGATCATCGATATTTCTGCCCGGAACCTCGCCTGGGCCCTCGCCCTCTGTGGCGCGGACCACCAGCTCCGTCAGGAGGTCGAGGCTCTCTGGAGTCTCGACCTGACCACTCCGCTCCACCAAAACCCCACCAGCATGGACGACGATCCCCTCACCCCTGGCGCCACCCTCGGAGGCCGCTTCCGCATCATTCGTGAACTCGGTCACGGCGGCACCGGCACCGTCTATCAGGCCGACGACGAAACCGGTCGCCCTGTCGCTCTCAAGGTCGCGTACCCTGGAGCCGAAGTCGCCGCCGGAACCTGCCCTCTTCGCGCCGAATACGCCGCTGCCTCCCGCGTCCAGCAACCCAACATTCGTCGGGTCGATGAACTCTTCACGCTGGAACCCCGCAACCGCCGAGCTGTGCAGGTTCTCGTTATGGAGTACATCGAAGGCGAGACCCTCGCCGCCCGCCTCGCGCGTGGCCCTCTTGCGTCGGCTGATCTCACCAGGATCGCGCATGCCCTCGCCGCCGGTCTCGACGCGATCCACGCCGCAGGCCTCGTCCACGGAGACCTGAAGCCCGGCAACATCCTGCTCCGCGCCGACCTCACCCCCGTCATCGTCGACCTCGGCAACTGCGGTACCGCCGCCTCGCCCGACTACATGTCACCCGAGCAATTTCGCGGTCTGCCCACCGCCCCGGCCGACGATATCTTCGCCCTCGGAGCCATCCTCTACGAAATGGCCACCGGCACCCGTCCCTGGCCAAAAGAGGAGATCCTCCCCGCCGCCATCCGCCGCGCTACCGAGGATGTCCCCGGCTTAACCGGAGACCTCCCCACCGGCTACGCCGATGCCGTCAAGGCCGCCCTGAACCGCAACCCGAACCATCGCCCCCGCACCGCCACCGAAGCCGTCCGCGAAATCGGCCAGCCTCGGGCCGCGCGCCCCTGCCGTCACCGGTCCAGACCCTAACTCCCGACCTTCACTACAACAATCTCCATTGCACCGTTCCCACTCGCTGCACAACAGGGCAAGCCTCCTGAGTAATCCCCCGGGAACGGAGGAAATGCGAAGCCCTTCACGCCCGCCAGGTGATAAACCGTCACGCCCTGCGCCCCGATTGCCCGCAGCGCCATCAACCCCGGCGGCGGATACACTTCGTTCAGCACCACCAGCCCCGGCCACATCTGGGAGATGTACGTTTCCAGCACGCCGGACCACGTCAGATTGACCAGCACCGCACGTTGCCCTCGCAACACTTCCGGCAGTTCCGTCGCGCCCTCACCCAGTCGGTCCACTGCGTGCACGCCAGACTCCGCCAACCGTGCCATCACCCGGCTCCCCACCAGCCCCCGCGCGCCCAGCACAATCAGAGGACACCCCTCCAAACCCTCCCGCCGACGCACCTCACCAATCGCCCGAACCACGCACTCCGCAGCCACCTCGGCCTCGGTCGTCCCGTGATCCTCCCCGCGACCGTTCAGGATACTTGGCAGCACCCCGGCCAGCGCGCAGCGTTCCGCCCCCACCAG
>CANIHR010000128.1 GCA_947467185.1 Bryobacterales bacterium
CTGTGCACAGGCGACCGTACCCAGAGTGAGCCAGACGACCAGCAGCGGAACGGAGGCAGCGAGTTTGCGGTTCATATCTTCTCCCCATGAGGATGACACGAACTCGCTACGATCCGGGAGTGGGCAATCCGGCATGGCTTGCATCCGGGAGTGCTGTGTTATCGAGTCCCCCCTCAGGATCAGGACCAGATACGCGACAACGTCCTTCGCAATGAAACGCTCGAAGTCGCCCATGGTGACGGAACTGGAATACATGGAGCCGTTGTGAACTGTTTTCGAATCGGGTGTTTGCTGCGTAACCCGGAGGCAGGAAGGCGATAACGTCGCAGTCGACGTCATCGCCCTCCAGGTGCCCTCAAGAAGCCCGACCAACGTGGTGAGGCCTGCAAGCTGCAATGTCCACTTCTAGAACTCGAAGCGAGCCACAATCTGGCCGTTGCGCTGGCCGCTGACAGTGGTGGCATCGATACGACCGTAGCCGGCAGTAGGCACGCCAGCGGCATTCCGCGTCTGTGTCTGTGCCGGGTTCGTTGCCGATGGAGTCGGCATCACGGTGCGGTTGAACATGTTGAAGAACTCCGCGCGCATTACCAGGCTGTACTTCTCGCGAACCCGGAACGTACGTCCGAGGCTGATCTGCTCGCTCGGCTGTCTCGCGTATCGAAAGTCGTTGTAGAAGGGCGCCGAAACACCCCACTGACCCTGCGGCACATCGGTCCACGCCTTCGGGTTCAGAACGAAGTCCTTATTGGGATCGATGCAATGGCAGTTCAGGTCCTTCAGGAACAAAGGCTCTCCCTGTACGCGATTCATCCGGGTGTTCTGGAAGGCGACGGCATTCAGGTTGGCCTGCGATCCGGGGACTGCGATCGGAAGGCCGCTCGTGTACCGGAATACTCCGCCCAGCGTCCAGCCGCCCAGCACCTGCCGGACGATCTTGTTCGGAGTCACTTTCGGCGTCTCGTAGTTAAACGCAGTCACAAGCATCAGCGGCTGAGACGTGCTGACCAGCGACTTCTGGTTGGGACGGTTGAACGCGTCATTTATGGCCTGCCCCGTAGCCTGCTCTTTAGACCACGTGAACGAACTAGTCAGGTCGAAGCCATGTGAGTAACGCTTCGTGACCTTGGCCTGCAGCGAGTCATACCAGTTGTTGCCGAGCGGTGCCCAGGTGGGAGTCAGGGCACTGCTGAACTGCGGGTAAGGGCGCAGGCTCTGCGCGACCGTCTGGCCTGAAGGGAAACCGGCATACGGTGCCTTGAACCCGCGGCTCACGGCGAGCGGTGAATTGATGGTCGAGGTCAGCAACAGAATGTCTGCCGGGTTCGTACGGCTGAGGCCGAACTGGGCCAGGCGGGCGTCCGAGAGCGCATTCATATTCGAAAGGCCGTTGGCTCCCGTCAGCCATGCGCCACGGTTGCCGACGTAAGCCGCTTCCACCACCAGGTTCTTCATCAGTTCGCGCTGCAGACTGATGTTCCACTGGTGGATGCGTCCGGGCCTGCCGGCGTTGGGGTCCAGGTAGTAGTTCGGCGATGTCACCGTTCCGGGGGTGGGACGACCGCCAGGGTCGAGGGTTACTTTGGTGAGGTCGGCCTTGTTGTAGACCAGACCCTGCTGAAGCACGATGGCTGGTTCGCCGAAGTTCGGGTTCTGGAATGCGAGCTGGTCGATACCTACACCGAGGATCGCCGAGTTGGTGAAGTACTGGTAAGTAGCAAGGTTGGCGTAAACGACGCCCCACCCGCCCCTGATCACGGTCTTCGGTGTTGCCTGCCACGCCACGCCCAGACGAGGTCCGATGGCGTACGGGTAACGCGGAATGAATTTGCAGTTGCAACGTCCCGGACCGTTACCCTCGTAGACCATTCCTCCCAGCAGTCCGCCAGCAGAAGGATTCTTGATCGAAGGACCGAACATGCTGTTGCGGTTCCAGATTTCATGCCCCTGATCCATCAAATCCCAGCGCATGCCGTAGTCGAACGTAATTTTACGAGTGAACTTCCAGGTGTCCTGAATGAACAGACCCCAGCGTGAGTTACGCCACTGCGGATCCTGCGGAGCGTTCACTGTGCCATTGTTCACCGCACCCAGCAGGAAGCTGGCGTACGGGAAGCCGACGCTGCCGCCGCCCAGATTCTGCCCCTGTGTGGAAGGCAGACCCGATTCGTTGGCCGTGAAGTTGAGGACGCCGCTCGCGCCGCGCGTATTCCGATCGGTGTAGCTTTCGAGGCGATATTCGCCGCCGACCTTATAAGTGTGATTGCCCTTCACCCACGTAAGGCTGAGCGGAGCCGTGAGCTTTCCATACCAATAGTAGTTGGCATTCGTTGGTCCCATGCCGAACATGCCTCCCTGGTTGGATGTGAGACCAGCGATGCGGGGGAAGCCGCCGCCCACTGCACTGCCCTTGAAGCCAAGCAGTCCGGCTGAGTCGTACTCCAGCACCTGCGCGGGTGAGCTATCCGGGTTCAGGAAGCGGAGGAAGCCTGCGCCCGCGTGCAGAATCAGGGTCGGCGACAGTGTTGCGTCGTAATTTAAGCGGGTTGTATAGGTATAGGTTCGCTGATCGCGATAAGCGGTCAGCGGAAGCGGCAGACCGTCCTGTCCGTTCTGCACCGTGTGGTTCCAGTTCTTATTCAGGTAGAAGGAAATCTTGTGCGACGCGTTGATGCTGTGATCGATTTTAATCGCGGGTGTCGCGGAGATCTTGTTGTACTTCGGTGCCTGACTCCAGTTATTGATGTTGCCTGCGAACTGCGCCCGCGGAATCAGTGCCTGAATTTTTAGCGCTACCGGATCGATCTGCGACTGCGGAATCACGTTGCCGGGGAATGGATTCCGAACCACGCGGCCGTTGACAGTCTGATTCGACTTCGGATCGTAGATTACGTTCTCAAACATCTGCCGGCCAAGAGGGTCAGTGCCGGTGAGGACGCGACCGGTTAATGCGCCGCTGAAATCGCCGTTACGGTAAGCGTCTGTCGGCACAGTATTCAGTGCGCCCAAAGCAGAGATGTCGTTGCGGAACTCCTCCCAGTTGACAAAGAAGAAGGTCCTGTTGCGGCCGTTGTAAACCCTGGGAATCCAGACCGGCCCGCTCAGCGAGAAGCCGAAGTCATGTTTGCGACTGATCGGCTTGGTATTGACGAACGGCTTTCGTGCATCCAGGGCTTCGTTGTTGAAGTACTCGTAAAGGGTTCCGTGCAGATTGTTAGTGCCGCTGCGCGTCGCGAATGTGAACATGCCGCCGGCAACCTGGCCAAACTCAGCCGAGAAGTTGCTGGTCTGCAGGGAGAACTCTTCAATCATTTCGACTGAGGGCTGACCCGCCGTCGATGACGTATCGTTATTGTTCGTTGTGTCCTGCCCGTCTACGAAGACGCGGAAGGTGTTGGCTGCCTGCCCGTTTACACGCCCGGCAGTACCGTTGCCAGAGACGCCCGGCGACAGTGTCATGAACGTAAGCGGCGCACGAAGTCCACCGATATTGCCGCCGCCACCGCCGAAGTTCAATGGCAGTGCGTTGATGCGGTCGCCGGTTACATTGACGCTCTGTTCCACGCTCTCCGATTTGAGCTGCGGCGCCGTACCCTCAACAGTGATGGACTCGGTCGTCGCACCGACTTCCAGTTTCACGTCAAGGCGCGTCACCTGAGCCACCGCGACCCGGACGTTCTGGCCGATATATTTACGGAACCCCGGCGACTCGACAGTCACCGTATAAAGACCGGCGGGCAGCGACAGAACCGTGAAATTTCCCGTGGCGGTCGTCACCGTTTGATACAGCGAACCGGTTTCCGTGTTGGTAGCAACCACGGGGGCGTTCGGTACTACCGCGCTCGCCGGGTCGAGAACTGTTCCGGTGATCGTCCCCCGATCAGTCTGCGCCATCGCAAACATTGCCGACAAGATAAGACAGACGCTCAAACGCAACCTGGCGACCAGCATGTGTTTCTCTCCTGAATTTTCTTTATTGTTGTGGGTCGAACTGCGCAGCGAAATGCATAAAACCCGAATGCCGCGTGAACGGCCGGGTGCGTCAGCTATCCAGAGCTGGCCACGGTAGGGGCTAATGGGGTGACGAAGCTTTTTCTCAACACAGGCAACCTTCCGAACCATCGCAGACGCAATTCGCGTTGCACACAGCGCGATACTGAACCCGAATACGCTGGATGCTATCAGTGGTATCGGGGGAAGTCAAGGATTTAGAAAGCGCTTGCAGCTAAATAATTGAAACTGTCGCCTTGAAGCGATTCAAACTATGGCTGAGGCGGTTTTGCGGGCTGCTGCGGCGCCTGCAGCTGTTGTTGCTGCGGACGAGGTCCACGCCCCATCGGTGCCGCAGGCCTGGCGCTGGCCAGAGTGGTAAAGGCTTTCACAACCTTCGCCTTCCAGTCAGAATCCGAGCCAGCCAAAAGATAGCGGTGCCTGCCCGAAGCTGAGGGTGTGAACTTCGTGCGGCCATCTTCCAGAACCTCGATTTGGCCGGGTTCAGAAAGCTTCAGCAGATCACCTTTGATGTCCGTGGCGTAGAGAGCGGCGAGGATAGCCTGGGAAGGCGCATCGTAGGGCATCGGCTTCCAGGCCTTGTAACCTTCCACAACCGGGTGCGCCGGCGACCACGCGAAATCCGTTGCGATGCTGCTGCCCGGAAAGGGCATGGCGGCACCGACCTCTTTTCCTACCACCACAATCGGTGTAGGCCAGTCCGAGAACAGTCTCCGCGCTGACGCTATATCCGCTTTGACGCGCGCGTCAACGGAATTTCCACTGAAGTCGCCCGCCGCCACTACCAGAGTGCCGACCTTCGCGGCAATCAGTTCCTTGTTCCGTCCCAGCGATAACGCCCGCAACAGGTTTGTCGCAGGCCCCGCCGACACCATGATCGCTTCCCCGTCTTTCTGCGCAGTCAGAGCATTGCGAACGACCACGCCAACCTCGGCGGTATCGTTGATGTCTTTCACGTTCACTCCGAAGGTCGGGGCACCGTCGGGCCCTTTTACTGCGAGGGTTTTTACCAGCGCACCGGAACCTTGCGCTTCGCTCGGTCCGGGGCCCTCATAGCCAATCGGAAAGTGGTAGTGCAGCGGAGTTGTGTTCAACTTGCCGCCGGTTGTGTAGAAGCGTGCGACTACATCGCAGAACGCAGCTGCCTCGAAATTCGGGTTCGTCACTGTGATGCCGACGACCTTCATTTTCGAAGCCGCGCCGTAGAGCACGGCCAGCGCGAGGGCGCTGTCGATATTTACGCCCATGTCGCTGTCGAAGAGCACTCCCGGCACTGCGGCCGGTCTTTGGAATAGCATGTTTGTCTCCTACGCGGCTGCGTGATCGAGGCCCGAGAGGCGGCCAGTGGAGTCGCCGAACGAATCCACTTCCACACCCATGCGGTCCATCAGGCTGAGGTGAAGGTTTGAGAAAGGAGTCTCTTGCCGGAAGATGACCCTCTTGCCGGGCTTCAGCGTCCCGCCGCCGCCGCCGATCAGCAAAGTGGGCAGATCCTCGTGGATATGGCTGTTGCCGTCATTCAAGCTGGCGCCGTAGACCAGCATGAGGTTATCCATCAGGCGCCCTTCGCCTTCCTGAATTGTGCTCAGTCGGCCCATCCATGCCGCGAACTGCTGCATGTGATATTCGTTGATCGCCGTGACTTTGGCCAGTTGCTCCACGTTGCCACCATGGTGCGTCAGAGGGTGATGCCCGTCCGAGATACCGATCTCACGATACGGCCGCGACGTGCCTTCGCGCGTGATCATGAATGTCGCGATGCGAGTCATGTCAGCCCGGAACGCCACCGTCAACATGTCCGTCAACATACGGAAATGCTCGCTGAAATCAACGGGCGCTCCAGCGGGTTTGCCCATGCCGGGGTCCACGGGCGTCTCGTCCTTCGACACGCGCTCCATCTGCTGCTCAATAGAACGGATACCGGTGAGGTATTCGTCCAGCTTGCGCCGGTCGGTTGGACCCAAATCGCGCTGCAGGTCCTTCGTCTGCTCCTGGACCAGATCCAGTACAGTGGAGCGGACGCGCGCCTGCCGTGCTCGCTCAGCAGGGCTCAAATCTGCGTTAGCGCCAAAAAGCCGTTCGAAAAGGATGCGTGGATCGAGGATCGGCGGCAATGGCTGCGTGGAACTCTTCCAGGCGATGTTATTGGTGTAAGCGCAGGAGTAGCCAGAGTCGCAACTTCCCGACTGGCGGGCGTCCTCCATGCCAATCTCAAGCGAAGAGAACCTGGTCTGCTTGCCAATTCGACTGGCCAGCAGCTGGTCCATCGACATCGGACCGTCGATGAGAATCTCGGTAGTGCTCTTCCTGACGTGGGCGCCCGTCAGCCACGAGGCGCAACAGCGGCCATGATCGCCGGGACCATCCAGCAGCCCCCGGCCGTAGTTGCAGGTCAGATTGTTCAGTACCTGCATGTCGGCGCGGTACGGCTCCATGGGCTTCAGGATGCGAGGCAATTCCCGCAGCTTGCCGGTGTAGTTGAGGCTCCAGTTCGGCATATCGATGCCGTTCGGCAAATAGAAGAACGCGAGCCGAACCGGCGGCTTCTTCTCAGCGGCGCGGGCCAGCGCGGGGATCATGGCGTCCATAAACGGGAGACCAACGGCGACTCCAAGGCCTTTTAACAGCGTCCGCCGCGCCAGGGATTTTCGGGTGACGATCATTTCGCAGCTACCTCTTTGTTTTTCGGATTCACCGCTTCGAGCGCTTCGCCCCGGCGGGACTGGAATGGCGTGGAGTGCGCCACTTCATAGATCAAAGTCTGGAACTTCAGACCGTTCGCGGCCCACTTGCTCTCGATGTCGCGAATGGAACGCCGATCGGCCGGAGTGATGCCGCGGCCGATCGAATACATCATCATCTTTTCGACCAGATTTCGTGAGAAATCAGGCATACGCTGCGCGAGCACTTCACGCATCGCCGCCGGACCGTTAAATGTCTTGCCATCGGGCAAAGTGCCGGAGGAATCCACCGGGAATTTTCCATCCTGTTCCCGCCACTTTCCGATCGCGTCGTAATTTTCGAGCGCAAAGCCCAGCGGGTCCATTTTGGAATGACAGCTGGCGCAAACCGAATTCGCGCGGTGCTTCTCCATCTGCTGCCTGAGGGAGAGCATCGTGCCGATCGCCGCGTCGTCGATAGCCGGGACATCGGGCGGAGGCGGCGGGGGCGGTGTGCCGAGAATATTTTCTAAGATGTACTTCCCGCGGATCACCACAGAGGTCCGTGAGGGATAACTCGATACTGCCAGAACGGAGCCATGGCTCAGCACGCCACCGCGCTGACTGGTGGTCAGCTCCACCCGGCGGAACTGTGGGCCCTTTACTCCATCGATGCCATAGTGCTTCGCCAGAGTCTCATTCAGGAACGTATAGCGAGCATTCAGGAACTCGACAATGGGCTTGTTTTCGCGCAGGATCGAATCGAAGAACATCCGGGTCTCCGTGCGCATCGCTTCCTTGAGATCCGGTCCCCATGCGGGAAACTTCTCCGGGTCCGGGCGAATAGCATCCAGATTGCGCGTCTCCAGCCACTGGCCCGCAAAGTTTTCAGCAATGGCTGACGAGCGCGGGTCGTCGATCATCCGCCTGATCTGCGCGTCCAGCACTGCGGGCGTCGCCAGTTTGCCAGAGACGCCCAGATTCAGTAGTTCGTCATCGGGGATGGAACTCCAGATAAAGAAGCTAAGGCGCGACGCTAATTCGATGCCTGACACCGGATGCGGTCCCTTGCTGGCATCGCGCTCGATGTGGAACAGGAAATTCGGGGAAGCGAGGATTGCCTGCACCGCTTCCTGCAGCGCCTGATCCATATTGGAGCCTTCCGCCCGTGACTTCGCGACGAGACTTACGAGAGTGGCCGTCTCCTTAGCCGTGACGGGACGTCTCCACGCATGCCGGGCAAGATTAGAAAGGATCTTATCGATGCAAGCCGCGCCTGAATTGGGATCACAGATCAAAATCTTTTTGCGGCTGGCGGGCCCTTCCTTCGGCTTTTCAGGTCCGAGAAAGCCGATCATCTGGATGTACTTATTCTTCTTGCCGTCGACAGCGTCCGCCATTGTCATGGCATCGCCTTCAGGATCGTTGCGGTAGCTGAGGCGGAAGGTGTGGACGCCTTCCGGCAGAATTGCCTTGATATCGACGGTTTCGTAAGGGAAGAAGTACTTGCCCTTCGACGCCGCCATGGTCACTTCTTTGGTCGCGATCACGTCGCCGTCCATCCAGAGAGCGAGCGTCACAGGCTCACCGGGGTTGGGGCGACCGCCCGCGAGCCCCGCCTGAATTGTGTATTCGCCATCGAACAGAACGCGATGTGTGGCCTCGATGGCGTTGGGAGTGACGCGTTTGGCCGACCCACTGGTGCCTGTAAACGGGACGACTTCCTTGTAGTTGTCGTCATCCGCATACGAGTTGAGAATAGGTTTCGAGGGCAGCTTGACCAGCCCCAGGGCTCGGGCCGAAATGCGCTCGGCAGCGGCCAGATAACGCTCCGTCAAAAGTGGCGACACGCTGAGGACATCGCCGATATTGTCGAAGCCATCACCGGAATCATCCACAGGGAACTCTTTGGTCGCCTGAAAATTTACGCCGAGAAGGTCGCGGACGGTGTTCTGATACTCGACACGATTGAGGTGGCGGGCGGTGACTCTACCTGGATCGACGGGGACATTGCGATCGGCTTTTTCGAACCTCTGTTCCAGCCAGGAGACCATGCCGGGCAGACCGGCGGGTTTCGGGATACCGGCAGGCGGCATTTCGCCGGCTTTGACGCGGCGGAGGACCCGCTCCCACAGTTCACGCTTTTCGGTGAGAGAGTCTTCGGAACCCAGTTCCAGCAGGTTCAGGCCGCCCGAGGACATCTGGGGGTTATGGCACCCGGCGCAGGCAGCGCCGACAACCTGGGTGACGGAGGTGTCAAAACCGGTGGCTGAGGCGGCGGTCTTTTGATTTCGGGGCTTGTTCTGCGATTGAGCCGCGCCGACGGCGAGCAGGATCAGACCCGCACCGCAGAACACTACCATTGCCCGGCGTAACTGATAAGGAGCGCTAGTTTTTTTCACTGGATTGGAGGACGACTCCATCTATTCTGCCAAAGCCAGTCCCGCCGTGGTGCTGTTTAATCGTTACCCGAGCAGTTAAATTCCTGAATTCTCCGGGTTGGTCCTTTCAGATCCTGATGTCCGCCCGACTATCATGGTCTCCACGCCTCCCACCTCCGCTGGTCGAAACAAAGACATCCAGTTCGCACTGGAGCGTGTCCTGCGTTCCGAGGCGTTCGGAATACACCCGGTTTACGGCATTTGCCGGAATACCTTGTCGCGAAGTCGGTGGAAGGACATCCGGAGCAATTGAATGCCGAGAGTCTCACACCGGAGCCCCCCGCGGTAATTACAACGACACGACTGGTGCGTCGCGCCTGGCAGCAGCGCTGAAAGCCGAGAACGGGGGGGGCGCATGCCCCGGTACTACCAGGCGGTTATCCGGGCGGAGGTGATTAAGGGCGTGCCTTCGAATCCGTCACTGGTCATGGAGCGACTTGCGGAGCCTGCGGGTGGTACGCAGCGCTGAGCGAGGGTTCGAGGGTGACGGTCCGGCATAATTCAACAACGTGAAGACGGCGGGGGCGATTAGGCTTTTGCGAGTTGTTTGCGAAGCTTGTGCAGTTCGTTTTGCTGTTCCTGCGTGAGTTTCGGGTAACTCATCCTGAGCTTGCGAAGCGCCTCGATGACGACTCGGGAAACGATGAGACGGGCGTTGAGTTTGTCATCGGCCGGGACGATGTACCAGGGATTGGTTGCGGTAGCTGTGCCGCTGAGGCATTGCTGATAGGCGGTCTGGTATTGATCCCAGTATTTGCGTTCGACGAGGTCGGCTTCGCTGAATTTCCAGTTTCTGGCGGGCTCGTCGATGCGCTGGAGGAAGCGCTTTCGCTGCTCTTCTTTCGACAGGTGGAGGAAGAACTTGATGACCTGGGTGCCATTCCGCCGAAGGTGATCTTCGAACTGGACGATGGAGCGACAGCGGGCCTTCCAACTGGCAGGAGAACCTTCCAGTTCGCCGGGGATACGTTCACTGCGAAGAATTTCGGGGTGGACACGAACGATGAGGACTTCTTCGTAATAGGAGCGATTGAAGACGCCGATGCGACCTCGTGCGGGCAGGTGACAAGTGGTGCGCCAGAGGAAGTCGTGCTGGAGTTCTTCGGCGCTGGGGTGTTTGAAGCTGTGGACTTCGCAGCCCTGCGGGTTGACGCCACTGAGCAGGTGGGAGATAGCACCGTCCTTGCCGGCGGCGTCCATTGCCTGGAAGATGAGGAGCAACGAATAGCTGTTGGAGGCGTAGAGGAGGTGCTGGAGGGCACTGAGCTCGGCGACGTCGGCCAGGAGGATTTCTTTGTAGTGCTTTCTTGACTTGTAGTGTGGGGCGGTGGTGGTGGGGACTTTGGTGAGGTCGAGAGATTTGGCTCCGGCGTAACGAAATACCTTCGTGTCGAGCTTCATGCCTGGTCAACTGCACGGCACTGGCCAAAGTGGGTGGTTCAGGAACGGATCATGGTCAGCATCATGCGGAAGCGGGTGGTCGCTTTGAGGGAGTGGGGCAGGTTGGCGGGGAGAAGGACAGCTTCACCGGCTTTGGTGGGCAGGGCTTTGCCGGCGACCGTGATTTCCGCTTCCCCTTCGAGGATTTGGGCGATGGCGTCAAAGGCTGCGGTGTGTTCACTGAGGCCCTGGCCTTCGTCGAACGCGAAGAGTGTGACGGTTCCGGTGGCTCGCTTCAGGATGGTGCGGCTGACAACGGAACCTTCCTGATAGCTGACCAGGTTCGCCAGACTGACGGTTTCTGCAACGGGCATCTCGCCCTTATTGGTTCCCTGCTGTGTACTCATGTCACCATTGTAGCGTACATTTATATCGTGTTACGATACATTTTATGAACGGCGACAGCGACCTTTCCCCGGAGCAATATCGGGATCTGGCGGAGTTTCGGCGGCAGATCCGCCAGTTTCTGCATTTCAGTGAAGCGCAGGCGAAGGAGCATGCAATTGAGCCGCAGCAGCATCAGTTGCTGCTGGCGGTCCAGGGTCTGCCGGATGGGGTGAAGCCCACAATTCGCGAGATTGCGGCGCGGCTGTTTGTGCAGCACAACAGCGCCGTGGAACTTGTGAACCGACTGGAGAGCCGGGGGGCGATTGAGCGCACGCCGGGGGCGGATGACCGGCGCGAGGTGTGGATCCGGCTGACTCCGGAGGGGCGGGCCACGTTGCGCAAGCTGGCGATGGCGCACCGGCAGGAGCTGGAACGGTCCGGACCGGAACTGGCAAGGACGCTGAACGCGGTGCTGCGGAACAGCCGAAAGGCGGGCGCATAATGGCGAGGCATAGAGACAATTCCGCGAATCTGGGGGACTTCACCACAACGGCGCGAGTGATCCCGATTGCGCTGCTGGCGATTGCGATTGGCCTGGTGAGTACGGTGGTGGCGGCGGGGCTGCTGCGGCTGATTTCATTCTTCACGAATGTGTTTTATTTTGGTCGGTTCAGCACAGTGGCGGCTTCGCCGGCGGGGAATCATCTGGGTTGGTTTGCGGTGCTGATTCCGGTTGCGGGTGCGTTGATTATCGGCCTGATGGCGCGGTATGGGTCGGAGCGGATTCGGGGTCACGGAATCCCGGAGGCACTGGAATCGATTCTGATCAACGGGAGCAAGGTGCAGCCACGACTGGCGGTACTGAAGCCGCTGTCGTCGGCGATTTCGATTGGCTCGGGCGGACCGTTTGGCGCCGAGGGCCCCATCATCATGACGGGCGGTGCGATTGGGTCGATCATTGCGCAGTTGTTTCATCTGACCTCGGCAGAGCGCAAAACGCTGCTGGTGGCGGGCGCGGTGGCGGGGATGTCTGCAACGTTCGCAACGCCGGTGGCGGCAGTGTTGCTGGCTGTCGAGTTATTGCTGTTCGAATGGAAACCGCGAAGCGCGATTCCGGTGGCGCTGGCGAGCGCAACGGCGTGTGCGGCGCGCCGCTACATTCTGGGTCCGGGACCGCTGTTTCCAGTGCCGGACCATGCGATTTTTATTGGGCCGCAGGGACTCGCGGGATGTGTGGTGGCGGGGCTGCTGGCAGGTGGCCTTTCGTGCCTGTTGACGCTGGGGGTATACGCGGCGGAGGACGCCTTCAAGAAGTTGCCGTTCCACTGGATGTGGTGGCCAGCCATTGGCGGCGTGGTGGTGGGGCTGGGCGGGATGATTTTTCCACAGGCGCTGAGCGTGGGGTACGACACGATCGAGGCGCTGCTGCAGGGCGACGTTCCCGGCAAGGTCATTGCCGGGGTGCTGCTGGTGAAGTCGGTCATCTGGATCGTGTCGCTGGGGTCGGGGACTTCCGGTGGCGTTCTGGCTCCGCTGCTGATTATGGGCGCGGCGCTGGGCGGGGTGGAAGCAAACTTTCTGCCGCATGAAGGGGCGGGGTTCTGGCCGCTGGTGAGCATGGGCGCGATTCTGGGCGGGACGATGCGGGCGCCATTTACGGCGATCCTGTTTGCGCTGGAACTAACGCACGACATCAATTTACTGCTGCCTCTGCTGGTGGCCGCGATGCTGGCGCATGCGACGACGGTGCTGCTGGTGAAGCGGTCGATTCTGACGGAGAAAGTGGCGCGTCGCGGGTTCCATATTTCGCGCGAATATTCGACTGATCCACTGGAGATTTTATTTGTGCGGGAAGTGATGCGGACGAAGCTGGTGGTGCTGCCGACAGACTTGAGCGTGGAGCAACTCCGGCATACGCTGGTGCACGAACCGAGGCACCGGGGTCAGCATTTGTACCCAGTGGTGGACAACGAGCGGCGGCTGCGCGGGGTGATCACACGGAAGAAGCTGCATGCACTGGCGGAAGGCACCGCGGCAGGAACGCTGATGAGCCATATGGTGTACGCCCCGGTGGCAGCGAACCCGGATGAACCGCTGCGGCTGGTGGTGGTGCGGATGGCCGAGAGCGGGCTGACGCGAATGCCTGTGGTGGACAGTGACAGCGGTGCGCTGGTGGGGATGGTTTCGCTGGAGGATCTGTTGCTGGGTCGGGTGCGGAATTTGACGGAAGAGCGGCACCGGGAGCGTCCGCTGCGGCTGCGGTTTCCGTTTGGGAGCGGCCCGAAAGTGAACGTGTAATCAGCCCGGGAGGTGCTGCGAAAGGTCCGCGCAGACGACGCGATTTCGACCAGAGGACTTGGCAAGGTACAGGGCTGAATCGACCTGCTTCAGGAGTGGTTCGAGGGGGACGGCGGTATCCCAGGAGTCGAGCGCCAGGGCTCCGAGACTGATGGAGAGGGAAAGTGAGCCCCTCACGATAGGGAATGGCGTGGCCGCGATGCCCTCGCGAAGCCGATCGGCCTGGGCTGCCAGGTGGTGGCCATCGCAGCCCTTCAGGACAACCAGGAACTCTTCGCCTCCATAGCGGCCAACCTCTCCCCTGCCCTCGACCGCAGCTACCAGACGCGAAGCGACCTGGCGCAGGACCTCGTCGCCGACGAGGTGGCCGTAGGTGTCGTTGACCTGCTTGAAATAGTCGAGGTCGCAGAGGAGGACGGAGACGGGCAGGTGGTCGCGGGCGGAGAGGCTGAGTTCGCGGGTGAGGATCGAGAGGATGGAGCCGTGATTCCAGAGGCCGGTGAGCGAATCGTGCGTCGCTTTGAAACGCATCTCTTCGCGCGCCTGGACGAGGGTATCTTCGAGGGTGAGGATGCGTTGCCCGGTGCGGAGACGGGCTTTCAGTTCCTCGGGATTACAGGGCTTGGTCAGGTAGTCATCGGCGCCCGCTTCGAGACCGGCCACTACATCGCTGTCGGAGAGTTTCGATGTCAGGAGGGTGATGTAGAAGTAGGGCTTATTCTGCCAGGCGCGGACAGTTCGGCAGACTTCAAGGCCGTCATGGCCGGGCATCATCCAGTCGAGGAGGGCCAGGCGGGGCGCGTTATCCGCAGCGAGCAATTCCAGGGCCTGCGTTCCATCGTGCGCGGTGATAACTTCGTAGCCGCCCTTCTGCAGGATGCGCTCCATGAGGCGGCGAGAGACCGGGTCGTCATCGGCTACCAGAATTTTCATGGCAGGCTCCCGGTGCAGATCCGGTCCAGAGCGGCGGTGACGCGGGTCAGTTCGTGGTCGAGCCGGTCGAGGCACGGTCCGAAAGGCCCGGCACCCGACCTTGCGAGGTCTTCGAGTTCACCGGCGATCGAGGCTCCTGCGCCGGCGGAGAGATTCGCGAGGGAGCCTTTCAGCGAGTGAGCGGCCTGTTCCAGGGCGGTGGCATTTTCCTGCGCAACAGCCTCACGCGCGACCTGCACAAGACGCGGAGCACTTTCGCGGAACATTTCCACCAGTTCCTGGATCAATTCGAGATCGTTGTCGGTGCGCGCCAGGAGTTCTTCCGCGTTGACGCTGTCGGTTGCGGCGGGAGCGGAGGCGGCCTTCTCTGCCGGGGCGGAGGGGTCGGGAGTCCCCGCATACTGACTGAGGATGGCATCGAGTTCGTCGGGCCGGATGGGCTTTGACAGGTAGCCATCCATACCGGACGCCAGACAGCGTTCGCGGTCTCCGGCGAGGGCCAGCGCGGTCATGGCGACGATGGGCTGGTGACGCTGGGTTGTCTTTTCCATTTCGCGGATAGCGCGGGGGGCGGTGAGACCGTCCATTTCGGGCATCTGGACATCCATCAGGACGAGATCGAAGTTGCGTTCCCGCATCGCGTCCAGCGCTTCCTGGCCGTTGACCGCTCTGTGGACCTGGTGACCTCTTTTCTCGAGCAGGCGGCAGGCGAGGGTCAGATTGACGGAGTTGTCTTCGGCGACAAGCACCGACATCACCTTTGACGGTGGGCGCTCGGTTTCGAGAAGATTCCGGGTGATGAGCGGTGCAGCCCTGCTGCCAAACAAGGCCCGCCTGATGGCCTCGTGTAGTTCGGCTTTGCGAACGGGTTTCAGCAGATAGGCGGAGATGCCGAGATTTTCACAGCGCGCCGTGTCTCCGCGCCCGGCTCCCGAGGTGAGCATCATGACGGTGGCGGCGGAGAGGCCGGTCTCCTGTTTGATC
>CANIHR010000129.1 GCA_947467185.1 Bryobacterales bacterium
CCACTGGATGAAGAAGTAGCGCAGTTCCTCGCCCATGGCCGACTCGCAAGCCTTGCGGAAATCTTCCGTCGTAGCCGACTGCCAGGCTTTCTGTTCCAGGAACACCTTGATCGCCTTGAAGAACTTCTCGTCGCCCATGGTGGCGCGCAACATCTGCACCACAGCCGCCCCCTTGCCGCCCGTCAGAGCCCAATACTCCGGCGAATAATCTTCCAGTCGCGAGGCCTGAATCAGCGGGACGTTCTCGATGGTCAGCGCGGTAATCCCGGCGTCGCGCATGCGCTGTTCCAGAGCCGAAGCGCCCTTTTCTTTTTCTGTCCACAGAGCTTCGGAGTACAGCGCCATGCCGTTCTCCAGCCAGATATGATTGCGGTTTACCGGCGAAACCTGCGTTTCCCACCACTGGCGGGCAACCTGATTCACCAGGACGTTGGAATTCACTTCCTTCGAAATCGCGCGGGGATTCAGGAAGATCAGGCCGGGAGCCGAGTAACCGTTCGGCGCGCCATCTTCCGTCTCGACGATGGTCAAATTCGCATAGGGGGCCAGGCCAAACACGCCGGTGAAGTGATTCACCATCTGAGCCGTGGCCGCGCCGTAAGCGTTGGCATTGGCCGCTTCCGCGCCCCGGAAATAGAGGAGCGTGGTGATGCCTTCGGAATTCGTCCGGACCGGCGAGTCTTTCACGACCGCGATGCTGCCCGGGAACGACGGCTTATTCATCTCAAAGGTGAACACCTGGCCCGACTTCGACCCGATGCCGCTGCCGATGGCGTCAAAGCCTGCGGGAACGGTGATGGCGATCTTCGCCGTGAAGCGGTCGGAACTGTAGTTGTTGACCGGGAACCAGCGGGCCGGATAGAGGAGGAAGGCGTGGTCAGGCTGGATGGCGGCGAACTTGATGCCGTAGATGGGCGATTCTTCCGAACCCGTCAGACGGCCATCGTAATTGAAAGTGACGGTGACGGGTTGGTCCTTCTGCAGGGGAGTGGCGAACGCGAGGCGGACGGTATTGTCCTGCGGGTTCCGGGTGCCGGTGATCGCGTTGCCCTTGTCATCCGAGATCTTCGAGATATTGAGGTTGTTATTCAGCTCAAACGTGACCGCATTGATGGCGTCTTCCTGCGGGATGAAGCGCATGACGGTGCGGGCTGCCAGAGTCTGGGTGGCCGGGTTCACCTGCGCTTCGATGGTGTAGCTCTCGACGTCAACGCGGGCGCGCTTCTCATCCTGACCGAATGCCAGGGTGGAAAGCAGCAGGGTTCCAATAATCGCAGTTCTCAATTCCTCACCTCTAGCAAGCGGACCACTTCGCGCGCGGCATGGGCGATCGGGTCGCCGTCAAAAGCCAACTTCGCCGCCACTCCGCGCAAATCTTCTTTCATTTTCGCCCGAACGTCAGCGTTGTCGAGGATCCGGGTCGTTTCCGCCGCCAGATTCTCGCCCGTCATGTCGTCCTGCATCAATTCCTGTACGATGCGCCGTTCGGCAATCAGATTCACCATCGCGTAAAAAGGCACATCCACCAAAACCTTACCAATTGCCCAGCTCAAAGGTGTAACGCGGTAGTACGTCACCATCGGAGCGCCCAGCAGCGCCGCTTCCACTGTCACCGTTCCGCTGGCGGCCAGCGCGACATCGCAGTGCGCCATCGTGTCCCACGCTTCGCCTTCGATCGCCCGAATCGGGCTTCCGGCGAGGGCTTCATTGAACCGCCCGGCACCGATGGTGGGCGAGGTCGGCAGGAGGAACGAAAGCTGACGGTCACGCGACAAGATCTCCGCCGCCCTCCTCAATTCGGGAAGGTGGCGCAGGGCTTCGCTCGACCGGCTACCAGGCAGCATCGCTATAAGTGGACGGTCGAGGGGGAGATTGTGTTTCCGGAAAAACTCCTCCCGCGAGAGGGTTGGTTTCACCCGAAGCGCCAAAGGATGCCCGATGAAGGTGGCCGGAACCTGGTGCTGGCTGAAGAACTCGACCTCAAACGGGAAGATGCAGAGCAGGCTGTCGATCACCTTCCGCATGGTTTTGACCCGGCCTTTGCGCCATGCCCAGACCTGTGGGGCGACCAGCCAGAGGACCGGAACGCCCTGTTTCTTCATCTTTGCTGCGACGCGAAAATGGAAGTCGGGGGAGTCGGTCAGGATCGCGAGGGCCGGTTTAGCTTCCTTCGCGGCAGCGATCAGAGTCTGGAAGCGCTTCCAGATGCGGGGCAGATGGTGCAGAACTTCCACCAGGCCGACAACTGCCAGGTCCTCAGTCCGGATAACGGCCCGAACCCCGGCTTTGCGAAGTTTGGGGCCAGCGCAGCCGAAGAAGTCGCAGTCCGGGAACTGCTGCTTAAGCTGGGCGACCAGTTCAGCGGCGTAGTATTCGCCGGACGCTTCACCCGCGGAAACCAGGATGGACTTCGGGGCGGACTTCATTGCAGGAACCGCAGGAGATCGCGGTTAAAGACTTCGGGGACCTGCAGGTGGGGGACGTGGCCAACATTGGGGATCAGGACCAGCTTCGCGCCGGGGATGGTCTCGGCGATGTGGCGGGCGCGGCCCGGGAAATCCGGGCCGTCGTTTTCCCCGGCGAGAACCAGCGCCGGGGACTTGATGTGCTCCCAGTCATGCACGACGGGGTCAAGGTACGGGATCTGCTGGACGGTGGCCCGAACCATGGCGAACCGAGGCCATTCGCTGCTCAACGTGGGGGCATAGAGGATGCGGACATACTCCTCGTACTCTGGCTTCCAGGCGTTCGGAAAGTAGCGCTGGATGTTGGCGAGTGACGCCTGCCAGGCTTCCGCGGGGGTGCGATTGACGAGCGCTTTCCAGGCTTCCTGCGTGCTGCGCCAAGGCTGCTCCCAGCGGGTGTCGGTGACGCCGATGGGGTTGCAGAGGACGAGCTTTTCGGTCATCGCCGGGTAGGAAGCGGCAAAACGAGCCGCCAGCATCCCGCCCATGGAGTGACCGAAGATCAGCGCTTTCTGCAGGCCGAGGGTCTGCAACAGGGTCCTCGTATTGAGGGCCATGTCGTGCAGGTTGTACGGGATGACCGGTTTGGAGGAACGACCGAAACCGATCTGGTCCGGTACGACGACCCGATATCCGGCATTCCGGAGAGCCTCAATCGGCCCTTTGAAATAGAAGCCGCCAAAGTTCATGCCGTGCAGCAGGACTACAGTTTTGCCGTTCGGTGTACCGGCGGGCGGGACGTCCATGTACGCCAGGCGGACTTCCTGGGCGTAGACCGTAAGCGGCAGGAACTTCACCGGATACGGGTACGGGACTTCCTCGTAAGTGATGCTGCCGGGGGCGACATTTGGCTGGGCAAAGGCGAGCGGAATGGCCGCAACGGAGGCCAGAAACGCGCGTCGGCCCGGCATTGTTACTTTCCGGCCTTCGTGTAGGCTTCGTCGAGCAGTTCCACAACGTGGACCACCCGTTCCCCGCCCCGGCCCCACTTCTTGACGCCCGCTTCCAACTGAATCATGCAGCCGGGGTTGGCGGTGGCGATGACCTGGGCACGCGTCGAGTTCACGTTCACCATCTTCTTCTCCAGAATCGACATGGAGAGTTCGGTGTGCATGACGTTGTAGATACCGGCGCTGCCGCAGCACATATCAGAGAGCGGCATAGGCTTGAAGTCGATGCCCGGGATGGCTTTCAGGAGGTCGCGGGGTTGCTTGCGGATCTTCTGGCCATGCGCGAGGTGGCAGGAGTCCTGATAGGTGACCGTCGCGTCCACCCGGCCCATGTTGGTGTTGAGTTCGATGGAGCCGAGGAACTCGTTGATGTCCTTCATGAGGGACGTGAACTTCGCGGCGCGGTCGGCGTACTTCGGGTCGTGTTCCAGCAGTTCGCCGTATTCCTTGAGCGTGGAACCGCAGCCTGCAGCGTTGGTGATGATGGCGTCAAAGTTGCCATCGACCACGGCATCGACGTTGCGGCGGGCCAGTTCGCGGGCTTTGTCGCGGATACCGGCGTGAACGTGGAGCGCGCCGCAACAGGTCTGGTCCCCGGGGACGACCACTTCGCAGCCATTCTTCTGGAGAACGCGGACGGTGGCTTCATTGAGGCGAGCGAACGAGACGTTGGCGATACAGCCTGCCATAAACGCCACGCGGTACTTCTGCTTGCCTTCCGCCGGGAACGTCTTGCCAATTTCGCGGAAGAAGAACGGAATCTGGGCGGCAGGCGAGAGGGCTTCGCGATCCTTCATCGGGCCGAGCAGGTTGACCAGGCCGGTCACTCGCATCAGTTTCTGCAGCCCGCTGGCCTGGTACATCCAGAGTCCGGCACCGGCGGCGGTAAGCAGTGCCGGTGAGGGGAGCAACTGGCGGAAAACGAAGTCCCGCAGCGACCGGGCCCAGAAGCCACGTTCGACTTCGGCTTCGATGTGCGAGCGGGCGGCTTCGACGAGCTTACCGTACTGCACGCCGGACGGGCAGGCGCTTTCGCAGCCCCGGCAGGCGAGACAGAGGTCGATATGTTCCTGGTAGGCCTCGGTGATGGGCGCGCCGTTGGCGACCTGCACCATCTGGTAGATGCGGCCGCGAGGCGAGTCCATTTCCACGCCCAACTCGCGGTAGGTGGGGCAGGCGTTCAGGCAGAGACCGCAGTGTACGCAGCGGTCAAGATCTACCTGCTGGGGCTTGTCACCCGGGTACATGGTGAGTTCAGAAGCGTGCATTTTAGAGGCGACCGTAGAGACGTCCACTATTGAGAAGACCTTCCGGATCAAACATCTGCTTGATCTGTTTCATGATCGCAAAATCGCCTCCGGCACCTGGCCAAAGGTCGAGGGAGGCTTTGGCAGCGTCACCCGCGCATTCGATGACACCCTTACGGCCGTTGAGCCAGGCCTGCGCGGCCTCGGGACGAGCGAACCACTGGCGGACGACACCATTCCCGGCGTGAGCCAGAGCGGGGTTGTCCTTCGATTCGAGAGCCTGAGCGAATTCGCTGAGCTGGGTACCCACGCGAACGACCGCACCTTCGGGGTGCTTCGCCATGTGCTGCGGGGTGATGTTGCGAACGAAATTCCAGAAGCCAGCGGCTTCGTCAGCGGAGAGCGAGCGGGCCTTGCCGAGGGTCTCGGCGATTTTGAGGCTCCGTTCGATGACGGCCTGATTACCGCCGAACAACAGAGCGAGCGTGTAGCCCTGCAGGCCATGTGCGGCGCTAAGGACGGGATTCAGGACATCGATCGCTATGGGCGTAACGACGTTGCGGACTGCCGCGAGAGCCGCACCACTGGCGGAGGCCAGATCGGGGAACTGGAGCAGAACAGTGCCAGAGAAGGCGGGGATCGGGACCAGCTTGAAGTTCACCCGGGTGATGGCGGCGAGTGTGCCGAACGACCCGATGAGGACCTTGGCCATGTCGAGGCCGGCGACGTTCTTGACGACCATGCCGCCCGATTCGACGAGCTTGCCTTCGAGCGTGGCGAACTGCATGCCGATGACGAGGTCACGCGCGGTGCCGTAGAGGCGGCGGCGGGAACCACTGATATTCGAGGCGATGAGACCGCCGACGGTCCCTTCGTCGGACCAGGGGCCTTCGAGGGGGACCATCTGCCCGTTCGCCGCGAGGATGCGGCTGAGTTCGGCGAAGGGCATACCGGCCTGGACCCCGATGGTGAGATCCTTTGGTTCGTATTGCAGGACCTTACTGAGGTGGCTGGTGGAGATCTGAACACTGGCGGGCGCAATCGGTCCGGCAAGTTGCCGCTTGGTGTTCAGGCCAACAACCTGCACACTTTGGCTGGCGCTTGCTGCGGAAGCGAGGAGCCCGGAAAGGTCTTCCGGGGATTCCGGATGTTGAAAGGCAGACAAACGACTACTTTATCGCGAACGCTGTTACAATCAGGGTTCCGCTACTAAGAAATGTCCTCCACCAATGGTCGTCCCAAGGCTTCCGCCTCGCAAACGACGACAGTCACCGAACTCGCCCGGCATCTAAAACCGAAGATGACGGCCTTCAACAGCCGGTTCAGCTACTACCTGTCGTACCCGGTCGCCGAAGAAGATTTGCGCCAGTATCTGCATGAGCCGATTGCGGCCCTGCCCCCCGTGGTGGACTCGCTGCTGCCCCATGTGGCACTGGTGCTGGCTCCGTATCTGGAGCGGCCGAATGCCAAGGTTGTGGCGTCGGTGGTGACGAACAAACCCGCGGACGACAAGCTGATTCTGTCGGTCGCGATCGAGAACACGAACAACGCGACGCTGTTTTTCACTGTGAAGGACGAGCAGGTGGCCGACTACCACTACTTCTTCTATGACGAACTGGCCGGTCTGCTGGTCTCTCGCGTTCCGGAGTCGGTGAACGAAGCGTGGCAGCGGTTGCTGCGGGAAGAGTTGTCGGCCGAGGTCCACGGAGAGGTGGACGAGCGGAGCTGGAAGCAGAAGCAGTCGCTGTTGCGACGTCCGATGGCGTCACGCCGGGACGGGAAGCCGTTCCGCGATTACGCGCGGGATTCATTCCGGGACACGATGACGCTGTTCCTGCACGGCATCTGCTGCGATATCGACGTGGAAACGGGGCCGCGCCAGATTCCGAGCCGATTCCTGCGGAAGCGCCTGGAACTGCTGAAGGACCTGTTCCCTCCCCCCGAGGGTCATGCGGTTTTCCCGGAAGATCTACATGGCAAAGATCGTCGCAAAGCGAATTAGAATAGAAGCTATGACTGTGAAAACAATCCTCTGCGGCCTCGTCCTGAGCGCCGCCGCTTTTGCTCAGGCAGCGAACCCGCTGGTCGATGGCTCGAAGAGCATTTATTCGGGCACGAAGGGCAACATTTTGAAGTCGGCCGACAAGATTTCGGACGACCTGTGGTCGTGGCGCCCGACGCCCGACGTTCGCAGCTTTGGCGAACTGTTCGCGCATATCGCCGATGGCCAGTATGAGTTCTGTGGCCCGGTTGCGGAAGGCAAGATCGTCGATAAGGGTATCGAGAAGACCAAGAAGTCGAAGGCGGAAGTGGTGGCTGCGCTGAAGGAAGGCTTCGCGTATTGCGATGCGGCTTACGGCAAGATCACGGCGGCGAATGCGGCGGAAGGTCTTCCGTTCTTTAACGGCAAGCCGATGGCGCGGATTTCGATTATGGACTTCAACGCGGCGCACAACATGGAGCACTACGGCAATCTGGTGACGTACATGCGGCTGAACAAGATTGTTCCGCCTTCCAGCGCCAAGTAAGTTCGTTCGGGTTTAAAAGAAAAGGGGGAGGCTTCGGCCTCCCCTTTTTATATTTCGCGGCGGCCTTCGAGGGCTTTCCACATGGTGACTTCGTCGGCGAATTCGAGGTCGCTGCCGACGGGCACGCCCATGGCGATCCGGGTGACTTTCATGCCGAGGGGCTTCAGGAGCTTCGACAGGTAGACCGCCGTCGCTTCACCTTCCACAGTGGGGTTGGTGGCGACGATGACTTCGCGGATTTCGCCGCGGCCGATGCGTTCGATCAGGTTCTTGATCTTGAGCTGGTCGGGGCCAATGCCACGCAGGGGAGAAAGCGCCCCTCCGAGGACGTGGTAGACACCGTTGAACTGCCGGGTGACTTCCACGCCGACGATATTGTTGGGGTCCTCGACGACGCAGACCATTGACTGGTCCCGTTCAGGGTTTGCACAGTACTGGCAGAGCTCTGCGTCACTGATGTTGTTGCACTGGATGCAGATTCGCAGACGATCTTTCACGTCCATGATGGTCTGCGCCAGGCGCTCGGCTTCGTCGCGCGAGGAGCGCATGACGTGGAACGCGATGCGCTGGGCGGACTTCTGGCCGATGCCGGGAAGCCGCTTGAACTCGTCGATGAGCCGGGCGAGGGGGGCCGCGAAGTCTGCCATTTAGAACAGTCTCACTTAAAAGAGGCCGGGGGGGAGGCCCATGCCGCCGAGCATGCCGCTCATTTTCTTGCCGGAGATTTCTTCCACCTTGCTGAAGGCGTCGTTGCAGGCGGCGAGGACGAGGTCCTGCAGCATTTCGGCGTCGCCAGCGGCTTCGGGATCGATCTTGACGGCGGAGATTTTCTTGTGGCCGTCCATCTTGATGGTGACCATACCACCGCCCGCGGTACCTTCCACGCGGATGGCGGCGATCTCGGCCTGCATGCGCTCCTGCATCTGCTGCGCCTGCTTCATCATTCCCTGCATGTTTCCGGGGAGTTTCATTTTGGTCTACTGCTCCTTGAGGTTGCGGACGGTGCGGACTTCACCGCCGAAAAGTTCTCTGAATTTCTGGACTTCCGGGTGCGCGAGGGCGCGCTCCGTGGTTTCGTCGTCCTTCTGGGATACGGCGGCAACGGGTGCTGCGCGCTGGACGGGTTTGGTATCCCCGAAAACGACCTTGAAGCGCTGGCCGGGCAGGCCCATTTTCTTCAGGGCGTTCAGGACTTCTTCGCGACCGAGGTCGAGCTGGAAGCTTTTCGGGGCGGTGATGATGAGTTCGCCATTGACGACTGCGGCGTTAGCCTGCAGGATGGCGTCAGCCGAGAAGGTAAGGCCGGCTTCGGTCATCGCGGTGTGCAGGCGGTTGATCCACTCGGTGTCGTTTGCGGGGGCGGCGGCGGAAGGAGTAACTGGTGCCGCGGCCTGGGGGGCAGGAGCAGAGTACGAGGTCGCCGGGGTGCCGGTTTTCTTGAAACGGTCGGCGTCGAAGGGCGACGGGCCTGTGCGGGCGGGGGGCGGCGTCGGTGTGAAGGTTCGGACCGGGGGAGTCGGTATCGGACGTTCCAGCGGGGGGCGGTCCAGTGCAGGACGGTCCATCACGGGCGCTGCCTGCTGGGCTGCCGGCTGCGGGTTCTTGCCGAATGACGCCAGCGCTTCTTCAACCGATATCATCTTGCCGGCCTGCACCATTTTCAGGAGGCCGAGTTCCAGGTGGAACCGGGGCTGGAGGGAGAACTGGAGGTCACGAAAGAGGTCGAGCGAGAACTGGAGGTAACGGGTGAGGTCTTCTTCGCCGAAACCGCCGGCGATGCGCTCCATTTCGATCCGTTCGGCGGGGCTGGCCGCGAGAAGGCGGGAATCTTTGCCGGCGATCTTGGTGACGAGCAGGTTGCGGAGATAGCGGGAGAGTTCGCGGGAGAAATGCTGGGGGCTGCCCCCGTTGCGTTCGAGTTCGTCCACCAGCCCGAGCATTGCCGCGCCATCCTGGGCCGAAAGGGCGGTGGAAACCTGGGACATCGCGTCGATACCGAAAGCTCCGAGGAGGGTTCGAACGGAGGCTGCGTCGAGGCGGTTGCCGCAGCAGGCGATGGCCTGGTCAAGGGCGGAAAGCGAGTCGCGGACAGAACCTTCACCCGACTGGGCGATGACGGCGAGTGCTTCATCATCGGCGTCGACGCCCTCTTTAACGCAGATTTCGCGCATCCGGGTGATGAGGTCGTTCGCGTCCACCGAGCGGAAGCTGAAGTGCTGGCAGCGGGAGGCGATGGTGGCCGGGATCTTGTGCGATTCGGTGGTGCACAGGATGAAAACGGCCCACTCAGGCGGTTCTTCGATGGTCTTCAGGAGCGCGTTGAAGGCTTCGTTGGTGATCTGGTGCGCTTCGTCGACGATGAAGATCTTGTAGCGGTCGCGGGCGGGCTGGTAGCGAACGTTTTCGCGCAGCTCGCGCATTTCATTGATGCCGCGGTTGGAGGCGGCGTCGATTTCGATGACGTCGGGCGAGCCGCCGGCGGTGATTTCGAGGCAGGAGGCGCAGACGTCGCATGGAGCGTCGGTTGGACCCTGGACGCAGTTGAGGCAGCGGGCGAGGATGCGGGCGGTGGTGGTTTTGCCGGTTCCGCGCTGGCCAGAGAAGATGTAGCCGTGAGCGATACGCCGCTGTTCGATGGCGTTCCGCAGGGTGGTTTTGATGTGTTCCTGATTCAGGACATCGTCAAATGCCTGAGGCCGGTACTTGCGCGCAATGACTTGATACGGCTTAGTCGGTTCTGGCGTCATTGGGGGAAATTTTATGTCGAGCCCCGGGTGATCCGCGGCACACAGGCTAAACCACTACCGTTGCTTCCTTCCGGACCTGGCGGGGTTTGCAGCCGCCCATTGCACGGAGCCCGAGACCCGACAAGCTCCAGAGTAACAGACCTGGGGTGACAGGATGCCGTTATCGGTCGTTGAGACGCAGTCCGGGCGTACGCATCGAGAGTTCGCTCGCTTTCGACCCGTTCAGGCGGCGTTTTTGAGGCCGCGGAGCCAATCTCCGGGGACGGGCGGGGCGTCTTTGCCGCAGCAGCGCTTAAATTTTTCACCAGAACCGCAGGTGCAGGAGGCGTTGCGAGGGGTGAATTGGGTTTGTTTTTTCAAATCGGCAACTGCGTGCGAGATGTCCTTGCGCGCGGCCTCCATTTCGGCATTGATCTGCTTGTCGAGGAGGGTCACCATGTCGGCAACCGAGACCTTTCCCGGCTTTTGAGTGGGTTGGGGGACGGGGGCGGCGACGCCGGGTTTGGCGGTATTGGTGGCCTTGAGGATCTCGGTGACAGACGCGATGCCCCGGGGACGGCAACCGACACGGCTGCCGATCTCGCGATCAGTCTGGGTCTTGCGGAGCATGTTGGTGCTCCAGCGGAAGCTCTTTACCGCGGCGTTGTGGCGGACATTGATGAGGTGGCGGGTGGAGTCGTCGGGCAGGGTTGCCGGATCGATGGCGGAGTAGTAGCCGATCAGGTACGTGCAGCGCAGCATATCGGCCGCGAGGGCGACTTCGAGCGCGCCGACGGGCTGGAGGTCTGCCTCGAAGGCGGCGGGCATCTGGCGATACCGGGTGCGGTCATTTTCGGGAACATTGTCGCGGGATACGAATTCGTTGAGGGTGAACATGTTTTTCTCCTGAGAGGTCTCTCTCGGCCAGGAGTGTGGCACGGGGAGGAACGAAGACAATTCCAGTCCGGGGCAAAAAGCCGAATAAGTGGCTTTATAATCAGTGCAATATTTATTTTTCCTGGACGTGAATGACCCACCGGGGTACCCGGCAACGGGGGATGAAACGGTCTCCGAGCAGGAGTAAAGTGGGAGAGCCGGAGCCTTATCAGAGGCCGATCGCGAGTTGGAGCTTCATGCCCGTTTGTGAATGTGGTCCGGACACCGTGGTTGTTGTGCGAGGCACAACAGATTGTCGCCTTTTCTGCTGACAGGAAAGTGCACGTGAAGGAAAGTCATCGAGTTTTTCGGGGTGTCCCTGGCTCCCGGCAGAATCAGGAGCGTTTATGACTGTTATCTGCCGCCGTTGTGCCGGCCTGGACATACATCGTGACAAGATCGCCGTGTGCGTCCGCGTTCGGGTCAACGGCAAGTACGAAGAGCAACACGAAGTCTTTGGCAGTTTCACTGATGACCTTAAAAAGCTGGCGCAGTGGCTCAGAGAACGCAAGGTTCGACGAGTGGCAATGGAATCCACAGGCGTTTACTGGATTCCGGTCTGGAATGTCCTGGAGCAGTACCGGTATGGCTTTGATCTTCTGCTCGTCAACCCCGCGCAGGTTCGGGCGCTGAACGGGCACAAGACCGACAGGATCGACTGCGCCCGCATCGCCGAGTTCCTGCAGCACGGACGGCTGGCGGGCAGCTTCATTCCTCCTGTTGCAGTGCGCCAGGCGCGGGCGCTCGAACGTCGGCGCGTGAATCTGCAGCAGGACCGCAACCGGATCACCAACCGGATCGGCAAGCTGATGCAAACGGCAAACATTAAGCTGTCGAGCGTGCTGAGCAATATCGTTGGCGTGAGCGGCGAGAAGATTTTGCGCGCCATCGCGGCAGGCGAACGGGATGGCGAGAAGCTGGTAAGCCTGGTGCATTACAGCCTGGCGGGTAAACAGGCAGCCATCATTCGTTCCCTTGAGGGGCGTTATGACGTTCACTTCCGCTACCTGCTGACCGAACTGCTTTCCGACCTCGAACACGTGGACCGGAAGATCGAGAACACCACCACCCAGCTTGCGATGTACATGGCCCCGCATCATGATCTGGTACTCCGACTCTGCACCGTTCCGGGCATTGACAAGGTCGTCGCGTGGACCATTCTTTCCGAGATCGGTTCCGATGTCAGCGCCTTTCCCGATGCAAAGCACCTGGCCAGTTGGGCGGCGCTTTGCCCGGGCAGCAATGAGAGTGCGGGTAAGAGAAAGTCCGGCCGCACCAACAAGGGCAACAAGTATCTGCGCCGCGCCCTGGTTCAGGCAGCGTGGGCGGCGGGGCGCAGCAAGGATACCTTTTTGTCCGCTCTGTTCCTCCGCATCACCCGGCGGCATGGCATGAAGAAGGCCGTAGTTGCGGTGGCTCATCGAATGCTGGTCTACATCTTTTACATCATTCGCGATGGTGGCTCTTATGTCGAAAAGGGCGGGGATTACTTCGACCGCAGGAACCCGGAACGGACCGCCAGTCGTCTTCTGGCCCGGCTCGATGCGCTTGATTACGACACCTCCGGCATTATCCGCAAGCTTCAGAAACCGGAGCCACCTGCCGAACTCAGGCCAGGAAGGGGGCGGCCGTGTAAGTGCGCCGAACGCGGCTTTCCCTGCCCGCATCCTCCGCGTTTGTACCACCCTTCACCCACCCCGCGGGGGCCGAAAGACCCGCCCCTTCATCCGCCTCCCGCAGGCCAGCGCTGCCGGAAGTGCAACCAGTGGGGAATTCCCTGTATCCACGTTAAACCGAAAATCTGATCGCGACTTCCAACGCCTCCGTCTTCGCAGCCCCAGCTTTTTCAACGGGTTAAAATTGGGTTCGTTTCGAAGGACCGCACCGGACCAGAAAGCACAAAAGGGGCGCGGCGCGGCGGTGAACATTCTGAGCCTTGTCTACGGACGCGGATGCCATGACACTTCGGCGGCGATTGTGTGCGATGGCACATTGCGGGCAGCGGCGGAAGAGGAGCGCTTTTCGCGGGTCAAGCATGATTCGGCGTTTCCGTTTCAGGCGATTGAGTATTGTTTGCGGGAAACGGGCTTATCGATGGCGGAGATTGACTGCATCGCGTTTCCCGAGAAGCCGTTTCGGACGGGACCGGATTCGTATGTGGCGGCTATCCGCAGGGAGTCGGTTCGGCGGCTATACGCGCACGGGAAGACTTCGTGGCTGAATCTGGCGCATAAGTATGCGCTGGATGTGGTGCGCGGCTGGAACTGGGGGATGGAGGCCACGGTGGCGGACGGGTTCCGTCAGTTGCGGGAGCGGTATGGGCCGCTGCCGCCCGTTCGGTACTACGAACACCATCAGGCGCATGCGGCGGCTGCGGGAAGAGACGTGGGATAACTCGCTGGGGCAGTTTTAGTACGATCTGACGGGCATTTGGGATTTCAGGCGGAAGGCAAGACGATGGGGCTGGCTCCGTATGGCGATCCGGGGCGGCTGGCGGAGCGGTTTGCCGGGGTTCTGGAAACCGGGGGTGCGCGGTGGTTCCGCTATGCCGGGTGGCCCGAGATGGGGCTGGCGCGGGAGGCGGACGAGAATCCATTGGAAGCGCGGTGGGCGGATTTGGTCGCGGCGGGTCAGGGGAGCGGGCGCTGGCTCGGGTGGTTGGGGCGACGGTGGCGGAGGCTGGGTGCCGGGAGTTGGTGTGTCTGGGTGGGGGCGTGGCGCTGAACTGTTCGGCGAACGGAGCGTTGCTGGCGTCAAGGGTGGCGGAGCGGGTTTGGGTCTTCCCTGCCTCGGGCGATGCGGGGCTGGCGGTAGGGGCGGCGCTGCTTTGTGCTGCGGAACAAGGTGAACCGGTTCGCGACAAGCTGGAGCGGGCGTACTGGGGGCCGGATTGTGGGCGGGCAGCGTGCGAGGCAGCACTCCGGGATGAGGCGCGGGTGGCGGTTTGTGACGTGAGAGGTTCGCTGGCGGAGACGGTGGCCCAGGCGCTGGCGGACGGGAAGATTGTGGGCGTTTGCCGGGGTCGGATGGAGTTTGGGCCTCGGGCTCTGGGGAACCGGAGTATTCTGGCGGATTCGCGGCGGGTGGAGATTCGGGACCGGGTGAATCGGTTGAAGGGTCGGGAGTTGTGGCGGCCCCTGGCTCCGGCGGTTCCGGCGGAACGGGCGGGGGAGTTTTTCGAGCTGAGACACGAGAGTCCGTTCATGCTGCTTCGGGCGGACGTGAAGACGTCGGTGCGGGCGTTGATTCCGGGCGCGGTGCATGTGGACGGGAGTGCGCGGCCACAGACGGTGACCCGGGAGCAGAACGAGTTTTACTACGATTTGCTTGGGCGATTTGGGGAGATGACCGGGGTGCCGGTGGTGCTGAATACATCGTTCAACGTGGTGGGGGAACCAGTTGTGTGTACGCCGGGGGATGCGATCCGGAGCTTCCTGGCGGCTGGGCTGGATCTGCTGGTGTTGGGGGATTTGCTGGTGGAACGGCGGGGAGTGTGAGCCCAGAAAAGTATACCCAATCCGATATACAATCACAGAAGTGAGACCGATACGGTTCCTGGGGTGACTCGCTCAAGTCGCTCCGGGAATTTTCAGAGGAAGCGCGGCACGATGCGGGCTACCAGTTGGAAAAGGTACAGCGAGGGGAACAACCGGACGATTTTAAGCCGATGACGAGTATCTGTCCGGGAGTCGAGGAGATACGTGTGATGGACGAGACCGGGGCATTTCGGGTGATCTACGTGGCTCGGAGAGTGGAAGCCGTATATGTGCTCCATGCTTTTCAAAAGAAGTCGCAAGCGACATCGAAGCGCGACATCGAGACTGCCGGCAAAGGGTTCGCACAGTTGTCACGAGGTGGGAAATGAGTCAAGTGGAGACCTACGCGAGTGTTTGGGATGCTATTGCTGACACGCCGGAGCAGGCAGCCAATCTGCGGGCGAGGGCCGAGTTGATGCGGCAGATTGCGGCTTTGGTGGAGAAACAGGCCTGGACGCAACTAGAAGCGGCCCGGCGGTGCGGCGTGACTCAGCCTCGGATCAATGACCTCCTGCGGGGCCGGGTTTCACGGTTTTCGCTCGACGCGCTGGTCAATATTTCGACGGCACTCGGATGCCGAGTGCGGGTGGAACTGGAAGCAGCGTAGTAGCGACGAGTATCAGGCCGTGATTGCTAAACCCGTCGAATTCGACGGGTTTACATTCCGGGCGGCGAGCGCTCCAGCCCTTCTGATGG
>CANIHR010000130.1 GCA_947467185.1 Bryobacterales bacterium
CTGCGCCGTTTCACGGCCAGGCCTTCTTCCCGATAAACACGCCACACTTTCTTGTGGTTCACCGTTTCGCCGGACAACGCCAACATCGCGTGGAGACGGCGGTACCCGAAGCGTGGCCGCTCTCTGGCCAGCTCCACCAGACGCTGTCGCAGGAGCAGATCGCTGGAGGCCGTACGATACCGAAAGGTAGAAACCGCGATGCCGACGAGCTTGCAGGCGCGGCGTTCACTGAAGGCAAACGTCTTGCGCAAATGCCCGACAGAGGCCTTCATCTCTGTGAGCCCCAGCCGTTTTTTTCAATCAGCGAGTGCAAGGCGTCTTTATCCAGACTCAGATCCGCAACCAGCTTCTTCAGCCGCGCGTTCTCGTCGCGCAGGCGCTTCGTTTCCTGTGCCTCGCTGACGTCCATGCCTCCGTACTTCGCTTTCCAAGCGTACAGGGTATGCTTGCTGACGCCCACTTCCCGGGCTACGTCCTCAGCCTTTCGCCCCGCTTCCACCTGCCGGATTGCGCCCACCATCTGCGCTTCCGTATGCTTGCCTCTTCCCATTCCTGCCTCCCGTCCTTCCACATGAAATCGTATTCAAGTTCATGCGGTTTTTGGGGAGCACGTCATTATCCGGAGCATACCCATAATATTCCGTTCTGCCCGGATGTCAAAGACCTTGACTGCCCGTCCTTGGCCGCCAGATTCGCCTCGAAGCGTCCTGCCTTTCCGGCAACCAAAGCAAACTCCATATGAGAAAAATCTCGCTGGCGCGCACTTATCTTTTAGGCCGCCCGTGAATCAGTACGACATCGCCATTAAGAGCCTGCTCCAGCGCCAACTCCAGACCGGCTTTCTTGCGCGTCTCACCGGCCTCAAAATTGCCGAATGGCTCCCCACCGAACTCCCCGAAGTCCGCACGCGCCACGTTGACCTCCTCGGACGTACCGACTCCGGCCACCTCGTCCACATCGAATTCCAGAGCCGCAACCATCCGCGCATGGCGCTTCGTATGGCCGAATACGCTCTCGCGATCTGCCGAAGTCACCGCGCCATGCCACGGCAAATCGTGATTTATGTCGGGGAACGCCCCCTCCGCATGCCCGCCGTTCTGGAAGGTCACGGCTGGACCTATAGCTGTCAGATCGTCGATATACGGGACATCCCAACCGAGGCCCTCCTTGCCAGTCCCCATCTCGAAGACAACATCCTGGCCGTCCTGACCCGCCTGACCGACAGTCGCGATACGATCCGGCAGATCCTCCACCGCATCAGCACCGGCCCCGACGAACAGAAACCCACCCTGATCGCGGAACTGCTTCTCCTTGCCGGCCTCCGCCAGTTACGAGTAATAATGAAAAGAGAGCTTGAGCGAATGTCTGTCCTGATCGACATCAACCGTCACACCATCTTTGGTCCCATCCACCGGGACGGCGTGAAAGAAGGCATCAAAGAAGGCATCAAAGAAGGCCTCGAAAAAGGCCTGGAGAAGGGGCTCGAAAAAGGCCTGGCCGAAGGCAAGCGGGACCTCGTCCTCTTCATGCTCGGGCAGCGCTTCGGCAAAGTCCCGGCCGCGTACGCGAAGCGAATTCGCGCTATGGGCGTCGATCAAATCCAGTCCCTCTCCACCCGCCTTTTCGAGGCCACTTCCCTCGACGACCTCCTCAGCGTCCCCACCACACCGCAGCGTGGCCCCTCAAAACGAACGAAACTGTAGCTCGCTGTAAAAAAACGCCCGTATTACTCCCCGTTTCCGCCACCCTCCGCGGACCGGTCACGCTTTTTTAAAATAAAATTTCGCGCTGATTCCAAACCACTTAGCCTGGGAATAACGCCTCCTCGTACCTCATCTTGTTTTTCCTCCATGCCATCTTTCGGGTGAGGAAAGCCATGCCATCCCAACACCGCCTGCTCACCGCAGCCACCAGACCGCCCCCGCCGCACTGACGTAACCCGCGACCCCAATTGCCTGAACCGCGCCCCGAATCCAAAAAACACTTCACAAAAAGGAAAAACCCATGCGAACTCTTCCCGAATACCTTGCCAGCGACCGCTGCCCCGGCGATCGCACCGCTTACCTCGCCTACGCCCAGGAGGCGCACGAACAGTTTCGTCCAGCCAGCTTCCTTGAACTCCACTTCGCCGCCGAAATCATTCGCGATACCTGGCGCAGTTCCCTCATCGCCCGCATCGATGAAAACCAGTATTCCGACATTTCCATGGAGGCGCTCCGCCGCAGCCGCGACCGGCTCAATGCCGAAATCCGCCGCAATACCGCCGAACTTCGCCGCCTCCAGACCAATCGCATCCTCAGCGAACGCGCCGACCTCAACCTGCCCCTCCCCGCCGCCGCTCGCGACATCCTCCGTCTGGAACAGAAACTCGAAAAGCGAGCCGCAGCCTCCAAATCAACCGCCGAATCAAAGGTCGAACCAACTTCGCTCGAACCAACTTCGGCGGAACCAACCGTCCCCGGGCCCGCCGACGACAAACCCGCTGCCCCCGAACCCACCAAACTTCGCAGGAACGAACCCAAGTCCCCGCCTCCCACCTCCCTGGCCGATATCGAAGCGCTGCTCCGGCAGGACTTAGACCGTATCGAGCGCAAGCAATTGGCCGAGTGGACTCGTGCAACGGGGCGGTCGCTTTCCGTCCCCCTCAATCGCGCCGCCTGAGTCTGCCGCCATGCCCTCACTCTTTCCCGCGCATGCCATAAGTGTGTCCCTGCGCCGTCTATTTGCGATACTTGCGTTCATCATGCGAACTACCCTTTCGCTCGCCTCCGCGCTCCTCTTCGCCTTCGCGCTTCCCCTCGCCCAGGCCCAGGATGAACCCAATCCCAAAACCCTCATCCCCCAGCGCATCCTCGAGGCCATCGCCGACGAAGTCTCCGGCACCCTCGCTTTCCAGCACATCCTCGAACTCGCCGGCTACGAACGCGACCGCCCCGCCGAGGAGTACAAAACCACCTACCGCGAGGCCGCCTATATCGAAAAGATGGCCAAACAGTACAACCTCGAAGATGTCCACATCGAGCGCTTCAAACTGCAGGCTAAAACCTGGGATGGCGAAAAGGGCGAACTCTGGCTCCTGAATAAAGACGGCTCCCGGCGTCTCCTCATGAGCTATCGCGACGTCGCCGCCTCCCTCGCCCCCGGCAGCAAATCCGCCGACGTCTCCTCCGAACTCGTCTGGGTCGGCCGCGGAGTCGATAAGAAGGACTACGCCGACAAAAACGTCTCCGGCAAAGTCGTCCTCGCCTCCGGCCCCGTCGGTCAGGTCCACAACCTCGCCGTCCGGGAATTCGGAGCCGCCGGTGTCGTCACCTTCGCCAATGACACAGGCAAGCCCATCGACCACCCCGACCAGATCGCCTGGAGCAACCTCGGCGGCGGACGCGGCGGCCCTGGTGGCAATAACGCAGGCGCGCAGAAGACCACCTTCGGCCTCATCCTCTCCCACCGTCTCGGCGTTGAACTCGTTGATCGCCTCGAACGCCGCGAAACCCTCAATATCAAAGCCGTCGTTCAGGCCACCGAATACGACGCCGAAATGCAGGTTCCCACCGCCATTATTAAAGGTACCGACGAGAACGGCCAGGAATTAGCCATGACCGGCCACCTCTTTGAAGGAATCGCCAAACAGGGAGCCCTCGACGACGCCTCCGGCTCAGCCACCGCCCTCGAAGTCGCCCGAGCCTGGAAGAAACTGATCGACGATGGCGTCCTGCCCCGTCCGAAACGCACCATCCGCTTCCTCTGGATCCCCGAAATTCAGGGCACGCAGGCCTACCTCGACCGCTACCCCGAAGAGGCGAAGCGCATGGTCGCCGCCATCTCCATGGACATGGTCGGCGAAGACGTCACCAAAAACCACAACAGCCTACACCTCATGCGGACGCCCTACTCCGTCAACAGCTTTATTAACGAAGTCCCCCAGCAGTTCTTCGAATTCGTCGGTGACACCAACCGCGAGAAGGTCCAGAACCGCCGCGTCGCCTACAGCTTCCGCTACCCCATCCTCGACCCCCAGGGCACCCGCGACCCCTTCTACTTCAATATTGATAAGCACTACGGCTCCAGCGACCACTCCGTTTTCCTGCGCGTCGGTGTCCCGGCCATCCTTCTGAATAACTGGCCCGACGTCGGCTATCACACCAGCGAAGACCGCGCCTACAACGCCGACCCCACCCAACTGAAGCGCGCCGCCTTCATCGGTGTCGCCTCCCTCTCCGTCATGGCCAACGCCTCCGGCGCCTCCGCTCTCCGCGTCGCCGAACTCATCGCCGCCAACGCAGCCCAGCGCGCCGGAGTCCAGCTCGGTCTCGCCATGCAGCTTCTCGCCGAAAACGGTCCTGACGCCACGTACGAAGCCCGCAACCTCATCATTCAGTCGTATCTCCGCGAAGCCGATGCGATTCGCTCAGCCGCCGTCCTCGCCGCCGACAGTGCGTCCGCAGCCAAAATCGAAGCTTTAGCCCGGACCTTTGCCGAGACCGGCCAGACGGCCGACCTCGCCCGTCTCGGTCCCGACGCCAAAGCCCGGCCCCTCACGCCCGAGGAAACCCGCGTCTCTAAACTCATCCCCGTCCGCAAAGGCCCGGCCGCGTCCGGCTTCGGTGGTGGCGGTGCAGTTCCTGCAGCGCCGGTCGACCCCGCCGAAGCCTCCCGCCAGCAATACAACGCCATGGAAATGCGAGGCTTCGCCGACGGCAAACGCAGCGTCCTCGACATCCGCAACGCCCTCTCCGCCGAATACGGCCCCCAGGACCTTGCCAAAGTCCTCGCCTTCTTCGAAACCAACGCCAAAACCGGAGAATTCCAGCTGACCGAATCCAGGTAATCCCGGCCCGCCCATAGACCGCCCAGGGTACACAAAGGTTCCAATAACGTGGTAGAGTGATCTACCAAAGCGTACAGGCCGCTGTGCGCGTGTTTTCTTATTTAGCGAGGGCGTCCATGTCTGTTCGGGCAACGGTCTTATTCTTATCTCTAGGGGCATCACTCTTCGGGGCCAGCGAAGCCCTCGACAGGGCACATAAATTCGAAGACGCGGGGGATTCCGCCCGCGCCCGTGAAACCTACACCCAGGCCTTAAAACAGACTCCCAATGACGCCGAAATGCGTCACGGCTATGCCGAATTCCTCGAGCGCTACCACGACAAAGCCGCGCTCCCCGAGTACCGCCGCGCCGCCGAAGGCTGGCTGAAAGACGGCAAGAAGTCCGAATCCGCCGCCGCCGCCCGCCGCGCCGTCATTCTCGATCTCATCTCCGGAGACCGCAAAGCCGCCGAAACTGACCTCGAAGCGTTCCATAAAGCCGGAGGCACCGGTCTCGACCTGCCCTCCCAGGCAGCTACCGCCACTCAGCCGAAGCAGATCGTCTCCATCCCCGGCCCCCTCCGCTCCTTCGCCCGTATGGCCGCGCTCTCTGCTGAGACCCCGGCCGCCGAAATCTTCCCGGCCCTCGCCCGCAACGTCGTCACCAACGGCTACCAGGCGTCCCGCAGCAACGACGAACTGGACCAGACCGAATACCTGAAGCTCGTCCACCGCTACCTTGCCCAGGCCCGCGAACTCGAAAAGCTCGCCGGAGCCGACCACGTTATTAAGGTCCCGGCCTGTGAATCCACCCAGACCAACGACCTCCTCCGCATCCTCGGTTTCCGCATGCGCGGCGGCTGCGGCAGTGAAGTCGTCCTCGAAACCGTCAACGCGCCCCGCGCCTTCCTCTCCACCGATTCCGGCTTCCCCCTCGCCCAGCTCGAACAGGCCCTCCGCACCGACAAGCCCTTCACTTACGACTACCAGCCCACCCAGGTCCCCGTTCTCTACACCGCCGACTACTGGGTCAGCGCCAAAGACAAGACTCAGGGCGACTTCATCGACTCCTTCCTGAACGACCCAGCCCTCTGCCGCTTCTATCTCGGTATGGCCAAGCTCGACCCCGAAACGGCCGATGAATTCAAGCGCGTCCTCTCGCCCACCCGCCTCCGAGCCCTCGCCTCCATCCTCGATTTCTTTGGAGGCAACTTCGAAGTTCGTCAGGGCAAGGCCGTCATCCCCGGTGGTGCCAAAGCCGCTCCCGTCTGGGCCGATCTCGCCGGCGTTTCCCCGGATAAAGGTGCCGAATTCTTCGAACGCCTCATGGCAAAGGACGATGGCTGGCTCGCCAGTCTCTTCGACGCCCTCGCCCGTGTCAGCGGCCCCACGCAGGACTACCTCACCGACGCCAGCCGCATGAAGCGGTTCTATTCCGCCGTCCGCGGCAAGATCACCACCCCCGGCCCCGCACGCCCCGTTTTCCGCTCCAACGCGGACATGATGCTGCTCACCACGCGCCTCTACATCGATTCCGCCGGCAAGCCCCACATCCCCGGCGGCCTCGAAACCTGGAAGTCCCTCTTTGCGAAGAACTCCCACGGTAAGTACGACGCCAAACTCAGCAAAGCCTCCTCGGCCTGGAAGGAAGCGGACGACGTTCTGGAAGCTCTCTTCGCCCTCAGCCGGAAACCCGTCGACAACGAACCTCTCCGTATCTTTATGGGGCTTTCCGATATCGACCGTGGCCGCGCCCAGCCTCTGGCCACGGAAACCGTCGATGCCCTCGTCAAAGTTTGGGGCACCTTTGCCGGTCAGTACCCCATCTTTGCCGATGTCCCCACCGTCTCCGACAAGACCATCCTGGCTTGGCTGACCACCGCCGAAGCTCTCGACAAGGTCCGCGAAAACCAGTTCCGTCAGGACACGATCGGCTCCTTCCAGGGGTTGGTCAGCATCTGGCAGATCTTCTGCCGCCAGGGCAGCATCCCCGCCGCAAAGGCCGATGAAACCCTCGCCGCCCTCGTCGCTCCCTTCGGAGCCCTGAAGAACAATCGCGAACTCTTCGATGCCAGCCGCAAAGGCCTCAACGGCATCATGCAGACCACCGGAGCTACCGGCGGCACCTTCCAGGAACGCATGCTCGGCCTCCTCGCCGGCGGTGCCAAACTCGATGATTCCGAAGCCCGCGCCGAACTCGTCCAGCAGGAACAGCGCATCTTTGAAGCCCAGAAGCTCCTCACCGCGGATCTCATCTTTGAACTCGCCGACAACCTCGAAGGCGTTTCGAAAGGCGAAAAGCTCAACGCCCAGCTGGCCGCCCGCCTGGCCGCCCGCGTCGCCGATATCCAGCTGCCCCGCAACGCCATGACCGGCGCGGAAAAGAACAGCCTCGCCTTCGGCTACTACGTCGACAAACACATCGATGATGAACGCAAGCTCAACTTCCGGGCCCTTATCGACAAAGCCGCCAAAGACCCCGAACGCCTGAAGGACATTCGCGGCCAGCTTGCCGGCACCCTCCGCGACACCCTCGTCGGTTACAGCTACATCCATTTCGCGCCGCCCGGAGCCCAGATTCTGGTCACCAATCCGCTCTTCGTTCGTGGCCATGACTTCATCGGTATGCAGGGTGCCAACCGCAGCTGGCGCACCACCGAAATGTACGGCACCGGCTGGCCCTCCAACGCTGGCGGACGCCTCGTCGGTTCACTCTCAGGTGTCGCCTACGCGCTCGCCGAATCCGAACAGAACTTCCTTGTCCCCACCCAGACCCAGGCCCTCATCTGGGGTGACCTCGTCCCCCAGATGATCCTCACCGCCAAAGCGCCCCGCTTCTGGAACATCAAGCCGACCCAGATGCACTGGGTGGCCATGAACATGCGCTTCGCCGAATCGCAGGTTGCTGAAGCGTCTTTCACCCCGTCACTGCGTGAGCCCCTCAGCCGTGCCGTCAGCGCTGTAGCCAGCCCGTGGCGCGCCGCTGCTGTCACCCGCGCCGTTGCTGCCGGAAACGCCCAGGAAGCTCTCGACCAGCTGACGCCTTCTGAACTCTACTCCGTGGCCCGCGCCCTGTCCTCGTCCCCCACCGCCGCCAGCGACCCCGTCGGTCGCGAGATCGCCCACTTCAGGTCGCACTCCGCCGAAGACGTCAGCCCGGCTGTTATCTCTCGCTCCTGGGGCAGCCCCAAGCCGACGCTGGCCAGTTCCTATCGCCCGGAGCTCCTCAACCTCCGCACCTTCCCGACTCTCATGGGCTACTCCAGCCGCATCATGGCCGAGAGCTGGGAATCGAATCTTCTCTACTGGGCCGATCTCGCCGATTCCACCGGCGTCAGTCCCGCGCAGATGAATGTTGTTGTTCCCGACTGGACTCGTAAAGCAGTCGAACGTATCTTTGCATCTCATCTGGAGGACTGGCCCGCGCTGCTCAAGAGTCTGCGCTCGGTTGGTGATGAAGTGCGCGGCCTGACCGCGCCGCCCGCAGCCGGTAAGGCTGCGGAATAACAAGGGAGTCTTGACGCTAATGATCCGGAAAGCTACAACACGTTTCGTCTTCGCCACTGGTCTGATTGCCGCGCTGTCGGCCGGTGCCTGGCTTTACGCTCAGGACGCCCCCCTCACGGTCTTCAAGTCCAAGGTTGATCTCGTCGTTCTCAGCTTCACCGTCACCGACAGCAAGGGCAAGTACGTCAATGGCCTGAAACCCTCTGACTTTAAGGTCATGGAGGACGGCATTACCCAGAAGCTCTCCACGTTTGCCGAAGGCAGCAAGCCGCCCATGCAGATCATGGCCGATGGCAGCCTCAAGGCCCTCCTGCCCAACCAGCAGGAGGGGGAAAAGGCTGGCCTCAACGGTAGCCTCTCCGCCGATGCCTTCGTCGGCACCAACGTCTTCGTTCTCTTCGATACCAGCAATTTCATGTACCGTGGCTTCGTTTATGCCGAAGACGCCATCGCCGATTTCGTCCGTGGTCTCGACAAAGCCGATTCGGTCGCCGTCTACACCTTCAGCCGCAACCTCTCCCGCGCCGCCAGCCTCACCTCGGATCGCAATGAAGCCATCCTCGGCCTCCGCAAGTCCGTCGCCGGTGATGATACGGCACTCTACAACGGTCTGCTGCTGAGCCTCCGCGACGCCGCCAAGGTTCCGGGTCGCAAGGTCGTCATCGTGTTCTCCAACGGCCCCGATAACGCCAGCATGGTCGCCCCCGACGACGTTCGAGCCGTCGCCGAAGACGAAGGCATCCCGATCTACGTCATCTCCACCAACGACGTGAACAAGGACCCGATCTCCTCTTCCGTCTTCCGCCGCCTCGCCACCCGCACCGGCGGCAAGGCCTACTGGGCCAAGACCTGGCAGAAGCAGGTGGAAGCCTTCGATCAGATCCGCGAAGATCTCGGCAACTCCTACACCGTCACCTATTACCCGGCTGCCAACCCCAACGAAGGATTTCGTAAGATCAACATACAGATTTTGAGCGATACTGGAAAGAAGTATCGCGTCCAGGCTCGCCCAGGTTATCGGCCCCGGACGTACTAGGAGGCTTCTTGAAGAAATTTCTCGTTCTCTGCGCTCTGCTTGCCAGCGCGGTCACACTGCCTGCGGCAAACCTGGTTCTCAACCCGGGTTTTGAACTGGGTACCACCGACTGGACCTTTTCGGGCACCAGTTCCGGCACTCCCGGGGCCGCCGGCCTTCACGGGTACAATCACACCGGAAGTTTGTCCGGCGTGGTTTACTGCCCCACCAGTTGTAGCCCCGGTTCGACGATGACGATTTCGCAGACTATCGCAACCGACATCGGCCACGACTATCAGGTGGATTTCTGGATGTCCGCTGACAGCTGTTGCGGGTACTTCGGCGCCAACGGCGGTGTTGCGGTTGAGTTTGGCGGTGTCACAGGCTATTCGGTCCAGCCCGGTGCAGGCAATCCTTTGACCCCATTCGTTACCTGGCTCTCTCACTCATTCACGGTGACGGCGAATTCCAGTTCTTCCACCTTTGCCTTCACCAGTTCCGATATGAGCACCGGTTCGGTCTTCCTCGATGACGTCTCCGTAATCGATCTCGGCCAGTCGCAGGCCGCCCAAACGCCGGAACCGGCCACCTGGCTTTCGCTGGTGATCGGTCTGGGCGTACTTTCTGCTGTTCGTCGCCCGTCGCGAACCGCTATTTGATCTCGTAAATCAGGTTGACGTGGCCCGATTCGCCGGGCTGTGTGCCCACCGCCACAGTTCCCAGTTTCAGCAGTGCCTTCTGTGACCGGTAGTTGGGATCCCCCGGCCAGGCCGCGAAGCGTGACGTGCCGATGATCTTGCCGTTAGTCGCGTCCAGCACCGCCAGTGCGCTTTCGGAAGCGATACCCTGCCGGAAGAATTTCTCGAAGATCGGACGTTGATACCGATCCCGCGCCGGGTGCATTTCCCAGAGCAGCGGGTCGGAAGCGACAGAAAAAAGACCCTCCAGGTCGTCCTCACGCAGCGGTCGCAGCGAGAGGAGCTTACCCTGGAGGGTCGGTTGGAAGTCCATCGACTACCAGTCGATAACCGAACCGTCATCCGGATCGAACTGCGCCTTGTACGGCTTGGGCTCGCCAACCTGGGCCATGAGCTTGTTTTCGTCAATCGTGATGCCCAGCCCTGGTTCCGTCAGCAACGGCCGGTGTCCATCAACAATCGGAGGCAGCGGTTTTGCCAGCAGATCGGTGTACTCGTTGTCGCCGCGCTCCTGAATCAGGAAGTTGGGTACCGAAGCCGCAATCTGCAGACTGGCCGCCAGCGAACATGGACCTTGCGGATTATGTGGCGCGATCGGCGAATAATAGCTTTCCGCCATCCCGGCGATGATGCGCAGTTCCGTAATGCCGCCCGCGTAACAAACATCGGGTTGCAGAATGTGGGCCGCCCGCTTTTCCAGAATTTCGCGGAAGCCCCATTTCGTGAAGATGCGTTCGCCGGTTGCAATCGGGATGTGCGTTTTCTTCGCCATCTCGGCCATCACGTCCACGTTGAGAGCCTGAGCGATTTCTTCGTAGAACCACGGCTGATACGGTTCCAGCGCCTTCATCAGCGACATCGCCGTCGGCGGCTGTACAGCGCCATGGAATTCAACGCCGATATCGACGCCCTTCCCGACACGGTCGCGCAGAGCCTTAAACCGCTCCGTGACTTCGTCGACCATCATGGCGCCTTCGTTGTACTTAAACGGCAGCCGGGTTTTCCCGTTCAGCCGCACCTTCATGGCGTTGATGCCCTTCTTCTCGTCGAGCACTCCATAGACGCGAACGCGGTCGCGGGTCGGGCCGCCCAGCAGACGGTGGACCGGCACGCCGAAAACCTTGCCGGTGATGTCCCACAGCGCCTGATCGATGCCGCTCTGGATGGCGGTCTTGACCGGCCCGCCGCGATAGAACGAGCCGCGCTGAATCGCCTGCCAGTGGAATGCCACGCGCGTCGGATCCTGCCCGACCAGGTAGTCGGCCACTTCCAGCGCGCCGGCCGCACAGGCCTTCGCGTCGTCCTTCAGCATTTCGCCCCAGCCGGTGATCCCGGCGTCGGTCGAAATCTTCACGAACACCCACGTATTCTTCAGCACGAACGATTCAATCTTCGTGACTTTGATCTTGTCTTTTGGCCCTACAGCGGCGGCATCTGTTCGCATCGCTGCGAACGGAGCGGCGGCTGTCAGCATGTGTCGGAACCACGAGCGCCGATTGATATCCATCGAAGCCATTCTATTGCACGAACACGAGTTGCCCGAAGCGCGACGGAACGTGCGGATTGGCGCGGGGCTGTACGGGGTCTGACCAGTTGCTCATGCGGCGGTCCGGTTCCACGCCGTCCCAGCGGTTGATATTCGCCGCCCACACGGTGCCGGGAATCGGGCGCTTCGCCAGTGCGTCGAAATTCGCCCAGGGAATCGCCACTTCCAGGCTCCAGCCCTTGTCCTTGTCGCCCCGTGCGTTCAGCGTGCCTTCGATATGCGTCGCCAGCTTCACGCCGCGCAGGTCGAACTGTTTGAAAAGATTCTTCGAGTCGTACATCACATAGTCGTAGAGCACTGCCAGCGCGTTCATTTCGAGGCCGAAGTAGATGCCTGTCTGTGAAGGCATCGGATTGATGAAAATCTCCACTGCGTCGTCTTTGTAAGTGGGGTCGTCATGCTCGGCGTACTGCGCCACAATATCGGCGTCTTCGCAGTCGTAAGCGACGTAGAGATTGTCGTCATCCCAAAGCAGACGGGCGGTCGTCTTCTGCTTTGCGCCGGTCTGGGCATCCCATGGGAAAATGAGTTCAAGTCGTTCGGCCGCGCCCCATGCTTTGTCATTGGATTTGCCGTCGATGACAATCGGGGCAGTAGCCCGGTGGACGTCGTAATGAGGAATCGGTGGCTGAGCGCACAATACTGAGCCGAAAATAATACAGAGACAGGCGAGTCGCATCCTGTCCAGACTATCATCAAAATTCATGATTCATATCCGACAGGACTTAACGCCAGCCAGCCTGGAAGGGAAAATTCAGGCTCTGTTCAGCGCCTCCGCCGCAAAGCTGCGCGGGATTCAATCGACCTGGAACCCCTCGAAGGGCGCTCCGGTCTTCACCATCAACGGCGAATACACCAGCCGCGGCTGGACCGAGTGGACCCAGGGCTTTCAGTTCGGCTCGGACATTCTGCAGTTCGACGCCACCGGTGACGACAGCTTTCTGGAAACGGGCCGCGAACACACCGTCCGCCTGATGGCGCCCCACATCACCCACATCGGCGTGCATGACCATGGTTTCAACAACGTCAGCACTTACGGAAACCTGCTGCGTCTGATGAACGAAGGCCGCATCACGGACAACGCCTGGGAGCGTCATTTCTACGAGTTGGCCATCAAGTGTTCGGGTGCGATTCAGGCCGTTCGCTGGTCGAAGATCGCCGGGGGCGGCGGGTACGTCTACTCATTTAACGGGCCGCATTCGCTGTTCGTCGATACCATTCGCTCTCTGCGCGCGCTGGGCTATAGCCACAAACTGGGCCACGTCCTGATGGGCGAAAACGATAAGAAGATCTCGTTGCTCGGACGCCTCGTGGAGCATGCCGAAGCTACCGCGAAATACTCCGTCTACTACGACGAAGGCCGCGATTCCTACGATCTTCGCGGCCGCACCGCGCACGAAAGTATTTTCAACGTGAACGACGGAAACTTCCGTTGCCCGAACTCACAGCAGGGCTACGCACCGTTTAGCACCTGGACCCGTGGTCTGGCCTGGGCGATGGTCGGTTTTGCCGAAGAACTGGAGTTCATCGCGGAACTCGAAGATGCGGAACTGGAGCCCTTCGGCGGTCGCGATCACATCGAAGGCTTCATGCGCCGCGCCGCCGAAGCGACGTGCGATTTCTACATCGAAAACTCGGCCTCTGATGGCATCCCGTACTGGGACACCGGCGCTCCGAATCTGCACAAACTGGGCGACTGGGGTTCACGCGCCTCTGACCCGTTTAACCCTTATGAGCCGGTGGATAGTTCCGCCGCCGCCATCGGGGCGCAGGGCCTGTTGCGCCTCGGCCGGTATCTGCAGGACGAACGTTACTGGCAGGCTGGCCTGACCGTCTGCAACTCGCTGTTCGATACCCCGTATCTCAGCTCCGATCCCTCGCATCAGGGGCTGATTCTGCATGCCGTTTATCATCGTCCGAACGGCTGGGATCACGCCCCCGACGCGGATGGCGTGCCGCGCGGCGAAGCCTGCATGTGGGGCGATTACCACGCCCGCGAAGTGGCGCTCTATCTGCTCCGCCTGATCGAAAACAAGCCGTACCTGAGATTCTGGAGCTAAGCGAAAAATGATCATTGCAGACCTGAAAGAAATCGCCGGACGAGTGTATCCGGCCCGTCGTCGAACCCAGAATCTGGTTGGTGGTATGAGCCCCATTCAGGCGACCGCCTTTGCGATGGGTAATGTCACGCTGGAACCCAATGGCGGCCAGGTGCCGTGGCACAACCAGGAGCAGGAAGAAGTCTACTTCATCGTGGAAGGCACGGGCGAAATGTGCCTCGGTGAAGAGCGCCGGCCCATTTCTTCTGGCCAGGCCGCTTTCATCCCGCCCGGGGTTTTCCACCAACTGACCAACACCGGCGACACCCCAATGCGCATGATCTACGTTTACGGCCCGGCTGGCGACGTGGCGCACTGGAAGCAGGAATTGACCGGGACGCTGCCGAAGGCCGGCGTCGATGTCCCCGCACTACCCGAAGGCTCGTGGCCGCAGTGTACCGATAAACCGAAGGAATAAGAATCATGGCAAACACAGTTCACAACGTCGGTATCATCATGAACGGCGTCACGGGGCGCATGGGTCTGAACCAGCACCTCCGCCGCTCCATCTACGCGCTCATCAAGCAGGGTGGCTTGAAGCTCTCTGACACCGAGTCGATCATGCCGCGCCCCATTTTGGTGGGCCGCAGCGCCGTGAAGCTGGAAGCGATCTCGAAGGAATGTGGGGGGCTGCCGTGGACCACGGATCTCGATTCCGCGCTGGCCGATCCGCAGTATTCGATTTACTTCGACAGCCAGACCACCGATCGTCGCGTGGAATCGGTCAGCAAGGCTATTGCGGCCGGCAAGCATATCTACTGCGAGAAGCCGATCGCCGATAAGACTGAAGACGCCATGGCGCTCTACGCGCAGGCCGTCGCTGCCGGTGTGAAGCACGGCGTGGTGCAGGATAAGCTCTGGCTCCCCGGCATTCTGAAACTGCAGACCCTCCGCGATACCGGTTTCTTTGGCAAGATTCTCTCCGTTCGCGGCGAGTTCGGTTACTGGGTGTTTGAGGGCGACCATGTGACTCCGCAGCGCCCGTCGTGGAACTACCGCAAGCAGGATGGCGGTGGCATGATTCTCGACATGCTGTGCCACTGGCGCTATGTTCTGGACAACGTTTTCGGCAAGGTGAAGGCGGTTTCGTGTCTCGGCGCGACCCACATCCCCGAACGCCGTGACGAAGCCGGTAAGCCCTACTCCTGCACCGCCGACGATGCGGCGTATGCCACGTTTGAACTCGAAGGCGGCATCATTGCCCACTTCAATTCTTCCTGGGTGACCCGCGTTCGCCGCGATGACCTGCTCACCATTCAGGTGGACGGCACGAACGGTTCCGCCGTCGCCGGCCTGCGCGACTGCTGGGTGCAGACCTACGCCGCTACGCCGCGTCCGGTCTGGAATCCCGACATCCCACAGCCCATCAACTTCTTCGAAAGCTGGCA
>CANIHR010000131.1 GCA_947467185.1 Bryobacterales bacterium
ACGCTTCCCTTCCAGGCTCTCCAGCAACGAAGTCTCTTCCCCGCAGATGTAAGCGCCCGCACCCAGCCGGACCTCAATATCAAAGTCGGCGCCCAGCAATCCGTCACCCCTGGCCAACTCAATCGCACGCATCAGCGTTCGGTGCGCATGTGGATACTCCGACCGGAGGTAAATGAACCCCTTCGTCGCGCCCACCGCTCGCCCGGCGATCCGCATGCCTTCCAGCAGCAGAAACGGGTCGCCCTCCATCAGCAACCGGTCGGCAAAAGTCCCGCTGTCACCCTCATCGGCGTTGCAGACAATGTACTTCTGGTCCGCCGGGGTATTCAGGACCGTTCGCCACTTGATCCCCGTCGGGAACCCCGCGCCACCACGTCCACGCAGTCCGGATTTCAGAACCATCTCGACGATCTCGGCCGGCTGTAATTCCTGCGCCCGCGCCCATCCCGCCAGCGTCGGCACCGCCAAGGGATCGATCACGCCACAGCGGGCGAACGTGAGCCGTTCCTGGCGCGCAAACCACTCAATCTGCTCAGTCAGACCCAGCCCGAGCGCATGCTCTCCGCCCTGCAGGAGTCCCGCCTCGAATAACCCGGCGACATCCCCCGCCGAAACGGGACCATACGCCACGCGCCCCGACGCAGTCTCCACCTCAACCAGCGGTTCCAGCCAGAAAGCCCCGCGAGAGCCATTTCGCACCAGTTCCACGGCCAGACCCCGCCGCGCCGCCTCATCGCAGAGGGCCACTGCCACATCCTCGGCACCTACCGAAAGGGCCGCCGAATCCGCCGGAACATACACCCGAACGCCCGAACCACCGCGCCGTGGCGAGGCAATAGCCTTCCCGACAGCCGCCCGCAGACTCTCCGCCGTCACCCGGCCCAGAAGTTGCCCGTCCACCATCGCGGCCGGACCAAGCGCGCAATTCCCCAGGCAGTACACCTTCTCCGCTTCATCGCCCACCTGAGCCAGCACTTCCCGGCAACCCCGCGCCTGACAAGCCTCTGCCGCGCATACCTGTACCTTGTGCGCACCGGGAGGAGTCTGCCGGAAGTCATGGTAAAAACTCACCACGCCATGTACTTCGGCTTTGGAGATGTTCAGTTCGGAGGCAATCAGGGGAATCGCCGCATCGTCGATGTACCCGAAGGTCTCCATCAACGCATGCAGCACGGGAAGCAAAGCCCCGGCCCGGTCCTTATGCTCGCGAATCTTCGTGGTCGCGCAACTGTTGGAGAAAGGCTCGTGCATCCGGCTTCCCTTTAAAAAGCTTACTGAATGGTGCTGGCGCCCTGCGTGCCCATGGAATCGTCCGGAATATTCCGGTTTACGTGTTTATCCAGATTGATGACGTAGGTGTCGGGGTCATCCATCAGGATCGCCGAGTGCGTCGCGCAAATAATGCGGAAGCCGCGCTGATCCACTAACTCCTTCATCATCTTCAGGATACGGCGCTGATTGGAAATCGAGAGAGCCATTTCCGGCTCGTCCAGCAGCAGTGTCGTACCGGGAGGCAGCGCGGGGAAGCTCTGCTGGAACATCGACAGCATCACCTGCCCGTGACTGGCCATTTTCAGGAACTCCAGCATCTGCGGCTGGTCTTCAAACAGATCCGTCCGCATCCGCGGATTGTGCTGCTCGGCGTCGAACAGGTACGTCGGGCCGGCTTTCACCGACCCTCTGTCCAGCCGGTAAATGAAGCCATCGACGCTTTCGCCATCAAGCGCGTATTGGATCGAATTCAGTAAAGTTGACTTCCCGGAGCCATTCTCGCCCACCAACATCACGAGCGGGTGGGACAAATCCACCACCATAGGCATGTGGAAGTTCAAATTAACGAAGATCGGGTGTGCAAGGATCTTAAGGAACATCCGTGCTCAGGATAGCAGGAAACCGGAATTAAGCCGCGATCAGCAGGCCCGAACGCAGCAACAGCGCATCCGGATCCGGGTCCCGCCCCATAAACCGCCGATACAATTCGGCAGGATCGGCACTGTCGCCCTTTGACAGAATGCTCTCCCGGAACGCCGCGCCCGCTTCGGGGCTGAAAATCCCGTCCTTGTGGAAGCGCGTAAACGCATCCGCATCCAGGACTTCCGCCCACTTGTACGAGTAATACGCCGCGCCATACCCCACCGGGCTGGCAAACAGATGCGTGAAGCTGGCAATCATCGCGTACCCCGCAGGCAGCGGAGCAGGCGTAAACTGACTCAGAATTCCCGCGCAATACTGCAACAGATCCCCATGCACCGCCGGATCGTACTCCCGGTGCAGCTTCAGGTCAGTAATGCCAAAGCCAAGCTGCCGCATCTGGACATTCGCCCCGCGATAAGTCCGCGCCCGCTTCAGCTTCTGGAACAACTCTTCAGGAATCGTCTCGCCGGTCTCATAGTGCCGCGCAAACAGGTCCAGGGCTTCCCGCTCCCAGCACCAGTTCTCCATGATCTGGCTCGGCAGTTCCACAAAATCCCATGCCACCGCCGTCCCGGACAGGCTCTTCACTTCCACATTGCCCAGAACATGGTGCAGCAGGTGCCCGAACTCATGGAAGATTGTTTCCACTTCCCGGTGTGTCAGCAGCGCAGGCTTGTCGCCAATCGGCGGCGTCAGGTTCCCGCAAACGCAACCCACATGCGGTTCGAACTTCCCGTCGCAGCGCGCCCCGGTCAGGAAAGCATCCATCCAGGCGCCGTCCCGCTTGGTTTCCCGCGGAAACCAGTCAGCGTAGAAACTGCCCAGCACCGACCCGTCCCGGTCGCGAACCTCGTAATAAGTCACGTCCGGATGCCAGACCGACACCCCATCGCGCTTCTGCACCGTAATCCCATACAGATGCTCCACGATGCGGAACATGCCTTCCACCACGCGGCTGGCTGAAAAATACGGCCGCAGCTGCTCTTCGTCGAAGTCGTAGAGCGCCCGGCGCTGCCGTTCGGCGTAGTAGCTGATGTCCCACGGCTCAATCGGATGCCCGGCAAACGCTTCCAGCGTCCGGTTTTCCTCGGCATACTTCGGATCGGTCTTTTCCTTCAGCCGTTCCAGGAAATGCACCGCGGTCTCGCCGTTGTGCGCCATCCGGTCATGCAGGATGAAATCGGCAAAGTCCGCCGCGCCCAGCAGTTTCGCCTTTTCACGGCGCAGCGCCAGAATCTGCAGAATCAGTGGCCGGTTGTCACGTTCCGCTTCGGTCGCCCGCGTGGAATGCGCCCGGTAGATCTGCTCGCGAATGCTCCGGTCCGTCAGGTACGTGATCGCCGGGATGTAGCTGGGAGCCTGCAGGGTAAACCGCCACCCCGCCAAAGACCGGGATTCCGCGCTCTGCCTTGCCGCCGCCATTGCGCTGGGAGGCAGACCATCCAGTTTCGCCTCATCGGTAATTACCAGCTCAAATGCGTTGGTTGAATCTAAAACATTTTCGGAAAATTTTGTTGTAAGTCGCGAAAGTTCGACATCTATTTCCGCCAGTCGTGTCTTCCCTGCCGCGTCCAGTTCCGCGCCATGGCGCCGGAACGAATCCAGCGTCTTCTCCAGAAAACGCTTCTTCGGCCCTGTCAGCGCCTTCGCATTCTCGGTTTCGGCATAGGCTCGCAGACGCTTCCACAAGCCTTCATTCAGGGGAATCGAGGAGTAAAACGCGCTTGCGTCCGGCTCCACCGCGTTCCACGCACTCCGCAGCTCGGGCGAAGTGGCGACAGACTCCAGATGCCGCACCACACCCAACGCATAGTCCAGATTTTCAGTAGCCCGCTCCAGCGCAAGCAGCGTGTTTTCAAACACTGGTTGACATGGGCTGGCCGCGATTCCGGCAATGTTCGACTCGGAAAGCTCGATTAGCTGGCGAATCCCCGGCTCAACATGAGCAGGCAACACTTCACCAAAAGGGATCTGATATTCAACCGACAGCAGGGGATTTTCAGCCATTGAGCTAGGTAATTGGGGTCGCGCGAAGCTTTTAAATACTATACAAGATTCTTACCTGTTGGTTGCTGTGTCCCGCCAGGCAAAAGGGGTTAACCCTCTTTCGGCGAAACGATTCGCGCCGGATTTCCCACCACCACAGCCCGCCCCGGCATCTTTCCAATTACCACCGCACCCGCCCCAACCGTGGTGCCCTCGCCAATATCGGCCATGACGATGGCCTGGGCGCCGATCCAGCAATCTGCGCCGATCCGGACCCTCTCGAATACACCCTTCTCAGAGCTCTGAATCCGTCCATTCTCGTCACGCACATGCTGGTTACGGCCGCTCAGAATCTGTACCGCCGAGCCAATCTCTGTGCGCTCGCCTATCTCTGTTTGCCCGAGAACACAGTAGCTGCCAATGTACACACCCTGGCTCACACGAGCCTTTGGATGGGCAAAAAACGACCCAAACTGAATCCGGCTCTCCGGGTGGCAGTACTCCAGGGTCATCCGGTAAAACGCAACCCGGAAGTAGTCGCCCGGCAGACCGGGAACCAATGCGGCATGCTGGGCAAACAACGAAAACGCCGATCGCACCCTGCCGAAGCCGCACAGCAGCGCGCCCGGAAACGCGAGGGCAAGAAAGGCTCCCCGGAACAACGATTTCAACAGCGCTTTCACGTCCTTATGGTACCGGGAAGGTTGGCCACGGTGCGATAGATCCCCGCCAGTCGCTCCGCCCGAACCTGCGGAGAATGCCGTTCCTCTACCAGCGCCAAACTTCGCGCCACCAGCCGCCCCGCCAGCGAAGGATCCGTCAACACCCTCTCCAGCGCCACCTTCATCTCTGAAGCCACCGACGGCCGGACCAACAGAGCGCTCTCGCCATCCGTAACAATCTCCGGCACGCCACCCACGCGCGTGGCCACAGCCGGGACCCCCGCCGCCATCGCCTCCAGCAAGGCATTCGGCGATCCTTCACTCAGAGAAGACAACACCGCCACATCCGCAATCCCGTAAAACGGCCCCGCCGAATCCCGCTGCCCGGCCAGCGTCACCTGAGCCTCCATCTCCAACGCACGCACCTTCTCTTCAATCCGTGCCCGCTCGTGCCCCTCACCCACCGCCACCAGATGCGCCTTCAGTTCCCGCGGCAACTGCGCCACCGCTTCCAGCAGAGTCAGGTGGTCCTTCTCCCGCGACAACCGCCCCACAATCAACACCACCCGGTGATCTTCCGGAATCCCCAGTGACCGCCGCAATTCCGCAGCTGCCGCCGCGTCCCGCCTGCCCCAATCCGGCCGGATCGCGTTGTGGATCACCTCGATCTTCCCCGGGGCCACTCCAATCGCCACCAGTTCATCCCGGAACGGCAGACTGACCGTCAGGATCCTCTTCGGACCCTCGCCCCACCCCAGCGACCAACGGTCCAACTGGTTGTATAACCGGGCCTTCAAAGTCGGCCAGGTGTACCCATGGTGGAAGGCCACCCACGGCACCCGCTGCGGAATCCCCGCTCGCCGCACCAGAAAATGGCTCTTCACCGCATGTGTTTGGATCACGTCCGGCCGAACCCGGGCCACCAACTCATTCAGCCGACCTGGCACCGCCGAGTCCCACGCGCCACTCTCCCGCACCGTCTCCACCGCGGTTCCCTCGGCCTTGGCCGTTCTCAGAAACAGCGTTTCCCGCCCGTCCCGAACGAACGTCGCGGCAATCACCTCGACCCCTGTCCCTGCACTGTCGCGTGCGAACTCCAGCAGATTCCGCGCTGGTCCCGTAATCGTGTTGGCCTCAATAAGTGCCAGCAGCCGGAGCGGTCTCACCGCTCCCCCCGCAGCCAGCGGCCATATGTCTCGGCCAGACGAGCCCCGATCCGGTTCCAGTCGTACCGCTCCTCCACCAGACGCCGCGCTGCGGTCACCATCGAACTCCGCAGCCTCTCGTTCGCCGCCAGTTCCAGTACATGCCCGATCCAGGCATCCGCATCTCCGGCAGCTGCCAGCAGGATGTCGCTCCCCGCCGTCACCGCCAGACCCTCGGCCCCCAGTTCAGTGGAAATGACCGGAGTCCCTGCCGCCATCGCCTCCAGAATCTTCAGCCGGGTCCCGCCCCCGGTCCGCAGCGGCACCACCGCCACCAGCGCTCCGCCGTAATAAGGCCGCACATCCGGCACCGTGCCCGTTACCGTCACACCCTCAATCGACGCCAGAGCCTGCACTTCCGCGGTAGGCTTCGCCCCCACAATCTCGAGTTCCGCGTTCGGAATCTTCTGCCGCAACCGGGGCCAAACCTCGCGGGTGAACGATGTCGCCGCGTCCACGTTCGGGAAGTAGTCCATCGACCCCACAAACACCAGTCGCAGTCCATCCTTTCTGCTGCCAGCCCCGGAGAAATACTCGGTATCTACCCCGTTCTCGGCTACATGGATTCGAGCATCCGGTGACCACTCCAGCAATTGCTCCCGTTCCCGCACGCTGCACACAATATGACCCAGCGCTTCCGGCAGCATCTCACGCTCCAGCCGCTCCAGCTTCGTCGCCGTCTGCCGCGCGTACCATTGCTTGGGCACCGATTCCACTGTCTCCGCGAACCGGCTCATCGCTTCCGACTCGATGTTGTGCCAGTTGTAAACCACCTGCCCGCCACCGGTCGTATGCGCCACCCGTGCATACCGGATCATATGGATGCTGTCGGCATGAATCACATCGAACTTTTCGACTGACAGGACTCGCTGAACCGCCGCATCCATCGCCGGATTCGTGTAGTTCAGAATCGGCAGCGGCCAGCTACCCAACGCGCCCTGCGTTATCTGCCACGGCGTGTAAACCCCAGGCTTCGGCACCGCCACAATCTCTTTGCAGAATGGCAATTCCCGCTGCGTCAGCGGCTCCGCCCCCGGGTCCTGAAAGTAAACATACGTTAGCTCACCACGCTCACCCAGAGCCCTGGCGAAATGATATTCCCGCAACTTGGCCCCGCTTCGCACGGGCCAGCATTGCCGGGGGGAAAGGAACAGGATTCTCACGCCATTCCACGCATCTTCTTCATTCTTTCAGATGCCAAACGGCCTACCCCATCTGTTGTAAGCTTGGAGATCGCTCATGGCTAAATCGTCCCGCCTGGAACAGGTCGCTCTCACCAAAACGCAGTGGATATTCCTTGCGCTGCTGGTCACATCCATCTGCATCAGCTACATCGACCGGGGCAGTCTATCGGTCGCCGACCGCTACCTGCAGACCGAATTCCACCTCAACGCTGAACAGCGCGGCCGCATGTACTCGGCCTTCTTCTGGTCTTACGCCCCGGCCCTCGTCCTGGCCGGCTGGCTGGTTGATCGCTTCAATGTCAACCGCGTCCTCGGCGTCGGCTATGTCGTCTGGTCGGTCGCCACCCTGCTCACCGGTACCGCCAGCGGCTTCACCATGCTCTTCGCCCTCCGGTTGCTCCTCGGCATCGGCGAATCGGTCGCGTACCCGGCTTACTCGAAAATCCTCGCGGGCAATCTCCAGGAACACCAGCGCGGCTTCGCCAACGCCGCCATCGACGCCGGCAGCAAACTCGGCCCGGCCCTCGGCATCCTCGTCGGTGGCCTCTTAATGGATCAATACGGCTGGCGCATCTTCTTCTTCGTCATCGGCACCCTCAGCCTGCTCTGGCTGATTCCGTGGTCCATCTGGGCGCCTAAGGAAGTCGCGAAGCCCACCGCCGCCACGCCCGGTGTCCCACTCAAGCTGCCCAGCTTCGGCGAAATTCTCTCCAAACGCTCCGCCTGGGGCACCTTCATCGGCCTCTTCTGCGGCAACTACGTCTGGTACTTCATCATCACGTGGCTGCCGTCGTACTTCCGAGACGCACTCCACTATTCGCAGCGCGACATGGCTATCTTCGGCTCAGCCCCGCTCTTTGTCCTGGCCGCCTCGGCGCTCACCTCCGGCTGGATCTCCGACCGCCTCATCGCCAGCGGCATGAGCCCCAACACCGTCCGCAAGACCTTCACCGGGCTGGGTCTCGGCCTCTCCACTGTCATGTTCGGAGCGGTGCTGACGCGCGACCCGTTCTGGTCCCTCATCTCCCTCTGCGCTGCCTGCGCCGCCTACGGTCTCTACTCTTCGAACCTTTGGGCCATCACCCAAACCCTCGGGGGACGTCTCGCCGCCGGCCGCTGGACCGGTCTCCAAAACGCCTTCGGCAACATCTCCGGCATGATCGCCCCCTGGCTCACCGGCTGGATCGTCAAGGAAACCGGGGGCTTTTATGTGGCCTTCGTCATCACGACATCGCTGCTCATCGTGGGTATGCTGGCCTTCACCGTCATCATCCCGAAGGTGGAACCCGTCCAGTGGCGGGACTAGCTGTTCTACGAATCACCGTCGCTCTCGCCGTACCACTGGCCTGCGTAGGCCAGTCGCGTTTCGAAGTGGCTTCCGTCAAGACGGATAACTGCCGATTACACAACTCCCTGGATCCCGCAAGACTCGAACTGACCGGCTACCCCATGAAGGCGTTCGCGCACGAACCGGTCAGTCACCTTCGGCTTTATCGCAGCCCGCATCAAAGGCTCCATGACTCTGGCCACCTTTTCGCGGCTTCTCTCACAAAATCCTGCGAGTCCGCCGCAGGGCTTCACAGCACTCAACGGCCCGTACGATATTGACTTGACCTGGGCCGCGGGATCACCGTGTCCCGACTGAGAATTGAAGAAGCTGCCCCCCGGGGCCTACAGTCGGGCGGCCTTCACGCTCTAAATGGAAATCTTCTGTGACCAGGGATCTTCCGTCTCCGTCACCTCAGAACTGACGGCTTCCACCTGGGGAGCAATTTCCATAGGTCCCGAGCCTGCCGTGGCCCCGCTCGGCGGAGCCACGCTGCGGCCATCCACCGGCAGCAGGCCGGGGTTCTGCGCCGCCCACTTCGCCGCCAGCCCATTCAACGGACTTTTGATGTTGTACTCCTGATACGCGATCATTCTCCCGATCCGAATGACCAGGTCATCCAGGCCCTCCGAGGCAGCCCAGAAATCCCCGATACATACCATCGAATCATCGAAGTTGGGGTGAAAAACAGGCGTGAGCATCCGGCACTGGGGTGCGCGCCGAGGGTAACCCAGGGAAAGATTCACTTCCAGTACGTGGCTGTCACGCTCCAGAATGTCACCCGTCGGTGACACAAAGAGACCTCGCAGGCGGTAAGTAAACCTGTACACCTCGGGAGGCATGCCAGCCGAACCGCTGATCTCAATCAGCGGCCAATCGGCAAGGCGGGTCAGTAGAGTCTGCTGATCCGACAGCAGGCGGCGAATTCGTGGAGATGACATTGGCTTAATGGCTCCCGTGCAAGGCGTGCTCCCTTTAGGAGAGCACCCCTGTCTTCTTCCAGCGTGCAATGCGGTTGACGTGATATTGCAGGTACACCGCGCTGAAGAACAAAGTCATACCGCCGTGGAGTGACAGCCGAATGTTCTCAGTTGAGTTGTAATAGTCCTCCATCGCACGCCGAATACTGAAGATCCCAACCAGGTACATCACGAAACCTGCAAACATACAAATCCTGGAGATTGCCTCAGTGAGAGGCCCCTCGAAGCCGTAGGCACTGGCGACGATACCAACCAGAAAGCCGGCCGGATACATGGCGACCTGCACCAGCGGTTTATTATCCCGGCTCAGCTTTCGGGCCCAGTTGGCCAGAACGAGCACCCAGACGAAGTTAAATAACTGCCGGGAAAGAATTTCCAGCACCAACAAGGATGCCCCAGTGCAGGTTGGGTGGCAGAGGGACCAGTTCCCGTTGTTCGCCACGTCGTTCCACCGCAACTGGAACTGCGTCCGGAATCGGAATATTTCCGAGCACCTGTGAGACCGGAATCCAATCCGTCATTCCCTCACTTTTCGTGAGGTCATCATCCAGAATATGGCCGGAGCCGACATACTCCTGCAGGTCTGCCAGCGTGTACGGGCCAAACTCCTGATCCTGCCGTTTTACGAAATATTCCATGTTGCCTCCTTTTCACGAGACGAACGCAACTCCCGAACTATCCCTCTCAACCGTGCACACGTCAATTACCGCCCAGACCCACGTCATTGGACTGGCAAGACCCAGGGTCAAGACGGTAATCAGAAGTTGGGTAAATGCCTTATTCCTGTAGCCGGCAAAAAAATTGTGGGCGCCCAGTGGCCCCAGCAGAACGCCGAGCACTATGAACGTCGTTCGGCTCTTCGCCGTTACGGAACTATCGTCCAGGTACGTTTGAGGTTCGGATCTTGCCGGGCTTCCCAGTTGCTCCTGCGGTCGCGGAGTCTCTGTCCCAAACGGCGTGTTCCCTGTCTGGTACCGGGGTGGTTTCCACCCTTCCCCCAGGTGCGTGGTCCGGGGAAGCGGGGGAGGCGGTGGCGGGGTCCGGTGCGGTGGCGCTGTTCCCCCCGGTTCCCCGTTGACAAGAGGGGGCGGCGCCGCCACATGCAGGACCTCACTTTCGAGCACGCTTAATTTCGGCTCGTCGGCCGGCGCTGCCTGGCACCCAAATACCGTGCAGCCGCCATTTTCTTCGTAGCAATCGGCATGATGCGGCGTTCCGCAGCTTGTGCAGAAAATTGTGGTGGTTTCCGGGGTATGCAGTGCTTCCCGGCAGTATGGACAGAGGGCGGCGCTCATTCTCTGCGCTTCTCCCGATAGCGAAACGCATAGCGCCCAATCTGCAACAGATCACCATCCTGCAAAACCCGGATATGCACCGGGCCGCCCCCCACGAAGGCCGCTCCCAGCGCACGCACCTGCACTCTGCTGCCCTGTATCTCAACTGCTGCGTGATGAGGAAGAATATTGGGGTCCTTGAACAGGTAGATATCCGCTGTCTGCTCCGCCCCGATCGTCGTCTTGTTCTTATACAGAATGAACTGCTTCCCTGCCAGGGGACCGGCCGTCACATACAGCCAGCGGTCCTTTAGCATGCTCTCCACCAGCCCCATGGCGGCTCCGGTGGCAGCACCAACCAGGGCGAACCCGATGGCCCGGCTCAGTCCTGCACCCCCGGCCGCCAGCGCGATGGGGTCGAAGATCATGCCCCCCACCGCCGCTCCCAGCATGCCGCCCAAAATCCCGTACTGCGCCTTCTTCAGTGAACGGCCCACAATTCCGTAAATGGCCCCGCCTGCCGCGCCAAACACCGCCCACGCGATGCCTCTCGCTATCCACAGCGCGGGATTTCGGTTCGATTGTACCCCCATGTTCAGAGACACCTGTATCCCGATGGAGTAGATAATATTTGCGACGAAGTCAAACACAAAGCCCAGGACAATTCCCAGCGGAATAGCTAGAGCTCCTCGTAGAAGGGCCTTTTTGACGGAACGCTCCACCAGGCTCTCTGACACCCCAAAGCCGACACACATGAGGGTAATCAGCCCAGGGATGATCCACGTGTTGCCCCATCGCTCACCAGCGCGTGATCCATCCACAAACGCGGGTTCGCAGATCGCCCACGCTGCCAGTGCTCCGAGCAGCCCGGCCAGACCCAGATAAAACCAGCCCTGCAGAAACACGGAACTCTTTTCAGCTACCGGTTCGGGTGCCGAGGGATCGGAGGCAATGCTCCCGTAAGCCTTCGGGACTCCGGTCTGTGCTGGCCGGATCGGGTTGCTGCCACTTGCCTCGGGAACGCCTGCCAGGTCCTCCAGCGTGATCCGAAGTGGCTTTTCGTCATTTGGCGCCATTGTTCACCGCTCCCTTGCCGCCCTCTGGCGGGCGCTGTGGTGCTTCCGCCAGAGGCGGCATCATGCGTCTGAATTGTTCCAGCGGAATCAGCCGGGGGGGGGCGGCAACAGGCATGCCCGTCAGCGGATCTAACACGACTGGCCAAACCAGAATCTTCGGGAACAGGAACCAGGTAATGCCGATCCCCAGGGCCAGCGCACAAAGGTGGGAGGTGACCGTCACCAGAAGGCGCGTCAGTTTGTCCTGCGGCTCCCCGACATCAGAGATCGCAACGGTACGCTCGTTCTCTTCGGCCACGTCGTGCTTCGCGGTTTCCGCTCGCCCGCTCTCTTCCGCGAAGCCCCCTCCGCGCTCGTCCACCACCGCGAATTCCTGTAGCCGCTTAATGCGGTCGCCTTCCCAGCCGAAGCAGCCCTCTTCGTCCGAGTGCGGGTCGAAGACCCAGGCCACCTGTTGGGGGCCGGAGAAGAAATTCCGGTGGATGAAGGTATCGTGCTCCGAGAAGAAAACTCCAAAACCCGGGTGCGAGTGATACCAGCCCATGATTCGTTCTTCCGGGTAATCCCGGTCTTTGATCTTGTAAATATGCGCCCAGGTTTCCTGGGTAAACGTGACGTGGGCTCCGCCCTCCTCGGCGTTGGCTCCCGCAATTGCCGCTGTTATTTCCGTGGTGCCGTTCCGTTCGGCCCCCAGAAGCACCCCGCAAATCTCCGCCTTCATCGACGAATGCGCATGTTGGCGAATCTCCCGGATGACGCCCGCCCGGATGGTTAGGGGGGCTCCCGCCAGCACTGCGCCACCCCTGTTGTCCGCTGTTTTCTCCGGCGGCTTACCGGCTCCGGCTCCACGCTTCATCGTTCGCCTCCACTCGCCAGCGGCCCCAGGACATCGCGCCCGTCACCCTCCGGCAGGTAACCGATTTCTCGCCCCTCCCCACCGGGTACTACGCTTCGTGCCACCAGGACGTCGAACAGCGGCAAGCCGAGCTGGTCCAGCGTTCTGCCGCCATAGCTCTCTGTGCCGTTGTACGCGTGAATTGTCCGGACTACCCGCATCTGGCCGTCATCAGGGCATTTCGCCTGCCCATAGCGAAGGCGGCTGGCCGGAACATAAAGATCCTCCACTTTGCCACAGGTCGCACAAGCCAACCGCTGTACTATGTCGCGGCTGAATTCCAGCACCACTTCTTCGGCCTGCAGATCCATCTGGGCCCGACGCCGCAACGCCTCAAGTGTCCAGTCCCCGGAGCGCCCCGGCAGGCGGATGAGGGACGGGATCGTGTAGTGGCTCATACAGTCGGGATTTTCCGTGTATGTGACGGCATACGAAGAGTGGTTCATCCCTTCGAATACAAAGCCGCGGCTCGCCAGCACGGGCAGGCCGTGAATTAGTTTCATTGCTTCCTGCACCTGAATGCCCGCGATGATGGAAGAGATCGTCGGCGTCGTTGGAACTTTGCCCTCGGGAGCCGGATCGTGCATAAGCAGATTGCACGACATCCGGCGCTCCAGAATCGCCCAGTCCACCTCGCCCAGCGTGCATTCATAACAGGGGGCCTGGCCGGGTAGAAAAACGCGCGCCACGCCGTTGATTCCCTCAATCGCTCCATCGATCCACGGCCGCCCCACCTTCCACGCCGCCCGATTGATCCAGAGCCGCGCCTCCCGGTTGTCCAGGCCCGCCAGAATCAGATCGCTCCACTCGAATACCCCGAGGCCGCAATCTTCCATTACATTGCCAACCAGCGGTGTCACTTCGCAATCGGGTTCGATCTCCCGGCAGGCTTCCGCCGCCGCGTGCACTTTGAATTTCCCAATGTCTCGGCGGCGAAACAGAATGGTCCTGGACAGGTTCGATTCTTCTATGCGATCCAGATCCAGAATGACGATTTTCCGGAAACCCAGCAGCAACAGGTTTTTCAGGATTTCATTTCCCAGCGCTCCTGCCCCCACTACCAGCACGCGGCACGCGGACACTTTCGTCTGGTCCCACCAGGGGATCAGGCGAAGTCTGCTGAAGCGGTCTTCCCGAAGGTCATCCTCGCGCAGGGTGATCATAGCCTCGCCGCATTATCCGGCCGTTATTTCGGGTTGCAGCCGGAGGATGTCACCATCCTTCACTTGCGCCTCCGCCAGCGTCTGCGCATCCTGTATCTGACGACCGGAATTCTTGTGGTGAAATTTGTAGCTGAGCGGCGCGCCGTCGGGGCCATGTACGGGCAACTTTAGCTTCTGCACCAGCACCGCAACGATCCTGTTGCAGGGTGCATCGTCGGGTAGTTCCACGGGCACTCGCTTATTTTCGGTGGAATCGTAAACGGTCACATTAATGTGTGGCATAAATTATCTGTTCTGGCCGCCCGGGTCCGCTGTCCGCTGTTTCCGCAGACGCTGAAACTCTTCCAGCCTGCTGCTGCCGTCACCGGCACATTTCCAGACCTCTGCACGCAGCACCTCGTCGGCCGCAACTGCAAAATTCAGATTCTCCGCATTCGGGTTGCTGCCCCTGTCAATCATGGAGGTGACAATGCCCACCAGACCGCCCCGGTCGTCGAAAGCAGGCCCTCCACTATTTCCCGGACTCACCGGGGCGGAGATCTGCAGCGCGTCGTCCGTCTTCCGCGAGACAATCCCCGTGCTGAGCGTAAAGCGCAGGCCCTGGGGATGGCCAATCACGAAGATATTTTCACCTTCCCGTACGCTGGCCCTGTCACGTATGGGAAGCACAAAGGTTGAGTGACCTTCCCGTCTCGGCAGCCACACCAGAGCCAGGTCCAGCGCGTTGTGCCGCGCAATCACCCTGCCCCAGCATCCGATCCCCCGCACCCGCCGGGGTCGCAACGTGCAGGGCAGTCATGATCAGGTACCCCCTGTCGCTCGCCTCCAGAATGATGCCCGAGCCCAGAGAGCCCCCGGGCATCTCGCGATTTCCGAACCATAATTTTTGCGCCGGCGATAAAACCACCACCAGAGACTTCAACTGTCCCGCGACTTCCTGTGCCGCGAGGGGTGCGGCCGCGGGTAAGGCTGGAAACTCGCGGCGGCTATCAAGCTCCCGCAGGCTCCCCGTCACGGCACCCGAACCCGGGATTCCAACTGAGGGTCCCTTCATTCCTGTCATGCCGGTTGCAACCATCGCGACAAACGCCAGCGAGGTCAGCAGGCCCGAAACAATCAGCAGCGATGATAAAAAATCCAGCCAGGCATACCGTGTGCGGGGCGGCAACCCCCGCATCGCCAGCCGCATCGCCAGGGTGACCAGACACAACAGGGGCAGCACCAGGACCAACAGCGACATGCCAACTCTGGCTGAAAGTGAAACCGGTGATTCGAGTTTCGGCGCTAAATGGCCCGGCTGTTCGGGAAAAATCCCAACAGCCTCCACTTCTTTACTCTGGATTACAA
>CANIHR010000132.1 GCA_947467185.1 Bryobacterales bacterium
CCGGCGTCGGTTGCAACCAGCGCAGTCTTCGTAAAGGGGACTCCGTAGCGGTACATGAGCCGTGCGGCATTGCGCATGTTGGTGGTGGTGTGCCGCGCGTGGGGGTCGATGATGACCGCTGCGGCCGGGATACCGAGGTGCGAGACGAGATCCTTCTTCATTTCGAGGGCTTCGGCGTAAGGCGTGCGGTCGGGGTGAACGTAACCTCCGGAGACGAGGATGAAGGGCGCTTTGCCGTCGCGATAGCGTTTGGCTGCGATTTCATCGCGGAGCTTGCCGAAGGACGAGAGGGCGAGACCGGGGCGGTCTCCACCTGCTCCGGGAACGACGATGACGGAGTAGGGGTAGCGCGACCAGACGGTGGTCTTGATAGCGCGGATGGCTGCGGCATTTTCGCCGGATTCCATGAGCTCGAAACGCGCGGCTTCGTCGCGGTGGTTGGTGTTCAGAAGTTCGAGACCGAAGCGGAGTGACGGCGCAAAGAACGTGGTGAGGCTGGCGCGATCATCTTCGATCACGCTGACGATGGTTTGCACGAGACGATGCCAGGTGGCGGCCTTCGGATCGTAGAGCATGCTGTCGATGGCGGCATAGCGCGGCGCGATTCCGAGAGCGTAGACATCGATGAGGCGATTGAGGCCGCTGGCGCAATCGGCCCAGGCTTTCGTGAGCAGGGCTTCCCCGCCCTGGTCGTTGTAGCGGGTGTAGGTTTCGCTTTGCTTCAGGGGGCCGTCCACGAGCTTTTTGAGTTCGGAAGAGGTGCGATAAAGAGCCGCGAGAGCAGCGGCGATTTCGGCGGACTGGTCGGGGGAAAAGCGGAGAGCTTTCGAATAGCACGGGACATCGAGTTCGCAGATTTTGGCGGCGTAGTCGAGAGCCTGGAGGCGGGCAGTTTGGAGCCTGCTGAGGGTGGGATCGGAACGGATGGCTGGAGAGCGTTCGAGGAGCGTGAGCAGGTAGAAGTTCTTGTCCTGAAGGGGGTGCTGCGCGGCCGCTATGGAAGCGGCCGCGAGCAGGGTGAGGGAGAGGCGTAGAGAAGTCATCGCTTGAGGGATGGAGCGGGCGGGGCGGTGCCGGTTTCGGGGTTGTAGCCGGGGGCTGTGCGGAGAGTCGTATTGGAGCCGGGTTGAGGCGGCGACATCGGCTTCGCGCTTTGCACCCAGGCGGTGTAAGTGAGATCGCGGAGAAGGGCCGCGGCTTTGGCGAGCTGGCCTTTGGCGAGACGCGCGGCGGGGATATTGGTTTTGTCGGCGAAGGCTCCGGCTTTGTCGAGCTGGTAGACCTCTTCGACGTGGGTAGAGGCGTCGTCGAGATGGGCGACGATGGCGGCGAAGGGGTCGTCGAGGAGCTTTGCCTTTTCCATGAGGGGCGAAAGGTCGGCGTCCGTCATCTGGATGAGATCGACGAAGGACGACTCAAAGCGGCCATGGATGCGGGGATCGGTGGTGTACTGCTTTGGGTTGGGACCGAGCCAGCCATCGTGGTGGATGGTGTCGTGAAGGGGCTGGGCCCCATCGGCGGTGTAGTGACCGAGCCAACCCATGTAGAAGGCGATGTCCTGCGCCTGGTATTTCGCTTCCTGCCGGGACTCGGGCGTGTCGGTTGCGACGAGACGGCGATAGAGGCGCATGGCGGACTTCCTACGGTCGTAGTTTTCGATGGCGGCGTAGGGCATGGTGCCGGTCCAGCGAACGTTAGTGAGAGCGGCACGGTCAGCGTCCTTGTCTTTGAGCCGGAGGTACTCGTCGTAGAGGCGCAGGACGAACTCATAACGATTGCGGGGGATGACGGTCATGAAGGCGAACTGCTCTTTGAACCAGCCGTGGTTGGGGTCTTCGAAGATCTTCGAGTAGGGTTCGGTGCCGCCGCGCCAGGAGTCGGGGACGGGGCCGGTTTTGGCGATCCAGTCTTCGTATTCGGCAAGGAAAGAAGGCCCCTCCTGAGGGAGACCCTTCACGGCGGCGCGGTTGGCGCTCTGGTGTCCGCGTGGACCCCAGGCTCCGGTGGCGAGGACGGCGAGTGCGATGAGGATGAGGGAACGGATTCGCATGTTTTTCCTTAGAAGACGAACTTGAAGCCGAATTGTACGTTACGGGCGCTGCGGGCGCTGGTGACACGGCCGAAGTCGATTGCGGTGGCGGTGTTGACGACTGCGCCGGTGCAACCGCCCGCGGTGCTGCAGTTGGCGTTGGTGTGGTTGAGGGCGTTCTCGGCTTCGAGCAGACCGACGACGCGGTACTTTTCGCGGATCACGAAAGTGCGCTGCAGGCGGGCATCGAACTGGGTGAGGCCGGGGCCGCGGGCGTCGTTGCGGGTGCGATAGAGGGGACGGTCGTTGCTGATGCCGTCGTTGTTGAGGTCGACACCGGAGACCGCGTTGACGGGGTAACCGCTGTTGAGGAACATCATGGACGAGAGCTCAAAGCCGTTGATCCACTTGAGGCCGCTGGCGCGGAAGCGGGGTTCGTAGAGCCACTGGCCGACGAAGTAGTGGCGGAGGTCGTTGTCGGAGTTGCCCCAGTCGCGGCGGAGGTTGGTGGGGTCGGTGATGGCTCCGCCTTCTCCGATGTTGTTGGCGAAGGCGTGGGACCAGGTGTACGAGGCATGGAAGAGGAGACCCGCGCTCATGCGCTTCTGGAGCGAGAGGAACATGGCGTTGTAGTTGGTGTTCGCGCCGGACTGGATGAGGTTGATCTGGGCGAAGGACTGGTTGGGGCGGAGAGCCGCGCCACCGAAAACGGGGCGACCGTCGCCGAGGAAGCTGACGGGGTTGCCGAGGTTGATGTTCTGCGAGTAGAGGCCGTGGCGTTGGGCGGCGTAGTTGTAGCCGACGGTCAGGTTGAGGTTGCGGATCACTTCGCGCTGGACCTGCAGGTTGGCCTGAATCTGATAGGTGTTCTTGTAGCCGGGCGCGAAGGCGGTGATGTTGGGCTTCACGACAAAGGCTGCGTCGGTGATGGTGGGAACGGCGGGGAAGACGGGCGCTTTGGGGTCGGTACCGGCGATCTGGTAGCTGAGGAAGCGGCGGCCGTTGACCTGCGCGGCGTTGTAGAAGATGGAGAGCGCGGGGACGTCGTAGAAGGTACCGAAGGCTCCGCGTACGACAGTTTTGGAATCGCGCGTGGCGAGCCAGTTGAAGGCGATGCGGGGAGCGAAGTTGGTGGGGTCGCCATCGATCTTGCGGGAGAGTTCGAAGGGTGCCTGCTGGTCGAGGCCGGGGAAGAGGATGCGCTCGTAGCGGAGGCCGGCGTTGATGGTGAAGCGCGGCGTGAGGCGGAATTCGTTCTGCACGAAGAAGTTGACGAAGTTAAAGCCGATGGCGAGCGAGGGGTCGCCGCCGTCTTCGGCAAAGGTGGAGTAGGTGTAGGGCTTGCCGTTGGCGGGGTCAGTGGCTCCGCTGACGGTGTTGAGGTACTGATTGAGGGCGCTGACGGCGGCACGACCGTTGGAGGCGGAGAGGCCACCGAAGGTGTAGGTGACGTTGCGGGCGCGGAAGATGTCGAAGGTCGTGCGCTGGTAGTCGATGCCGGCCTTCCAGGTGCTGCGTCCGTGGGTGAAGGTGACGTTGTCGACGATCTGGTGGGAGATTTCGGTGGTCTCGGTTTTGGCGAGGGGGTTGAAGCCGATGTTTGCGACGCCGGTGATGTTGACGGCGGCGGTGTAGGGGTTGGCCTTGCCGACGGGCGAGTTGGCCTGGGTGCGCTGGATGGCTCCGTAGCGGACCTCGTTGAGGAGAGACGGCGTGAAGACGGTGGCGAGCTGGATGCCGCCTCCGTTCATGTGGTCGTCGAAATTGTTGCCGCGGTTGGGGATGGTGAGGCCGCTGGCGTTGTTGGGCTGGAAGTTGGTGAAGCGGGCGTAGCGGATGTATCCGCTGTTCTTGTCGTTGAGGCGGAAGTTACCTTTGCCGACGAAGGTGTCGTAGATCTCGCCGAAGGGGGCGGTGCCCTGCTGGTCGGCCGGGAGATTGAGGGCGGCTGCGTTGGAGGCGAGGACGGTGAGCGCGTTGGGCCGGGTGTAGGGGTTGTGTTCGTACTGGGCGAAGAAGAAGAGCCGGTCCTTCTTAATCGGGCCACCGAAGGTGACGGCTTCGTCATACCAGGTGCCGGGAGGGTTCACGGCGGCGAGGGAGGGGCGGGCGAGCCAGGCGTGGGGACGATAGAGATAGAGCTGTGAGCCGTGATAGTTGTTGGTGCCGGACTTGAGGATGACGTTGACCTGACCGCCGGCGGCGCGGCCGAATTCGGCGGAGTAGCCGCTGGAGAGGACCTGGACTTCTTCGACGGCTTCGGGCGTGGTGATGACCATGCGGATCTGGCGGGAGCCGCCGCGCTGGGTGTTATCGAGACCGTCGAGGTTCCAGCTGGAGCGCTCATTGCCACCGAAGGCGAACTGAGTGGTGCCGAAGGTGGAACTGGCGAGACCCTGGACGCCGGGGGCGAGCAGCTGGAAGTTGTAGACGTTGCGGGAAACGATGGGGAGGTCCTGAATCTCTTTGGCGGAGACAACGCCACCGACGGCGGAAGAGCCGGTGTCGGCGAGGGAGATTGAGGCGTCAGCGGTTACTTCGACAGCGTCGGCGCGGGAGCCGACCTGGAGGTTGATGTCGACGCGAATCTTCTGGCCTGCGGCGAGGGGAACTTCGGGTTGGGTGAAGGTGCGGAAACCTTCGGAGTCGGCGGTGATTTTGTAAGTACCGACCTGAATGAGGGGGAAGCGGTAGTAGCCTTCCGCGTTGGTTTTGGTTTCGGTGAGGACGTTGGTGGCCAGGTTACGAACCGACACTTTCGCGCCGGAGACGGCGCCGGCGGTGGCGTCCCGGACGTAACCTTCGACTGCGGCATCGATGGCATTGGTTTGCGCCGGCACGGTGGCAGCGGTCGCAGTAAGGAGGAGCAGGGCCGTGAAAAGCTTCGATTTGGTGAATGCAAACATATGGCGGATATTTCCCTCGGTGAAGGTTCGAGGGTAAGGGTTTCCGGGGGCGGACGGGGAGTAAGTTTGGGGAGTGAAGGAGGCGATACGGGGCGGATATCGTTGACAGGTCAACAAATTAGGAGGGAGGAGTGAATTCGCGTTGCGGGAGGGGTAAAACGGGAGTAAACTCTAGTTTAAATTGTTGCAAATAAAAGACTTACATTACAATTTAGTGACAGCCTGAAATGAGTATTACAGCAGAGTTTCGAGCACCGGCGCAGCGTGGTGAGGGTTCGGAGGCGGAGATTCTGGCGTGCCTGGAGAGGATCGCCGCGAGCGAGGGGTTCGTGGGGTCGGCACAGTTGGTTCGCTTTCTGCGGTATGTGGTGGAGAGCAGTCTGCGGGATGAGGCGGGGCTGCTGAAGGAGAGTTCCATCGGGGTCACGGTATTTAATCGTGGCTCGGGGTATGACCCGAAGACGGACCCGATTGTGCGGGTGGAAGCGCGGCGATTGCGGACCCGGCTGGCCGCGTATTACGAGATGGCAGGGGCCGGGGAGAGCGTTCGGATTTCGTTGCCGAAGGGCGGGTACTGCGCGACGTTTGAAAGAACGGTGGAAGTTCCGATGCCTTCGGTGGTTGGTGGGCGGCGGGCATGGCCGGGGTGGGCGCTGGCTGCGGGTTTCGTTGTGGTGTCGATATTGGCAGGGGTAACTTACTACCGGGTGAGCGCCGCCGACAGGCTGGTGTCGCGGTTCTGGGATTCTCTGCTGGGTGCCGACAAACCTGTGGTGCTGGTGCCTGCGGACAGCGGTTTGGTGATGTACCAGGATGTGACGCACCGGGCGGTATCGCTGTCTGAATATGTGTCGGGGGAGTACCGGGCGGATGTGCGCTCGCCGATGACGTCGCGAAGATATACGTCGATTGCGGATCTGGAGTTTGCGACGAGATTGTCGGGGCGGCCGGAGGCATCGAAGCGGGGTGTGCAGATTCGATATGCGCGGGATGTTCGGATGGAGGATTTGAAGGGCGGCAGCGTGATTCTGCTGGGTGCGCGGCACAGCAATCCGTGGGTGGAGTTGTTCGAGAAGGACGCCACTTTGCGGCTGACGCATGACGAGGTGTCGCGGGTGTTCCGGGTAGTGAACAAGAGACCGCAGGGGCTTGAGGCGGCGGAGATCGCGGTGTCGCCAGAAGAGTTGCGGAATGAGATCTACGGCATCATTACGTATCACCGGAATCGGGAGGGCTCGGGGAGAGTGCTGGTGGTGGCGGGGACATCGGTGGCAGGCACGGAGGCTGCTGCGAATTTATTGCTGGACCCGACCAGGCTGCGGCCGTGGCTGGAGAAGGCTTCCGCGGGCGCGGAAATCGGTGGGTTCGACATGCTGGTGCGGGACCGGAATCTGGCGGGCAACGCCCCCCAGGCCGAGGTAGTAGCGTTCCACGTTGAAAGCAACAGATTCTGAATCGGGTTGTCATCGGGTTGAAGTTAAAACAACCTAACTTGAACATGTGGTGTTCTCTGAACTTCCCTCCAATCGACTGCCGGCACCGTTCGCCAGCGCGGTCAATCGCTTTCTGAAGATCGATGAACTGGAGCGCCTGTACGAGAGATCGCGCTCGGATAAACCGCTTGCCGGCGAGATGTTGCGCGAGTTAAACGTAACCGTGCAGGTGTCGGGGAAGGACGTGGCGCGGATACCGAAAAAGGGCGCGGTCATCGCGGTATCGAATCATCCGTTTGGCTTATTGGACGGCGTGATTCTGACAGACCTGCTGACAAACATTCGCAGCGATGTCCGCATCCTGACGAACGGCATGCTGGGGCAGGTGGCGGAACTGGCAAAGGTCTGTATCTTCATTGATCCATTTGACCGCCCGGAGAACCGGACGGCGAATGGGCGCGCACTGCGGGAAGCGCTCACGCATGTTCGGAGAGGCGGTATGCTGCTCATTTTCCCGGCGGGCGAAGTCTCGCATTTCGACCCGAAAGGCGGGGCGATCCGCGATCCGGAGTGGCGGGAGACGGCGGCACGTTTGGTGCGGATGACGAAGGCTCGGGTAGTCCCAATCTTCGTACGTGGAACGAATAGTTTGCCATTCCAGGTTCTGGGAATGGTCCATCCGCGGCTGCGGACAGCGGCCCTGCCGGGTGAGTTTTTGAATAAGCGGGGTCAGGCGGTGGAAGTCCGCATTGGCAACGTGATTGAACCAACACGGATGGAGGCGTTCGCTACCGAGGCGGAGGCTATTGGTTACCTGCGGCGGCGGTCGGAGTGGCTGGCGCGGCGGGGCGAACGGGAACCACGTCGGCACGCGCGGTTTGCGGAGGTGGCTGCGCCGGAGGGAGCAGAGTGCCTCCGCGCGGAGGTGGAGAGATTGCCCGCCCTGTGCCGCGTGGGGAGCGCGGGGGAACTGGAGGTATATGCGGCGGAGGCGCAGCAGATTCCACGGGTATTGCGGGAGATTGGGCGACTGCGGGAGGTGACGTTCCGGGCGGTGGTCGAAGGGACCGGGCGAGCTTTGGATCTGGACCGGTTCGACCAGTATTACCTGCATGTCTTCGTGTGGCACAGAGAGCGCGGCGAGGTGGTGGGTGCGTACCGGGTTGGCGATGTGCCGCGGATCCTGCTTCGGTACGGCGTGGAAGGACTGTACACGAATACCCAGTTCCGCTATGACAGTAGGTTCTTCCGCAGGCTGGGTCCGGCGCTGGAACTGGGACGTTCGTTTGTGCGGGCCGAATACCAGCGGCAGTTTTTACCTCTGGCGCTTCTGTGGCGGGGCATTTGTGGCTGGATTGCGAGGCGTCCCGAGTACGCGACTCTCATTGGTGCGGTAAGCGTGAGCGGTCAGTATTCGCGATCGTCCAGGGAGTTGATCGCGGCGTACTTTGAGGGTCGGCGGCAGGCCGGGGATGTCAAGCCCCGGCGCCCCCTTCGGGGCAAGGTGGCGGCAGGTGCGATGCCGCAGGGTATTGAGGAACTTTCCGATTGGGTGTCCGATGTGGAGACCGACGGAAAAGGTCTGCCAATTCTGGTCAAACAGTATGTGAAGCTGGGCGGACAGATCCTGACATTCAGCGTCGATCCGGATTTTGGCAACACGCTGGACGGCTTCGTAAAAATGGACCTGCGGTTCGCTCCGGCGGAGGCACTGGGGAAATACATGGGTAAAGAAGGCGCGGCCGCATTTTTCGCGTGGCACCGGGTAGCGGAGCAGACGGCAGCTTAGATGAGAGATCACGTCCTGGTTGTGGAAGACGACCCGGAGATGGCGGAAGTCCTGCGACTGGGATTTGAACAGGACAACCGGGAAGCGCGACTCACGGGTGGAGGCGCACCGGTTGGCGGTGGCTGGTCAGCCTGACCAACCGGCGTCAGGCGGGGACAAGGAGGAGACCTGGGCGGCGTGGCTCAGGCAGCTGCGTTTCTGAAGTGCTGGTTTCTGTGGCTCCGGTGTCTCTGAGGATGGCGGTTGCGAACAACAGGGTGTCCGGAACGAGGCACTCGACGGAGAGCAGAAACTTGCCGTCGCGGACGGTATTGTCAGACCATTCGTGCGGAATCCCCATGTCGGTCAGGGCGTCCGGCAGTGCCCCCTGAATGGGACCTTCCCCTGGATAGAGCAGCCCCCAACTGCCATCGAGGGGGACACCGGAACTGCTCTTCTCACCGATGCCGGCGGGGAGCGTGGTGCCTTTGCGGTCAACAAAATCACGAGAGGCGTCGTTGTCCGGGTGAAGAACCCGGATGGCGGCGGCATCGAACCCGGCGGTGACCAGTTGGTCCACGGCGACTTCGGCGTCGTATTCGTTTTCGTAGATTCCAAATGCGTGGATGCGGTTTGCCATATCGAGCCTGGTGCAGGTGGAGGGCCATGGCCCCTAAAGTGCAATTCCGAACGGTGGAGTCCTTATGCCAACGATCAAGAGAATTCTGTTTCCTGTGGACTTTTCCGGGAGCTGCCGGGGGGCAGCGCGTTATGTGGAGGCCTTTGCGGGGAAGTTTGAAGCGGAGGTCCTGTTGCTGCATGTGGTGGGGATGGGCGAGCACAACCTGGCGGAGGAACTATTCCCGCAGCGCCAGGCTCAACTGGCGACATTCTTCCCGGACAGCCTGAACTTCATTTCGACGGAACGCTGTGTAACAGGCGAGGACGCGGCGGCGACGATCGTGGACACCGTGCGGACGTGGAAGCCGGATCTGGTGATGATGCCGACGAGTGGACTGGGGGTATTTCACCGGATGACGGTGGGGTCAGTGGCGGCGAAGGTTCTGGAGGAGGTGGAGTGCCCGGTATGGACCGGAATCCACGCAGAAGCCGCGCCGCCGGTGGCGGGGATGCAGTGCCACAGGTTGTTGTGTGCTGTGGGACTGAGTGGGCGGAGTGTGGAAGTGCTGCAGTGGGCCGCGTGGCTGGCGGGGCACTGTGATGCGCGGCTCGCGATAGTGCATGCGACGGCGGAGATTGCGGTGTCGTTTGACGGGGGTACCGCGGAGGAGGAGTTGCGGCAGAAACTTTCGTGCGACGCGCGGGCGGCAATGGAGAGCCTGCAGATTGCGGCGGGAACGGCGAGCGAGGTGTTCTTCGAAGCAGGCGACCCGGCGGACGTGGTGGCGAAGGCTGCGGTGAAGTTCGGCGCGGATCTGGTGGTGGTGGGCCGGCATGGAGAGAACGGCTGGAACGTGCTGCGGGATTCGTATGGGGTCCTGCGAAACTCGCCATGCCCGGTGATCAGTATTTAGATCTGGTCGAGTGCGTGGCTCAGGTCGGCGATGAGGTCGGTTACATCTTCGATGCCGACGGAGATGCGGATGAGGTCTTCTCCGATGCCCATTTGGTCCAGCGTTGCCGGGGGGATGGAGAGGTGCGTCATCGTTCTGGGGTGCTCGATAAGGCTTTCGACGCCTCCGAGGGATTCGGCCAGGGTGAAGATGCGGACGGCGTTGAGGAAGCGGAAGGCTTCTTCACGCGCACCACGGAGGCGGAAGGCGAAGGTTCCTCCGAAGCCGGTGGTCTGCTGCAGGGCAAGCTGATGCTGCGGGTGCGAGGATTGGCCGGGGTGCAGAACCTGCGCGATCTTCGGGTGCGCTTCCAGCCAGTGGGCGATGGCAAGGGCGTTGCGGTTGTGCTCTTCCATGCGGATGGCGAGGGTGCGAAGGCCACGCAATACGAGAGCGCAATCGCCGGGTGAGGAGACGGTGCCGAGAGCGTTCTGGAGGTACGCGAGTTTGTCTCCCAGAGCCGCATCGGCGGTCATGAGCGCGCCAGCAACAACGTCGGAGTGACCGTTGATGTACTTGGTGGTGGAGTGGACCACGATGTCGATGCCGAGGTCCAGCGGACGCTGGAAGTATGGCGACAGGAATGTGTTGTCGCAGATGGTGAGGAGGCTGTGTTCCTTCGCGATTTGAGCGACGGCGCGAAGGTCGACCAGGTTCATCAGCGGGTTGGTCGGGGACTCGATCCAGATGCCTTTTGTGGCAGGGGTGATGGCCGCGCGAAGAGCCGCTTCATCACGGAGATCGACGAAGCTCGCAGTGAGGCCTTTGGCGGCGAAGACGCTGGAGATGAGGCGCCAGGTACCGCCGTAGAGGTCGGCCTGAACGAGGAGATGGTCGCCCGGATTGAACAGCATGAGGGCGGTTGTTTCGGCGGCCATGCCGGTGGCGAAAGCGAGGCCGCGAACGCCGCCTTCGAGTGCGGCGAAAGTTGTTTCGAGCGTGTGGCGCGTGGGGTTACCGCTGCGGGAGTAGTCGAAAGTGCGGGGTTCACCGGCGGCTTTGAAAGCGAAGGTGGAGCTTTGAACGACGGGTGGGACGACGGCTCCGTGGTTGGCAGAGGGATCGTAACCGGCGTGGATGGCAAGGGTTTTGAAACGCAAGAGAAACCTTTCAGATACTATTTTTTCACGCACAGGGCGCGGTTCGGGCCGCCATCGCCCATGACTGCGGAGGCGCGGCCTCCATCGCCGAAGTCGAGTGCCCAGCGCTGGCCATATTCTTTGCCTGCAGGACTGCTCCAGGCCCAGCCTGTGGTTTTGATGGGACCGATGAGGTGGCGGCCGTTTTCGTCGGCAGTTCCGCCGAAGAGAGTCTGGAGTTCGTCGATGGTGGGGAGACGCCAGGGCTTCTGTTTGTTGATGGAGAGGGTGCTGCAGAAGTGAATGGCCTGGCTCCAGGTGGCCGCGAGGCCGTTATCGGAAGCAGCCCAGGTGAGCTTCGTGGCGGGGTCGCGCCAGGTTTGGGCGGGAAGGGGTGGTGCTGCGTGGGTGGTCTGCAACAGACCACCCACTACCAGAACCGCAGTTGACAATCGACGCAACATTAGCGGAGGGACGCCGAAGTGACGGGCGCTTTTTCCTTCAGGAGGCGTTCGATGTTGGAGGTGAACTCTTCGCGCAGCAGCTTGTTGAAGATGCCGCTGGCGGGAGCTGCGAAGCCAGCGTGCGTGGCTTTCACTTTGCCGTCCTTGCCGACGAAGACAGTGGCGGGCCAGGTGTTGAGGTTGACCAACTGCGGAACCTTATCCCACATCTCGGAGGGCTGGCCGGCGATGAGGTAGGTGTAAGGCACCTTGTACTGCTTCACGAACGCGTTGACGCGTTTCAGGCTGCTGATTTCGGTGGGTTCTTCGAAGTCGAGAGCGACGATTTCCAGGCCCTGATCGTGATACTTCTTATAGAGCTCCACGAGGTACTGGGCTTCGTCGTGGCAGTTGGGACACCAGGTGCCGGTAACGATGGCGAGGACGACCTTACCTTTGTACTTCGGGTCTTCGTTGGAAACAACGTTGCCCTTCGTGTCGGGGAACGAGTAAGTGAAGATCTCGTTCGGATCACGCGGCGTGGTGTGGGTCTGGTAGTTGGCGGGCTCGGGGAGACCTTTGGCGCGGGCGACTTCGGGGCGGTACGCGATGAGTTCGCCGTTGCGGTTGCCGGTATTGAGCAGAACGCCGAGGCTGCCGTCCTTTTGCGGGGTGAGCGTGACGAGGCCGGGGCGGGCTCCATCGAAGTGGCTGGCCACGAATTTGTCATCCTGCCAAGAACCGGTGAGTGCGCCGGTGTCGCCGTCCACGCGGAGGAGGGTGGTGGTTATATCGGCACCCTTCTGCTGGACAACGACACGCCAGGCCTTTTCGCCCTTGGGCGTTTCGCGGGCCACTTCCCAGACGCCGTCGATGTTCGGGACGTTCTTCACTTCAGCGGCTGTGGGGGCCACGTAACGCTTCGCGTGGAAGGGGGTGACGCCACGGCGGGCGGGTGCGGCGTTCGGAGTGGCAGAGGGTGCATTCGTAGCGCCTTCCTCAGCGGCCGGGCCACCACGGCGGGATTCGATGCGGCCATCGAGTTCGCCATCTTTCACTTCGGCAATGATGGAGACGAGGTAGTGGTCGAAGTTGAGTTCCACCTTGCCGTCTTTGATGGAGGCGCTGGTGGTGTACTCCTTATCTTCTCCGTTGTAGAGGGTGCCGATGGCCTTGTCGCCTTCGCCCGCGATATCGAGGCGGAACGGGATTTGGGAGCCCCCCTGTTCCGTGTTGGCGGCCCAGCGGCCTTTGAGGTTTTGTGCGCTCGCGAGGGTGGACATTGCCAGCGCGAGAAGGGCGATTCGTTTCATTGGTTGCTCCTTTGATTGGTGTTGACGAACTGCTTCCACTCGGCCGGAAGACCCGGCTTGGTGGCGACGAGAATTTCGAGGATTGCCCTGCGATCTTCCTGCGACAGCGACGCGAAATCCGGACCCTGGTCGCGGCCGCTGAGGACTTCAAACAACCGGTGGTAGATGTAGTCTTTGGTCGGCCCCGGAATGCTGTCGAAGGCTTCCGAGTAGATCAGGTAGCTGCAGGGGTACCTGAAGATTCTGGTGTTGAGATCAAAGTCGCGAAGGGAGCGTCCTTTGGGGTCGCGCGGACCTTTGGCGGCGAACTCTTCGGCGTAGCCGGAGTCTCCGACGACTGGGCCTTCGAGCTTCGCTTCTTTCGCGAACAGTAGATAGCGGACCAACTGCTCAGCGGAGCGTTCGTACTGCTGAGCCGGGCCCTTCGCTGCCAGCGCGAGGCGCGTCTGGTAGTTGGTCTGCGTAATGTAGTTGTGCATCTGCGTCTGGTGGTCCAGAACGAGGTGCGCGACGATGTCGCTGGTATCGGTCAGATAGAACGAAGGGTTGAAACTGCCCGCGTCAACGGCTTTACCCAGATGGCGTTGGGAGCCGTGCGTGCCGGTGACGTACCAGCCACCCCAACGGTCTTTGAGGGGACTTTCGTGACCACTGATGTAGCCGGGCGTTCCGGCCGCCTGCGTGCCATTGGGGCTGGTGTAGATGGAGCGAACGAAGACGCCCGGAACGCCCTTAGTGGGGACATTCGCGATGTGGCACTGGATGCAGTCGAGGTTGGCGCGTTCGAAGCGAGGCTTCGCGACTTTGTGCTCATCGAGGACATAGAAGATCGCGCCTTGCATGGGATCGAAGGAGACAAATTCGAGGCCCGTGCCGTCGTGGACACGTCCGACATACACGTCGTCGTTGAAGTAGAGAGCGCGCGGCCTGTGGGGCGAGATTTTCGGGTACTGGAAGCTGGTCTTTGAGAAGACCAGCGTTTGTGAGTTAGCCGAGATGTTGAGGGCTTTGAGAACTGACCGGAGATAGCTCTGTTCGTTCTCATACCGGAGCTTCACTTCGCCGTGGTCCAGCTTCCGCTGGAGGACTGCGATGGGGTCTCGCAAATCCTCCGAGCGATAGTTGATGGGGGCATCGCCAAAGGGGATGTAGCCCTGTTGCTTCACGACGACTGGACTGGCGGCGAAGGCGGTGCACGCAAGGGAAAGCACGGCCAGACCGGTAAGGAAATATCGGTGGTTCATAGGCTTCGATGAGTGGTTAGAAATATACGGTCAGCCCTGCAGACTATGCCGGGGCGGACCGAGATCAGTTGGGGTTGTGGTTTACGCCGTGGCTTCCAGCGTGTATTGAGCCATCACGTCGAGGGCGACATCTTTCAGACGCCTGCGGGACTTGCGGCTCAGGAGGCGCAGGTGTGTGTAGGCCTGCTCTTCCGAAAGTGCGTGCGCGGCCTGCAGCAGCACTTTCGCCTGGCTGGTAACGCGACGTTCTTCGAGTTCATCTTCGAGTTCCTGAACGATGCTTTCGAGAGTCCGATTGGCCGAACTGGGACGCAGGACGGTACGGACATGACGAAGCAGAGCGTCGATTACATCGGGCTCTTTCGTATCGGCGAGAAGGCCGTGGGCGCGATCGACGATCTTGGAATCAACCAGGCGCGCTTCGAGTTGCCGGAGACGGTTGAGAAGACTGAGATAGTGGGCGTCGGTGTGGCGTGCGGCCCAGATGGTGTCGATCACTTCGACGACACGGCTGAGCGCGGTTTCGGCCTCTCGCGCGGTGTGGTGAGCACCGAACGAAAAGGCCAGGTAGCCATCGGGAACGCCCTCGGTATGGAGCGGGAAAACCATGATGGCGCGTGCTGTTTTTTCGAGCAGCGCCATCTCCGGGATGGGGGCACCGATACCAAAGACGCGGTTCAGGCCGGGGTCGGCGGAGGTTAGCTCAAAAATGGCGTAGCCAGTGGCCTGGGTCTCGCGGAAGATAACCTGGGCGAGCGCTTTGAGGCTGTTTTCGAATTGCTGGAGCGGACCCGGCTTGGTCATAGAACCCCCGCGTGAACCAACTGCGAAGCGACGGTGAAGAAGCTATGCCAGGGTTTGGAGGGTTGCACGTCCGCGTCGGTGGAGCCGATGGCGAAGGGCCAGAAGTACTCGTGGGAGTGGCGACCGTATTCCATCTGGAACATGCCCTGGGATTTGTGCTCCGCGATGACCCAGTGGACGATGATGCTGTGGTCGAGCGCGTTGTTGGAGGTAAGCGGCGTGCGCCGATCAAACGCCCAGAGGGGCTGACGGGAGAGGGCGCGAGTAGACGGGAAGTCGGGCAGTTCGTCG
>CANIHR010000133.1 GCA_947467185.1 Bryobacterales bacterium
CCGGTACGTCGAGCGAATCGCCACCGGTGCCTACGATGATGTGGTTGCCGATAACAACTGGTGCGGGAGTCGAAAAATACTCCAGGCGAACATCGCCAATTTCCGTGTGCCAGCGCTCGGTCCCATCCTTCGCGTTCAGACAGATCAGGTAGTTATCGGGCGTTTCGAAATACAGCCAATCGCGATACATGGCAACGCCACGGCTGCCGATATGGATACCACCCTTCGACTTCCATTCGTAGTGCCAGAGCTGGCGACCGGTACGGGCGTCAACGGCCCAGGCGTGGTCAGGCGCGGAGAAATAGAGGACACCGTTCACTTCGAGCGGCGTGGCTTTCATGGTGCCACCACCGGGGGCAGGACCGCCGAAGTTCATGCGGTACGTCCACGCCAGCGTCATGTTGCCGACATTGGTGGAATTGATCTGCTTCAGTGTGCTGTGGCGGCGACCGGAATAGTCACCGTTGTAGGTCGGCCAGGTGTCGGTCGGTGGCTGGAGAAGCTTTTTCGGATCGAGCCCCTGCCCCCAGGAAATGGCGCTCAGGCAAAGGAAGGCGGATAACAGACGGGGCGTGTTCATTTCATGGTCACCAGGTAAGCGAGGACGTCGTGGAGGTCGGCGTCATTGAAGGCCTTCATGAGCTTTTCGTGGCCCGCGAGGGGGTCTTTTACGTCTACTTTGACGGTGGGACCACGCTGGAAGCCGTGATATTCACCAGTGGAGTCTTTCAGCCCGACTTCGAAGTCGTCGAGGTATTCTAAGCGTCCGGTTACGACTTTTGTGCCGACCGTGACGGTAACGGTTCGACGGGCGGCAGGAGTGACGCCGCGACCAGTCGGATAGACGATTTTCCCGAGGAGGACAGCATTTTCGTACTTACCGCCAATGCCTTTCAGGTCCTTTTCGGGGGAGTGGCAGGTGGCGCAGTGGGCGGCGAAGTAGGCCTTACCTTTCGCGATATTGCCGGTGTTCACGTCCTTAATCTGGTACGCGTTGCGGTCGATAGCATCCTGCTGCCGGTTTCGAAGGAATGCCGCAATATCGGTAATCTGCGCGTCGGTCAGTTGCGGGAACGCAGGCATTCCGGGGCGTCCATTCTTAATCACCGGGCCAATCTCGTTGCCGCCCTCGTCGCGCAGGGCAACAAAGGAACGAACCAGGTCGGGGCCTTCCGCGCCAGTGGCGTTTGCCCCGTGGCAGAAGCCGCAGGTGGGAACGTAAATGGCCTTGCCCCGATCAATGGAAGCCTGGTCAGGTACCGGGCGACTGATAAGGAAGGGACTGCGCTGCGGAGCCTTAACGGCGGCAGGGGCCTGAGCGAGTGCCGGGAGTGCGGCGGCCGCGAGACAGGCGAGGCGAAAGAACTGGATTCGTTGCATAGATTTCGCTGCTTCTATTGAGGTTAGCCTACAAGGTGACGACGCTCAAACGGTCCTGAAAATCCCCGGCACGCTATACTGGTTCGAGACGTCCTTAAACAGGTGCAGTAGCGCCTCTTAACTTAACAACATGTTCGACAATCTGTCCGATAAACTGCAGCGTGTCTTCAAGAACCTGCGCGGTGAAGGACGCCTGACCGCCGAGAATATGGAGGTCGCGCTCCGTGAAGTCCGCGTGGCCCTTCTGGAAGCCGACGTTCATTTCAAAGTTGTTAAGCAGTTGCTGGAAGCCGTCAAGGTACGCGCGATGGGGCAAGAAGTCCTGCAGTCGCTCTCGCCGTACCAGCAGGTTATCGGGATCATCAATGAGGAACTGATTAAGGTCCTCGGCAGCCACGAATCCAAGCTCCGGTTTGCCAACGACCCGCCCAGCGTCTTCATGATTGTGGGCCTGCAGGGTTCGGGTAAAACCACCTCCACCGCAAAACTTGCCCGCTGGCTTGCGAAAAACGGCCATCGTCCCCAGGTTGTCTCGGTCGATATCTACCGTCCCGCCGCCCGTCACCAACTGTCGATTCTGGCGCGTGACAACAAGATTCCGATTTATGAGGGCGTGGAAGGCGAGACGCTGCCGATCGACCTGGCGCGTTCCGCCCGCCGCGAGACCGCCAATGCTGGACGTGATGTCCTGCTGGTGGATACCGCCGGACGCCTGCACATCGATGAAGACCTGATGACTGAGCTGCAGCAGCTCAAGGATCTTCTTAACCCCGTTGAAATTCTGTTCGTCGCCGACGCGATGACCGGTCAGGACGCCGTGAAGTCGGCTGGTGAATTCCATCAGCGCCTCGGCATCACCGGTGCCATTCTGACCAAGATGGACGGCGACGCTCGTGGTGGCGCAGCCCTCTCCATTCGTCATGTAACCGGCCAGCCCCTGAAGTTTGTGGGTCTGGGAGAAAAGGCTGACGCGTTCGAACCGTTCCACCCCGACCGAGCCGTGTCCCGCATTCTGGGCATGGGCGACATCCTGAGTTTCGTGGAGAAGGCGCAGGAAGCCTTCGATTCGAAGCAGCAGGAGGAAATGCAGCGCAAGCTGATCGACAACGAGTTCACGCTCGAAGATTTTCGCGATCAGTTAAAGAGCCTGCGCAAACTCGGTTCGCTGGAATCCATTCTCAAAATGATGCCGAAGGTTGGCATGATGAAAGAGCTGCAGAATATGCAGCCCGATGAGAAGGAACTGACAAGGATTGTTTCGATCATTGATTCCATGACTCCCAAAGAGCGGACGAATCACATGATCATCAATGGAAGCCGCCGCCGCCGGATTGCGCGTGGCAGTGGCACCAAAGTGGAAGATGTAAACGACCTGCTGCGGCAGTATACGCAGGCTCGCAAGATGATGAAGACCCTTTCCGGCAGCATGGGTATGCTGGGCAAACGGATGGGTAAGCTTGGTGGCCTGGGTAAACTGGGATTGCCGGGATTTTGAGTTTAGAGGAAAATAGAATTCGATGCTAATGATCAGACTGGCGCGTTTCGGCGCCAAGAAGAAACCGTTCTACCGTGTGGTGGTTATTGACAAGGAACGCGCCCGCGACAGCAAGGCGATTGAAGTGGTGGGGCAGTACAACCCGCTGACCGAACCGGCCACCGTGAAGCTCCAGCACGACCGCATTACCCACTGGACGAAGAACGGCGCGCAGTTGTCCGACACGGTCGCCCGTCTGTTGAAGAACAACCCGGCAGTCGCGGCGTAGGTTGAGGCGCGGTTGCGCCTCTTCTTTTACGACCCAGGCAGGGAGGGAAGTCCATGAAACAACTGATTGAGGATATTGCGAAGGCGCTGGTCGACGTTCCTGAGGACGTCGTCGTGAACAGCGTCGATGGCGAGCACGCCACGGTGCTTGAACTGAAGGTCGCTGCTGGTGATCTCGGTAAAGTCATCGGCAAACAGGGCCGCACGGCCCGATCTATCCGAACCATCCTGGGTGCGGCCGGCATGAAGCTCAATCGCCGGTTCACGCTGGAAATCCTTGAATAACCCGGCAGCAGACTGGGTTACGGTGGCAGTCCTTGGCCGTCCTCGCGGCATTCGCGGCGAGTTGACGGCCATTAGTCTTTCCAGCCACCCGGACCGGTTTGAAAAACTCACGAAAGTCCATTTGTTCGCGCCTTCGGCCACTGTCGGCAAGGAGTATGGCGTGGAACGGACCTGGAACCACCAGGGCGTGCTGATTTTCAAGTTCCAGGGCATCGATTCGATGACCGACGCTGAGAACTTTCGGGGCTTTGATGTTCGGATACCCCTTTCGGAACGCGTGGTGCCGGAACCCGGCGAATTCTTCCATTCCGACCTGATTGGTTGCGAAGTTCAGGATGCAGCGACCAAACGAGTCATCGGTCAGGTGACCGACTTCGAAGATTTCGGCGGTCCTCCCCTGCTGCAGATCAATAAGGGCGATCTGCTGATTCCGTTTGTGAAAGAAATCTGTGTAGGTATTCACCCCGAACAGAAGCTGATCCTGGTTACCTTGCCAGAGGGTCTGGAGGACGTCAACAAGCTGTGAAGTTTCATCTGCTGACGATTTTCCCGGAGTTTTTCGAAGGTCCGTTTAAGCATGGCGTGGTGGCTCGCGGGGCGCAGTACGGGTCTCTGGAGCTGATTGTGCACGATCTGCGCAAGTGGACGTATGACCTGCACCGCACCGTGGATGACCGTCCGTTTGGTGGCGGCGAAGGCATGCTGCTGAAGCCCCAGCCGATCTTTGAGGCTGTAGAGGCCATCTGGCCGGAGCGGACGCCGAAGCACAAAGTAATATTGCTTTCCGCACAAGGCCGAAAGTTCACCCAGCAGGTCGCCCGGGAATATCTGGAATACGACGAACTGCTGTTCATCTGCGGCCGTTATGAAGGCGTGGATGAACGTGTGGCTGAGCACCTGGTGGACGAAGAGATCTCGATCGGAGACTACGTGCTGAGCGGTGGAGAATTGGCAGCGGCGGTGGTGATTGACTCCGTGGCACGGTTGTTGCCCGGGGTGCTGGGGAATTCCGATTCGGCGGTGAATGAATCATTCGAAGATGGAATTCTGGATTGCCCGCAGTGGACACGGCCCGCGGAATTCCGAGGTTGGAAGGTTCCGGAAGTGCTGCTGGGCGGGAATCACGCCGAGATTAAGAAGTGGCGACGGCAAGCCGCCATCGAAAAAACTAAAAGACTGCGCCCGGATCTGACGAAGAGCTAAGGCATCAACCGCGACAACAGATCGGCGACGCCAAGCCTTTGCGCCCATATCGCGAGATACTCACGGTCGAGACGACCAGCCTGAACGCGCACAATCCCGAGCAGATCATGCCATTGGCGATCGGAAATCTCTCCACCCTTCCGAAACCACACGAGCTTCGCGAGGATGGTGTCCTCGGCGCTTGATACCGGGAATTCAATGCTTTCCAGTCCTGTTATGCCAGACGTGGCCATCCGGCGGCGTAACAACTCCGAATGCGAAAAGTCACTGTCGCCAGCGACGAAGATATCGAATTTCCATGCGCTTGCAAGGTGAATAACGTTGAAGCTACGTCGCAGTTCAATAGCCTGCCGAATTGAATCCGCATCCACGTAGAAGGATTTCGACAGCACCCGAACAAATTTACTGACCGAGCCCGGCTCGATTGCAGCGAGGATATCAATGTCGTTAGTCTGGCGAGGAAGGCCGTGGGTACCGCTGGCAACTGAGCCACCAACGAGGAATGAGATTCCGAGCCGGTCAAGCTCGCCCATAAGCGTCTGAAAGGCTTCGGCAAGGCCTCTCATGGGTGGAGGTCCGGATCCCAGCCGTAAGCACGAATCATCAGCTCGCGGTCGAGGCGACGGGCGGCGACGCGGAGGAATACCTCACGTTCGTCCGCAGCGGGGTAGAGGTGCCGCACTGAGGAATATTGCAGGCCGTCCTGGAACGCAATCATTTCGAAAATCCGGGAGGTCCGTTCATGCTGAGTCATGCGGCGGTGCAGGTCCAGAAATACTTCCAGGGCCTTGGGGTCCGTGTCTTCGTACCAGCCGAAATCCATCATTCCGATTTTAGCCGTCCACCCTAGGCCGATTTGATCTCCGTCCAGATTCGGTCACGAAGGCGCTGAGCAGCAGGTGGCAGGGGCGGGGGCCAGAAGCCTCTGGCGTAGATGTCATCCGGCGGGTACAAAACGGGGTCAATGGAGTGCTGCCCTACCCCGTTGGCGGTTGCAGTGGCGGCGACTCGGGCATTGGCTGCAGCCACTTCGGGTCGCAGCAGGAAGTCCAGAAATTCGTGGGCCAGTTCCGGGTGCCGGGATTCCTTTAGGATCGCCGCGCAGTCGCAATAGAGCGGAAAGCCTTCACTCGGCCAGGCGAAACGGAGTTGCGGGTTCCCGGCCCTTGCCTGTGCTGTCGTGGTGGACCACAACTGAGCCGCCAGCACGTCTCCCGATACCAGTTGATCTCGCACGTCCGCGTTCAGGTAGGCTCGAAGGTTTACCTTCTGAGCGATGGCCTCGGCGCGGGCTTTTGCGAGATGGGCGGGTTCAGTCGAGCTGAACGGAAGCCCCAGCTTCAGCAGACAGGCTCCGAGGACATCTTCCGGGTCATCCAGCATGGTGAGACGCCCTTTGAGGTCATCACGCCACAGGGCGCCCCAGGAGTCGATATTCGAGACTTGAGCTCCGTTGTAAGCGATCCCCGTCCCATTCCACATGTAAGGAATGGCCCACGCGAGGGTTTTGTCCCAGACGGGGGACTGGAAGCGAGAGCCCAGGTTCCTGAGCGCGGGCAGTCGCGTGTGGTCCAGCGCTGCGAGGAGGCCATGCGCGGCCATCGGCGTGAGGCGGTTGTGTGTGGGGAAAACAACGTCCCAGCCCGAGTTGCCGCCCATGACGCGGGCGAGCATTTCTTCGTTGCTTTCGTAAGTCCCGTATCGGATGCGAACGCCGCGCTCGCGCTCGAAACGCTGCAGCATGGCAGGGTCGATGTAGGCCGACCAGTTGAACACGTTGAGACGCGGGCGGGCGTCGGTAGCGCAACCGGCGAGTGCGGGCGCTGTCAGCAGAAAGGCTCGGCGGTTCATGATTCCTGGAGCCTTTGAGAAGCGACGATCAGCGCACCGAAAACCACCACTACGAAGGCGGAGACAGCATTCAGTATCGGGCTGACACCTCGGCGAGCCATCGCGTAAACCACCATCGGCAGAGTTTCAGAATCGACCCCGGCGACAAGACTGGTGATCACGTAGTCGTCAAACGAAACGACGAGCGCGAGCAGTGCAGCAGCCGCGACAGCAGGGGCGAGGTACGGCAGCGTCACTCGGCGGAAAGCAGACCACTCGGTAGCACCAAGATCCATCGCGGCCTCTTCGAGCGAGCGGTCGTACTGCCGCAGGCGGGCTGAGACGACGATCATGACGTACGCGACGGAGAAGGCCACGTGGGCAGCGATGACGGTGTACAGGCCGAGGTGCAGGTTCAGATACCGGAAGGTCCACTGGAACAGAGCCAGAAGGGAAACCCCGGTGACGATTTCCGGTGTCAGCAACGAGAGGTAGAGGGTTCCGGCGAGCCAGGTGGCTGGTCGCTTCCACATGCCGTAAGCGGCCAGGGTACCGATGACTGTGGCGATGACCGAAGCAAACGCCGCGATCACAATGCTGTTGAGCAGGCCTTCTGCCAGTTGAGGATCAGCCAGTGCGGCTTGATACCAGGTGAACGAAAAACCTTCCCATACCGTGAAACGACTGCTGTTGAAGCTGAACAGCACCAGCACCAGGAGGGGAGCGTGCAGGAAAACCAGCGTCAGCGCAGCCCACACTCCGAGTCCCCTGCCCTTCATAACAACTCCTGGGCCGTGCGATGGCGGAGAAAGGCGGCGAGCAGGAGAGCGCTCACCAGCAGGACGACCATGGAAACAGCGGCGCCAAACGGCCAGTCCCGGGCACTGGTGAACTGGTTTTGCACGAGATTGCCGAGCATCACCGTCTTACCTCCGCCCAGGAGGTCCGGGGTTAGGTAAGCACCGAGACAAGGGACAAATACGAGGACAGAGCCTGCCACAATACCAGGCTTCGAGAGCGGCAGCGTCACGCGCCAGAGCGTCCGCCAGGGGGGGGCACCCAGGTCGGCAGCCGCTTCCGGCAAGGCGCCATCCAGACGCTCCAGCGTGGCATACAGCGGCAAGACGAAGAAGGGCAGGTAGTTGTAGACCAGGCCAGCCAACACTGCCCCGTCGTTATAGAGCAGTGGCAGGGGCTTGTGAATGAGGCCGAGGCTCAGCAGCGTGGTGTTCACGAGACCGGTATCGCGCAGGATAAAGATCCAGGCGTAAGTTCGCACCAGAAAACTGGTCCAGAAGGGCAGCAGTACCAGTTGCAGCCAGAGGTTGCGCCAGCGGCCGGAACGGGCTATGAAGAGGGCGAGTGGGAAGCCGGCCAGCGCACAGATTACAGTCGCGGAAGTCGCAATCCAAAGGGACCGCCAGAGGATGCCGAGATAGAGCGGATCGAGCAGGCGGGTGAAGCTCTCGGCGGTCCACGGAAATTCAACACCACCGTAGTCTCCGCGGGTAAGGAGGCTGTAGACGAGGACGATGCCGAGCGGTGCACCGAGGAGAACGGTGGCAACAAGGCGGACAGGCAGCAGACTCCAGGAACGAAGCGTCATGGCAGTCGCATCTCATCAGCCCTTGACCAGGAAAGCCAGACCGACTCGCCTTCGCGAAAAACCTGACTACCGGCAGGTATTTCGGCGCTTACCCTGGGACCGTCGTTGAGCCGCACGTGGACTTGAATGCTGTTGCCGAAGAACAGCAGGCTGTCCACGGTCGCCTGCAGGCTGGCTTCCTCTCCCGGCACGGTTGTGAGACGAATCCGCTCGGGGCGCACCCCGATATCTCCAAACCAGTTGACCGGACCCAGGAAGCCAGCCACAAAGCGGCTCACGGGCTGCAGATATGCCGACTCCGGTGCCGCCATTTGCTCGATTCGGCCGGCATTCATCACAGCCAACTCATCGGACATCGACAGAGCTTCTTCGCGGTCATGAGTGATAAACAGGAACGTGATTCCGGTGGAACGCTGCAGTGCCTTGAGTTCCGCCCGCATCTGCCCCCGCAGGTTCGGATCAAGCGCCGCCAAAGGCTCGTCCAAAAGTAGTAACTTCGGCTCCAGAACCAGCGACCGCGCCAGCGCCACACGCTGCCGTTCCCCACCCGATAACTGCGCAGGCTTACTCGCCGCCTTCGTGCTGAGGTGTACCCGTGCCAACGCGTCCTGCGCTCGCTTCACCGCATCCGGCACTCGGCGCTCACGAAGGCCGAACGCGACATTTTCGAGCGCGCTCAAATGGGGGAAAAGCGCATAACTCTGAAATACGGTGCTCACATCCCGCTGGTGTGGCGGCAGGGCATTCACCATCACGCCATCCAGCCAGACTTCGCCGGAAGTGGGTTTCTCAAAGCCCCCCACCAGACGAAGGGTCGTAGTCTTACCGCAACCCGACGGTCCCACCAGCGAATAGAACCGGCCACGTTCCAGGGACAGGGAAATGCCATCCACGGCGCGATGTCCGGGATAGTCTTTCACGACCTTCCGCAATTCGAGAACTGGACCCATCAGCCTCTCAGCGTACACTGACAACGGGAGTCATTCATGGGAATCAAACTAACCTTTCATGGCGCTGCGGGAACAGTAACGGGGTCGTTGCACGAACTGCAGTCGAATGGTGAACGGATTATCGTGGATTGCGGCATGTACCAGGGACGCCGCAAGGAAGCCGAGCGGCGGAATCGGGTCCTGCCCTTCCCTGCTCGCTCCATTAATTCCGTGGTGCTTACTCACGCGCATATCGACCACAGTGGACGACTGCCGCTGCTTGTGAAACAGGGTTATCACGGGCCCATTTATACGACTCCCGCTACGATTGATCTGTGCGAATCCATGTTACGGGACACCGCACACATTCTGGAGAGCGACGCGAAGTTTGTCAACAAGCACCACTCGCAGGATGAACCCGTAGAACCGCTGTTTTCCATGGAAGATGCGGAAGCCACCATGCCGCTGTTTCATGCGGTGCCGTACCACAAGCGCCGCGACATCGGTGGCGGCATTACGATGGAATCCCGCGATGCCGGCCACATCCTCGGCTCATCATCGATCCTGCTCACGAAGGGCGATTTGCGGCTCGCGTTTTCGGGCGACGTAGGTCGTCCGGGTCTACCGATCATCCGCGATCCGGAACATATGCCCGAGGCCGACTATCTCATCATGGAGAGCACCTATGGCGGCCAGACTCATCCGCCAGAGGGTGAGGCGATTGGACGCCTGGAACAGGTGGTCAAAGAGACGATTGGCCGCGGGGGCCGACTGATTATTCCGGCATTCGCGGTCGGTCGCACGCAGCAGATTGTCCTGCTGCTGCACCAGTTGATTGACCAGCAGCGAATCCCGGCTGTGCCGATGTTTGTGGATAGTCCGCTGGCCGTGAATGTCACCGAGGCCTTTCGGGCTCACCCGGAGTGTTACGACGAGGAAACGCGGGGTTACCTGACCAATGGCGAAGATCCGTTCGGCTTCAAGCGGCTCATCTACATCAAGGATGCCGAACAATCAAAAAAGCTGAATGACCTGAAAGGCCCGATGATCATCATCTCGCCCTCAGGAATGTGTGAAGCAGGCCGCGTCCTGCATCATCTGCGACACAACGCAGGTGACCCGAAGAACACCATCCTGCTGGCCGGGTATCAGGCAGAGAACACGCTGGGCCGCAAGCTGGAGGAAGGGTACAAGACCGTTAAAATCTTCGGTATTCCCACCGAAGTACGCGCTAAAGTAAAGTGCCTGGATGAACTTTCCGGCCACGCCGATTCCCACGAACTGCTCAACTGGATGGAGCCAATGACGCGTACCCTGAAACGCGTCTTCCTGGTTCACGGAGAACCCGAACGCTCGCAGATGCTCAAAGTTCAGATCCAGGAGCGATACGGAATCGACACCGTAGTCCCGGAACCCGGCGAAATGTATGAACTTTAAGGAAACTCAGCGAAACTCATTTTTGTGGCCATCTGTCTATACTAATTAGATCGAGGTTCACAGATGAGTTCACCACAGTATCCTTACCCACCGCAGCCGCCGCAAGGTTCAGGCATGAAAAACGCCCTCGCCGGCGGAGCTATTGCCGCGTCGCTCGCGTTCAACGCTTTCCTCCTTTACCAGGTGAATGACATCCGCAAGGAAGAAGCGCACCGGAACGAGGTCGTTCAAAACGAAATCGACACGCTCAAAGAGAACAGCACGGTAATGACCGCTGCGCAGAAGAAACACCTCGAAGAGTTGCGCGACGATCTGGACAGCAGCAAGAAGCAGTTGAGCCAGCAGGCCAACCAGGCGGCCAGCCAGGCGAAGAAAGAAGCGCTCACCTACACCGAAGAGCAGGCGAAGAAGCTTTCTGCGGAAAATCAGCAGACCAAGCAGGCGGTCGCACAGACCAACTCCGCTCTGGGTGAAGTCACGAAGAAGGCCGACACCGCCAATGCGCGCATCGCCGACGTGAACTCCGATGTGAACGGCGTTAAGACGGATCTGGCCGGGACGAAGTCGGAACTCGACAAGACGAAGTCCGAACTGAAGAAGGTTTCGGGCGACCTTGGTATCACCAGCGGCTATGTCGCGACCAACAGCAAGGAAATCGAAGACCTCCGCCGCCGCGGCGAGCGCAACATCATCGAATTCTCCGTCAAGAAGCAGAAGAACATGCAGAAGGTGGGTGATATCAGCCTGCGTCTGGACAAGTCGGACCAGAAGAAGAACCGGTTTACGGTGATCGTTCTGGCCGATGACAAGACTGTCGAGAAAAAGGACAAGACGGTCAACGAGCCCCTGCAGTTCTATGTGGCGAAGTCTCTGTACGAAGTGGTCGTGAACTCAGTGGGCAAGGATCAGATTTCCGGATACCTGTCGACTCCGAAGTACCAGAGCCGGTAACGGCTTCTTCAAGAGTGTTGAGATGGCCAGGCCTCACGGTCTGGCCATTTTTATTTGTGATATCCTGCCGCACATGCCCCGGAATCGTATTGTCGTCGGCTTCATCGCATCGGCCCTTTTGCTGCTGAACGCAATGGTGCATTCAATCGTGGGGGCCCCGGCCATGCTGCAGGAACTGCGGGCCCTCAAAGTCAGACAGGATCTCGAACAGAGCCTGCTGGCGGCCTGGCAACTCGGCGGAGTGCTGATGTTGCTGGCCGGACTGGTTTGCGGCCACGCCTTTCTGCGTGCCTGGCGAGGGGATACGCAACAGGTATTTACACCGCGCGTGATCGGCGTGGGTTACGTCCTGTTCGGGTTGTGGGCGATGCTTGGCGCCGCCATGGAGCCGTTCTACCTGGTCTTTGTGGTGCCTGGGTTGTTGCTCGTGTTCGCGGCCCGGGGGTAGAGCTGGCTATTGCATCAGGCCTGTGTTTTTCGAGTCCGGGCCGGGGCCTTCACCCGTCTCCTCGACGAATTTCTCCACGTGAATCCGGTAAAGCGCAGACTTGCCATGTCGGTCACTTACGAAATAGATTGTCTTGCTGTCCGGAGAGAACGTGGGCGCGACCATGGCAGGGTCTGAGGCCCGGTGTTCGCAGAGGGTCAATTCGCGTTTCGTGACACGCAGCAGAAGGAGTACATAGGACGAAGCTTTGCTGCGGCTGGCTCCCGCAAACACTGAGGCATCCGCATTGGGTCCAAACGACTCAAACTGACTGGTCCGGGCAAGCAGTTTGTCGGTGCCATCATCCGGAGTCTGCTCCCGCAGGCTGATAAGCTGCTTCGGATCTTCCGGCAGATGGAGATAGACGAACGTGCGCCCGAATGGCGTCCAAAGGACCTCGCCGGTATTCCCCGCCTCGAGACGAAGCTGTTTCTTTAGGTTCGAACCATCCGTGTTGAGCAGCGTGAACACACCGTTCGCCCGATAGAGCAATTGAGCACGGCGGGGACGCACCATCAACAGGTCCACATCTCCATCCACCTGCAGGAAAGGCGCAGTCTTTAACCGCGTAGCCCGCATGATTAGCGACTTACCCGCTTCACGCCTCTGGGCAAAGTAGATGCTGCCGTCGGCTGATTGGGTAAAACCGGCCCGGGTTGTCCCCTCCGGCAGCTTGTAGAGGTCGCGAATGGCCCCTGTGGCACCGTTCACTTCAGTGAGCGTTCCACCGTGAAAGAAAGTAACGGTCCGCTCATCCGGGGCAAGCGAGATGGTGGAGATGTCCAGGCCTTCCACCTCGGTGACTTGCCGGGATTCGCCGGACTTGAGATCGAGGTGGCAGATCTGGCGCGAGCCGCTGCGGTCACTCCAGTAAATAAGAAAATCGCTCCGGCGCCCGAATTGTCTCAGGTGCGCCGGAGCGAGTCCGCTGGTAAATTTTGGATCGGTGAGACGGGTGACGTCCAACTCAGTCGCAGGATCCGCATACTTCACCCATTCGGGCGGAGTTAAACGACCCGCAACCGCCAACGCCAGAAAATCCCGCCGCGAATAAATAAGAGACCCGATGACTTCTATTATTACTTGTGGCTGGCTTCGTAGTGTTGCTTCAGGAGATCCAGACCGAAGTCATTGCTGTAGTCGCGCCAGACCGCGTGAACATGGTTCGCGTTGTCCTGCGTCATGTCCATTTCGATGAGGAAAGCCGGGGTCTGAATGCGGTAGTAGTGCGGGCCACCGCGCTTCACGTCACCAGTCCAGGCGAAGAAGGTCTTGTCCTTCGGCTGCTTCTTCGCCAGATCCAGACGATTCTCGGCCATGGGCGATGCCACGTTGGCGGCATACGCTTCCACAATCGACATCATGTGATCAAACTGAGCGGCTGTCATCTTCGATGCCTGGAGACCGTTCGGCTGGCCATCGATGGAGGCCTTGCGGGAGGCGGCGGTGATGATGTCCTTGAGCGCAACCTTATCGACGACTGCAGTCGCCTGCTGGCCGGCATCCAGAGATTCAATCATCTCGTAGCCAAGATCGTCTTCGGCGGCAAGGATACGGAGACCTTTGCGGGGGCCGACCTTAATTTCTGCCGGATTGGAACCAAAGAAGCTGGGGGAATCGGCAATGCGGCCGTTTACGACCGTGAAGTTGTGAGCGACGTGGTGGCCTTCCAGGCGGAAACCCCAGACGCCTTTGGCATCGGGCTTACCGAAGATCGTGATGTAGTAGTTCTCCGGGTCGCGGCGATTCACCGCGGGGGCTGCGGTGGCTTCCTGGCTGAGCAGGACCTGGTCCAGACTCATGATCGTGGTGGCCTTGATCAGACCCTGCTGGCTCAGGCCGGTGGAAACCAGGGCCATCGCGAGGAGGCGCTGGTCAGGACGCATGGCGCCAAATGAAAGACCTTTGCGGAGCTTGGGGATAAAGTGCCAATCGAAACGCTGGTCGTCTTCAAACGGATAGGTGGCTATGGCCTTTTGGTCGTTCCACAACGAGTTGAGGAAGGCATTCGCGGTATCGGACATCACCGAGGCCTGTTCGGCGCGTTTGTACGCGGCCGTGAGAAGAAGAGCTGCCGCGAACACGGCGGCTACACGTAACCAGACTTGTTTCATGGAGGAGATTGTATCCTGGAGGGAGGCTTGGCGCCAGAGTTTTAGGAGAACGCCTTAGAAGGGCAGTTCCGGGGACGATGCAGGCTTGATAGCAGCAGAGCGCTGCAGGAACCGGTAGGGATTCACCGGGGTGGAGTGCATGCGAACTTCGTAGTGCAGGTGGGACCCCGTGGACTTACCGGAGCTGCCTACACGGCCGACCGTTTCACCCTGGCGGATTTCCTGGCCTTCCATGACGTCAATCTTTGAAAGGTGACCGTAGAGGGTCTGGTACCCGTTGCCATGGTCGACGATGACACAGCGTCCGTAGCCGGCAAACCAACTGGCGTGGCGGATGATGCCGTCGCCGGTGGATTTCACAGGTGTTCCGTAGGAGGTGGCGATATCAACGCCGGTGTGCATGGCACCTTCACCCGAGAACGGATCGCTGCGGTGGCCGAAACCATCGCCCAGACGGCCCATCACAGGCCAAGAGGACGGCAGGACATTCACATTCAGACGGGCGAAGATGTTGGAGCGACGGCTGACGATATTCGTGGTGCGGAGGTAGTTGTATTCCGCGAGGGATTCACCGAGCGTCGGAACCAGAGGTGCTTCCGCGATCAGATCGGGGGAACCTGCCAGTTGCTTACGAACGCCATAGGCAGTGGTGACTTCATCGGCAAGCAACTGCAGACTCGCCATCTGTTCATCGGTTTGACGGACCTTCTTTTGAAGATTGTCGTACCGGGTGCGAAGCGCTTCGGCTTCTTTCTGGAGGGTGTTGTAGTTCGAGACCTTCACCACCATGCGCGCATAACTGCCTGCAGCACCAAAAACCACGATCAGCAGGGCCAGTACGGCACCGAGAACGGAGTACAGGAACTTCTGCGGAATGTGGATGCGCTGTAGCCGCCCG
>CANIHR010000134.1 GCA_947467185.1 Bryobacterales bacterium
AAATCGGCGGCAGCGGAATCGAAACCGCGATGGTCTGTTCCAGTTCGGTGCGTTTCTGTTGCGTATCTTTTGCCACCATCATCACGCGGGGCGAAAGCGGAATAATGAACGAACTCGTCGCTGCCTGCAGATACTCCAGCGCCTGCCGGTAGTTCGATGGATCGACTTTGAAGTGGATCGGCGGATCGTTCTGCGGATAGTCGCCGTCATACACGACCTCCAGACCAAACGCCGAGGTCACCTTGTCGAACAGCTTGCGGGACCCGTCGGTGAGGTCGAAACCCTGTTGCCCTGGCGTGCCACGCAGCATCGGGACGTCCTTCAGTGCGCGAGCCTGAGCCATCTCCCGCTCGGTCATGCTGTCGAAGGCATCCACCAGGGGGTGTACTGGCTCGGGTAGCGGATCGCCCTTCGGGACCACCGGAGGAGACTGTCTCGTCGCCCGGGTTCGCAGCGCTTCCATCCTGCCCGCATACTTGCGGTTCTGCGGCTGCAGCGCCGAGGCTTCGGCGAAGAAGATATACGCCTGCGCGTCGTCGCCCTTCTTTTCCGCGCGAGCCGCTTTCCGTGCCAGCGCCAGAGCTGCTTCCTTCGGCGAATCGACGGAAGTAGCGGCAGCCATCGCCACCGACACAGCCATCACCGCAACCAGGAGCACACGCATTCAATATGTTTGACGTAAGCCAGCCCGAAGCGTGGATGCCTCATTTCGGCGTGATAAGCTGAACTTATGGACGCGGGCGGTTAGCTCAGCCGGTTAGAGCGCCTGCCTTACAAGCAGGAGGTCCACGGTTCGATCCCGTGACCGCCCACCATACCTTCTACTTCCTTTGCAGTATCCTTGCCGGAACGCCAACAACTGTCGTATCCGCCGCAACTTCTCTGAGCACGACCGACCCCGCGCCGACAACTGCGCCCGCGCCGATCCGGCTGCCTGGAATCGCAGTCACTCCGGCCCCCAGGTGCGCCAGTTCGCCCACCGTCACGTTGCCACAAAGCGTCGCACTCGGTGATAAATGCGCATGGTCGCCGACTTCGCAGTCGTGCTCCACAATCACTCCGGTATTGAGAATGCAGTTCACGCCGATCCGCGCTTCGGTCTGCACCACTACACGCGGCATCACCACAGTCCCCTCGCCGATCTGAGCTCTCCGGGAAATCCACGCCGTCGGATGAATGCAGGTTGCTGGCTGGAGTCCCGCCTCTATCGCACGCGCGAAGCACCTGGCCCGAACCGCATTGTCACCAATCGCAACCACCAACCAAGTGAACCCCAGGCTCCGAATCCGCTCCAGGCTTCCGGACAGGACAGGCGCGCCAGCGAGTTCGCCATCAGCCGCCGCCCGATCATCACAAAATGCAATCTGGTCAAAAGTGCCCATCGCCCGAGCGATATCCAGAATCACCCGGCCATGGCCACCGGCCCCCCAAATGACCAGGTTCTTCATCTGGACTTTTCCTGCGAACTGCCCATAAACGGCTCCATCGTCGCATGACCCTGCTGACTGATCCCGCGGCGTCCAAATACGGCAGCAACCGTCATGGCAATAATCCGGATATCCACCGCCAGGCTGCAGTTGTCCACGTACCAGACATCATGGCGGAATTTATCGTCCCAGGATAGCCCGTTCCGTCCATTTACCTGCGCCCAGCCGGTAATACCCGGGCGCACATGATGCCGCCTTCTCTGCTCTGCGGAGTAGCGCGGCAGGTATTCCGGCAGCAGGGGCCGGGGGCCGACCAGACTCATCTCGCCCCGCACCACATTCCAGAGCTGCGGCAGTTCATCCAGACTGCTGGACCGCAGGAACTGGCCCAGCGGCGTCAGGCGGCGGTCATCGGGCAGTAGCTGGCCGTTCGCATCCCGTTCGTTCGTCATCGTACGGAACTTAAAGAAACCAAATGAGGCGTCATTCAGGCCGATCCGTGTCTGGCGAAATAAGACCGGACGCCCCATGCGGCGCGCCACAACCACCCCCAGCACCAGCAAAATCGGAGATAACACCAGCAGGCCGGCGAGCGCCAGCAAACGGTCAACCAGGTTTTTCACAAAGCGGCGATAGATCATGGGCGAGCGGCCAGGAACGCCTCCACTTCGGTCACCACGCGTTGCGCCGCCGCCCCGTCCCAACCGGGAATCGGAGAACCGGATTTATATGTTCCTGCCAGAATTTCGGCCACCAGCGTACGGGCAAGCGCGAAATCCCGGCCGACCAGCGTATTGGTCCCCAGAGAGACCGTAGAAGGCCGTTCGGTATTCTCGCGCATCGTCAGGCACGGTACGCCCAGGACGGAGGTCTCTTCCTGAATACCGCCCGAATCGGTCATCACGAAACGGGCCCCCTTCATCAGCGCCAGGTTTTCGAGGTACCCGAGGGGTGACAGAATCTGCAGGTTTGGCGTGGCAGTGAGCTTCTCCAGCAGCCCAAAAGCTTCCAGACGTCCCTTTGTTCGCGGATGCACGGGGAACATGACGTTCATCCGGCTGGCACTGTCGATCAAAAAGTCGGCAATCGACCCCAGAGCTTCTTCGCTATCCACGTTCGAAGGCCGGTGCAATGTTACCAGCGCATACGGTGAACCACTCGGATTCAGCGACGGACCGAGCAGCGCCGCCTCGTCCAGGTGTCGGACCAGGGTATCGATCATGACGTTACCCACGTACCGAATACGCGATGCAGGCACGCCTTCACGCGCCAGATTCACCTCGCCATCGGGTTCGCTGACCAGCAGCAGATCCGAAATGGCATCCGTCGCCAGGCGGTTGATCTCCTCCGGCATTGCCCGGTCGTTCGACCGTAGTCCGGCTTCCAGATGGATGACTTTGATACCCAGCTTCGACGCCGCCAGCGCCGCCGCGATGGTGGAATTGACATCGCCCACCACAATCACAGCCACAGGTGCCTGCTCCGCCGTCAGCAGATAGTTTTCAAACGCTTCCAGAATCCGGGCCGTCTGCTGACCATGCGAACTGCCGCCCGCCCCCAAATGGAGGTCCGGTTTGCGGATACCAAGCTGCGAGAAGAACACATCGGACAGTTCCGGGCTGTAGTGCTGGCCGGTATGTACCAGAACCGCGTCAAAGTTGGGCTGCAGTTCGTCGGTGGCGCGCAACACCGGTGCGACTTTCACGAAGTTCGGGCGTGCGCCCGCCACAATGGCAACCTTTGGCTTCACTCTATTTCTCCTGCCCCGTCAACTGACTCAGAATCCCCAAATACTTCTCCGCCAGTCCCGAACGGCTGGCATTCTGCAACACCCAGGCCCGCCCTGACTCGCCCATGCGCACACACATGCCGGGATCGTCGGCAAGTTGGCGCAGCGCCGCCGCTATGGCCTTCGCGTTCTCCGGTTCCGCGAAGAGCCCTGCCTGCGCATCGTCGCAGACCAGCTTGCGGGCTACGCCATCAATTGCCAGCAGAGAGGGCCGGGCGCATGACATGTAGTCGAAAACTTTGTTCGGATAAACCGTTCGGAACGTCGGATTATTCTGGAGCACTGCAAGTCCAACATCGCAGGCACGCGTGATCGCCGGCATCGAAGTCTTGGGTTGCGCGCCATAGAACCGGATATTATCCAGCCCCCGCGCCTGCGCTTCCGCCTCCAGGCGTTTCCGTTCGGGACCATCGCCCACGCAGGCGATCAGGATATCCGGCCGGTCCTTCAATTCCGCGGCGGTATTCACCAGTTGGCCCACTGCGTTTGCCAGACCATGAGCCCCGGCGTACATGGCGACGAACTTGTCGCCCCAGCCAAAATCCCGGCGTACCTGATTCTCACGCGGTCCCGGTTCAAACATTTCCACATCGGCCCCATTGGGCACAAAATGGATCTTTTCGCTGGTGGCTAGACCACGCTCCAGCAGATCCTCACGGAACGCGGGCGTCAGAACATTAATCGCGGTCGCCGTGCGGGCACCCCAGCGTTCCAGCGCGTAGAGCATCCGGGTCAGCAGCGCATTGGCCTTCAGCACGCCGGTTGTAACCGCACTCTCGGGCCACAGGTCGCGCATTTCGAAGATCCACGGCACGGGCCGCATCCGCCACCGGGCTGTGATCCAGCCGGGAAGAACAGCAATCAGCGGTGGCGATGTCGCGATCACAACGTCCGGTCGCGGCACCATCAGGGCAGCTGTCGATGCCGAAAGAGTGAAACCCAGAAACGCCCACTTACGCCCCAGAAAACTCTTGCTGTAAGACGCAGGAACGTGGCACCGGTAAACCTCCACCGCGCCGTCCTGCTCACGAGTTACCCAGCGCCCCCGGTACTTTTCCGGCGAACTACCCGAAGTGTAGTCCACGGTCCCGCAAATCACTGTGACCTGATGCCCTTTTTCACTCCACATCCGGGCCATCTCGTTGAAGCGGGCTCCTCCCGACTGGCCAGGCATCAGATAGTACTGATGCACAATCGTGATCTTCATGCCTGCTTGTCCGCCCCGATCACGATGTCGGCGAAGCGACCTTCCACCAGGTGGAAACGAACCGTCTTTTTATTGGTGCGCACCTGCCACTCATTCGGAAGGTCCTTCCGAACAGTCACCACCGCGGCAGCTTCGCCCGCGGAGAGAATCGAAATCATCGTCAGCGGCAAGGTGGCTGTGGCGGCAACCACCAGTGACGGCACTGCCGTCTTGCGTCCGTAAGTCCTCGCCAGCCAACCCCGAGGCGGCGTCTCCTGCCCGGCGGCGACAGTGCTGCCCTTACACGGCTGGCCCTGATCATCCATCATCGCGATACAGAAAGGCCCGTGTTCAGTGCGCAGCGTCAGCCGACTTGCCGCTTCATCGAAGTCATACGGGAACTCGCCACCCAGCCACTGGAGGCTTACGTTATGGCGTCCTGGACCGGTCACCGTATCCACACAAATCCAGAGATCGTCTTTGACAAACAGGACGGCCCGCCGATGCGTACAGTCCCTTTCCCGTTGATAGCCGTAATGTTCGCCTTCGGTCAGGGCAAAAGCTGGAGTATCCCGAAATTCCAGCAGATTAGCCTTCGTCCAGTAGAGCGTTTTGAATTGGCGGAAGTGGACCATCTGGTCTTTGCCATCCACCTTCACGGTGTTATGACTCTCTGTGCGAAGGAAGTGATTGTGCCACAGCGTCGCCCCGTTGTAACGGTAGCTGCCACCATCCACCAGCACATTCTGCCCCAGCCACCAAACGTCCAGGTGCAGCATATCGATCTGCGAAAAACGGTCGATAATAGTGCCGCAACGAAACGTCCCGAAGGAACCGCCATCGGTACCACGCAGGACATGATGCCCCGTGTGGGTGAAGGAACTGGAAGTTCGGTTGCGCTTGCGCAGAGGCAACTGCAGGGAATCAGGACCAAACATCCACAGGGAACTTTCGTCCCACGGGCCGCGCTCGTAGAGGCGCTCGCCCCGGGTGGCCACGCTGAGAGCCTGAAGAATCGGACGGAAATCGGCGAGGCCCAGGTCAGAAAGCGGGATTGGCTTAGACCCGTCGTTGGCGCCATAGTTGGGCAAGGCACCCGTGGATTCGTTCTGGTGCACGTACAGGAAGTCGAGAGACCGCTCCATCGCACTCATCCACGATGAAGGAACTTTCCTGTTGTTCGCCCGTTGATACGCAGTGGCCCACAGGTATAACTGCATGGCGACACGGTGGTAATTATGCGCCTGCTGGATATAGGAACCATCCGGATAGATCTGCATGTCCGCCTGCTCATCCAGCAACTGGAGGCCCTCATCAGCCCACTTGCGAGAGTTCGGACCCGGGACGAGAGTGCCGGCCACGTACAGTCCAAGCGCTTCCGACAGCAGGTGATTGTTGTAGACGGAGTCCCGGGCGTATTCAATATGCTCCGCGATATGTTCGCCGGCTGCCGAGAGGCTGCGCCCCACCGCAGACGCGACCGCATCCGGAATCTGGCCCATGCTGTTGAAAACGTGGTAGCCGAAGAGCCATGCCAGGACCCGGAAAGCGACTTCCTGCCCGGAATACCAATGGACACCCAGGGCACCCGGATTGGACGAAATAAACCCCGTGACCTGAGAGGCGAAGGCGGCTCCCAGCGTGGGGGCGGCGTTTGGATCCAAAGCTGCGGCTCGCGCCATCAGATAGGCCTGGGGGAAGCGCGCCGCCTCCCAGGTAAACTTAACGTCCACTTTGGAGGCGTTCTTCAGAACTCTGGACCAATGAGTATCGGAGATCCACCGATGACCGTTGGTGGGGTCGCGGTGCCAGTCGATTGGGTTGCCGTAGTCGGCCATCCAGTCGCTGAAGCAGAGAATTCTCCCTTTCGTCGCCTCGGCGGCCAGGTAGCTGACTCGCTCCTGATCGAAGGGGCGGAGAGATTCATGCAAAGCTTCGTGAATGTCGGCTGGGTTTGCAAACGGAAGTTTGAAGCCGGTGGATAACGGTGTAAAGTCAGCCTGCTTATCGACCTCGGGTGCCGGCTTGACTCGAACCAGACCACTCCGAGTCTTGACCTCCCAAAGACCACGAGCAAGACTACCCTTCAGGCCCATCTCGCGTAGCTCCTGAGCCACGTACCACGTTTTTTCGCTGAGGGTATCTACTGTGTCTTCCGGCTGCCAGGGAGGGCTTTGGCGGCCCACCTCAGGTACAAGTCGACTGGAACTTCCCGGTGCCGCAGGTGCAGAATCCAGAAATACTGAGGCCCACAGTTCAATAGACAGGACCTTCCACATAACGTCGAACCACTGACTGGAACCGGAATCGTCCAGCAGGTCTTCCAGCGCCGAAGGCTTCCAGAAACCACGTTGCCTGCTCTTCGAAGAAAGCAGAGTCTCGCGGACGAAGGCGGCGTGTGGTCCCCGAATCCACTTCTCCGCGGGTGTATCGAAGCCCACCTTACGGCGGTTCAGCACCAAAGGCGGCAGGACGTCGGAAACAGCCTGCCGCAGAATCCACTTCGAAGCCCCGGCTCGCAGCTTCATTTCCGGCTTCAACTGAAAGGCAAACTGGACCAGGCGCGGGTCGGCAAACGGTACGCGCGACTCCAGACTGGCCGCCATACTCATGCGGTCATCCTGCTGGAACAGACCAGTCAGGTAGCTCTGGACATCCCAGTGCATGATCTTATCGAGAGGGTCAACGGCGGCGGACTTTCTGACGGTTTCGTGGAAGATCTGCCGGCAGCGGTCTCTGGAACAAAAATCCGGGGAAGTCAGCAGGCGCAACCACGAAGCCTCAGGCACCTTGGCAAAATGTTCAAAGTAGCTGGTCTCCCAGTTGGCCATGTGCCGCAAGTTTCGGGCGAGGCGGGAAAGCGTCCCGCCTTCGGTGAACTGCCGCATCAGGTTGCCACCCACCTGCGCTTCGGCGGGGCGTGGTTCCGGGTCGCCCAGTTGCTGGACCTGACGCCGACCTTCAAACCACGACTGCATCACTTGCAGGGGGTGACTCAGGGCGTATCGAGCGTACCCCCCGAAGACTTCGTCAGCAGCCTGGCCCCCCAGGCAAACCTTCACGTTGTTGCTGGCCAGTTGGCTGACCTTCGCCATGGGAAACAGGGCCGCGCCGATAACGGGCTGGTCCTGGTGGTAAGTCAGCCGCCGGAACTCTTCCGGGAAGTCGGACCCGTCCATGGTGATGAGCCGCAAATCCAGGTGGAGAGCCTTGGCCGCTGCCTCCTGATAAGGCCGCTCGTCGGTGACGCCCTGGTCGGTGAAGTGGACGCCAAAGCAAAGGGGGCTGGTGCCGGTGTGGGACGCATGGGCGGCGATCGCGCTGGAATCAATGCCTCCGCTGAAAAACGCGCCAACCGGAACGTCCGCCATCAACTGGCGCCCCACCACTGCGGTTAACTCATGCCGCAGGGACTCGACCGCTTCGTCGTCCTGCAGCCGCAACTTGGTGAAGTCGGTTAATTCCCAGTAGGTCTTCCGGCGGACCCCGTAGCGATTGATTTGCAGATACTCGCCCGCCCGCAGGACGTGAATTCCCCGAAAGAAGGTCCGTTCAAAAAGCGGCGTATGGAAGTGCAGGTACTGATTGACAGCTTCCGGGTCAATTTCACGGGGTACGGAAGCATCCTGCAGCAGAGCTTTGATTTCGCTGGCGAAAATGATCCGGCGGCCATCATCGTGGAAGTAGACCTGCTTCACGCCCATGTGGTCGCGGACCAGCGTCAGGGTTTTCTTGCGCGAATCCCAATACGAAAAACCGAAGATTCCGGCCGTATTGACCAGCGCATCAGGGCCTTCCATTTCCATCAGCCGGAGCATGGTTTCGGTGTCGGAAGGCCCGCGGAACCGGGCACCCTTAGCCGTCAGCCGGGGACGAAACTCCTGATGGTTGTAAAACTCTCCGTTGTAGCAAATCCACGCCGTGCCATCGTCATTCGGCATCGGCTGGGCACCGGTGGGCGACAGATCGACAATGGACAAGCGCCGGTGGCCCAGACCGAGCCCCGGTTCCACATGAAAATCCTCCGCATCTGGTCCCCGATGCGCGATGGAACGCGTCATCCTGACCAGAAGGTCCCGATCTACCGGGCAATCCGGGTCAGCGTAATGGAATATCCCCGCTATGCCACACATAGAGAGATTATCGCTTTGTCATTCTTACGGGATGATTCAGAAGGAAAACGGCTCCCCTTCGCGCAGGGAGCGCATCGCGCCAATTGTTGAAAGTGTCACGCCCCGCAGATCATTCCAGGAGATCGGCCAGGCACCTCCGCTTCGGCAGGCGTTCAGGAAGGCAGCAAATTCGGACTGATGACCTTTGTCCTTCTGGCCCGAGAACTTATCGCACTTGCCATTGGCCCACAGCTCGCCGTCATTCCAGGAATCGAGGACGGCACTGCGGCCCCCACCCAGCACTTCAATGCGCTCGGGTGGAAACCCTTTGTCGCCGCCCGCCTGGTATGAGATTGAGGACACGCTGCCATTCGCGTGACGAACGGTAATGAAAACACGGTCGTCCGAAGTTTCCAGCCCCCCGGTCTGGCCCACCGACTCTGCGAAGACGCGGACCGGCGGAGACCCGGCGATCATGGTGCAGGTATCGATGGCATGGCAGGCCTCGCCAACAAGCCGTCCACCTCCAACTTCAATGTCGTGGGTCCAGTGTTCCTTCGGGATGGGACCCGGGGAGAAGCGATAGGAGAGGCTGAGGGGGGCAGCATCCTTAAAGAATTCCTTCAGACGCGCCGTCCCCGGGGCAAAACGGCGATTGAAACCGACGGTCAGGATGGGGCACTTGGCACCGAGTTCCTGAACGCAGGCCTCAATGCGGTCGAGCTGTTCATCGCTGATGCAGAGGGGTTTCTCAACGAAAACCTGCTTCCCGGCCTGGAGCGCGGCGATGACCAGGTCAGCGTGCAGATCGTGCCGAGTGGCGATGAAGACGGCGGAGGTAGCGGCGTCGCGCCAAATCTCATCAGTTTCCGTGGTCGCGAAGGCGAAGCCATTCTTCCGGCCCGTCGCTTCGGCTGAAACTCCTTTGGCCGTGCACATTCCACGCCACGCGATCCCGGACATTTTTGAGAGAGCGGGCAGCATGATGAGGCGCGCAAAGTTGCCGGCGCCGATCATGCTGACGCCGAGGTCGCCTGCCGCTGCCGGCTTTGCCTGGAACTGAATCGTACGACGGGGGGGCGACGGTTCACCGTATTCGACGACAATGCCAAGAAATGGCTCTTTCCGGGTCGTGATCAGGTCATAGGCGTCGCCGGCGCGCTCAATCGGGAAGCGGTGTGAAGTGAGACGCTCCACGGGCAACTTACCTTCGGCCATCAGGTTCAGGACGGCCTGCATATTGCGCTGGGCGGTCCAGCGGGCATAGCCGATAGGGTAATCCACGCCCTTTTCTTCGTAGCTCGGATCGCCGCGTCCCGGGCCGAGAGACGAGGAAACGGTGAACTCCAGTTCCTTCTTGAAGAACGGGGGGCGCGGGATGTTGAGACCCACTACGCCCACCAAAACGATGCGGCCCTTGTTGCGGCAGACCTCCGACGCGAACTCGATCGGCTCGTTGCTTTCCGTAGCGGCGGTGAGAATGACGGCGTCCACCCCAAAAGAGCCGCTAAAGTCCTTCACTGCCTGAATGGGCGTACCGGCGCCCACCGCATCGGCACCGAGGGATTTTGCGAGTTCCAGCTTCGACGGATCGACGTCGGTACCGAAGACGCGACAACCCTGGGCCTTCAGCATGGAAATGCACATCTGGCCGATGAGGCCCAGGCCGACAACTACGACCGAATCACCCAGCCCGAGATGCGCCAGACGAATCCCCTGCAGGCCGATGGAGGCGATGGAAGTGTACGCCGCCTGTTCAAACGTGACATTTTCCGGCATAGGGGCACAAAGATTGTGTCCGACAGCGGCAACGGCGGCATGGGGGGCGGCGGCGGCGATCCGGTCACCTGGCTTGAACTGCTGGACTCCGGCGCCGCATTCGAGGACGATGCCCGAAGCAGAATAGCCCAGGGGCATGGGCTCGTCCAGCTTGGCCGAGACCTGCTGGAAAGTGGTGAGAAGGCCTTCCTGTCGGACTTTCTGGAGAACGCGTTTGACATCGGCGGGGCGGGAGCGTGCCTTGCCAATGAGGCTCTTGCGGGCGAGGTCGACGACATAGCGTTCGGTGCCGGCGGAAATAGCGGAGGCCATCTCGGCGATCAATACCTGGCCTGGCAGGGCGATGGGGTCGGGGATTTCTTTTACAGTTGTCGCGCCGGAGCGAACGTCCTGAATAATCTGTTTCATATTGTCCGATTCAGCCTCGGGCTGCGATGCCGAGGGTTCTTTCTATCAGTTTGTCGTAAGGTCTCTGCTGTCGCCCGGCAGTCGCGATTTGGCGACCCCGTTCGGCCAGTTGGCGACGAAGCACTTCGTCGTTCATCAGGGGAGCCAGGGTGCGCGCTACATCGGCGGGGTCCAGCGGGTCGAAATAGAGTGCGGCATCGTGGCACAGATCGCGCGCGTAGGGTCTGTCAGCAGCGGCGATGCAGGTGCCGGCGACCAGTGCCTCCACCAGCGTCAGATTTCCGGATTCAACCAGCGAAGCGGTGGTGAAGACGGTGGCATAACCGAAAGCGGCCGTGAGCGTAGGGCCACTCAGGTAACCGAGACCCGTGACACCAGGTTCCCGACAAAACGGGTGATCCGGGGGGCACGTCAGGAAGAGGGTGGTCTCCGGGAATTCCCGGCGGAGGATTTGGGTGGCGCGAATCAGGCGGGCCACATTCTTGTATGCGCTGGTGTTGCCGACATAGAGGATACGTCGACCCTGGGGAGCGGAGAGCATCGCATGGAGGCTGGAAGGAGCCTCGCCTTCCATGCCGATGGAGTCGCCCCATGGCTCGGTGACGGAGATTCTCTCACCTGGGACACCGAACTGGTCACGCGTCCACTCTCGCATGGTTGGCGTCTGCGCAATGACCCACTTGGCGCGGCGGGCAGTCTGTCTCATAAGTCCGCCGATGACACGCATGCGGAGGCGCGTTTTCCAGTCACAAAGTGCCAGGGCTTCCGGGCACATGGGCAGGGATTGCTGGACAAAGGACACAACCGGCACGTCTGCGAGGCCGATGCCACTCATGCACAGCAGGACATCGATTCGCTGCTGCCGGCAGGCGGCCTGAATGCCGCTGGTGAGCCATTGGATGCGGCGAAACACGCTGGCTTCAGCGTCCGGACATTCCACTTCATGCAGCCTGGATGAGGCCGGAAAGGAAAAGCGGCGGGTATCGCCGGGCGAACAAAATACCGAGACACGCTCAACCTGCGGATTGCGCAGGGCCGCGCGGACGACGTCCATCAGGACGACCGCCCCACCGCTGTGCTTCATTCCGACTGCTTCTATTCCCAGATGCATTGCTTGATTCAGGTCCTAAGCCCTTGCCATTCCAGGTGCGACGGCCCGCGGGGTAGACAAACCCCGTCCTACACGGATCATGGGTTCTTCCACGAGGTGATAGAGGGCGAACGGGACGAGGACCGAGGTGATGAGCAGGCATGCCCACTGCACATAGCCGGGGAGGAAAGCGAGCTTCACAAAGGCGAGCCACATGAGGGGAACGTGGGCGAGGTAGATGCCGTAGGAGTACTTTGCAATCAAGTGGGAACCACGTGTAAACCATGAGTCAGCCATGTCGGAGAACAGGGGTATGGCGAACCCGGCGACGCCTGAAGCCAAATACCACGCAAGGGAGACCTTCACATAGCTATCTCCCGCCTGAAGTGCCTGCAGTGCGCCCTGTCCGATAGCTGTAATGCTCACCACCGCGAGGGGCCACAACTGTGACGACAGCCTGGGCCGAATTACCTGTGTGAAGCGATACGCCACTGCGCCCGCCAGAAAGCAGGGAAAGAACTGGAACAGAGTCATCACCCGAATTCCCGCCACCGTGCCGGCCAGGCGGATAACCGCAGTGACAAGCAGGAGCAGCACGGGCGTCAGCAAAGAGGGGAACCGCTTGAGGAAGCGGTGAAGAAAGGGCAGCACCAAATACATCTGCACTTCCCACGGCAGGCTCCACAGAACACCGGCAAGGTTACGCGCGGGAACCACGTTTTGGATCAGGAGGAAGTTCGTCACCAGTTCGCGGACCGTCGGCACCAGGTAGGGGAACCTGGGTTCGGGCGGAATCCACAGCAGGCTCATCACCGCCACGGTGAAAATGCTGAGGGGATAGATCCGGAAAGCTCGCCGCAGGTAGAACCGAGAAACAACTTTTCCACCGTCCATGCGGTCAAGGGAGCGCAGCAACACGAGGCAGGTATGGACGAAAAACAACATCACGCCGAGCGTGCCCAGGGGCGGCGTGGCCAGAAACCCGACCCGGCCAACCTGCTTGAAGTCGGCGAGCAGGGGGGAAAAATAGACCAGCAAGACGGCAACTGCGCGCAGGACGTCCAGGTTCCTCGATTCGGCTTCTGGTGCTGGTGGTTTCATGGCTAAATCAGGCGACCGCAGCAGCGAGCGAGGAAACAATCCGGATGCGCTCCTCCGCCGTCAGTTCCGGGTCAACAGGGATCGACAGGACCTCACGAGCAGCTGCCTCACTCACCGGCAGGTCGCCCACCTTATAGTTCAGGCCGGCAAAGCACTCCTGCAGATGGAGGGGGACCGGATAGTAAACCTCGCTCGCGATTCCGGCTTCGAAAAGCGCTGACTTTACATCATCACGATTGGGTACGCGAACCGTGTACTGATTGAAAACGTGCCGCCCCCGTGGGTCAATTGAGGGAAGCTTGATACGAGCGTCGCCTAAAGCTCCGAGTTGTTCGGAGTAGAAGACGGCGTTGTCGATTCTCTTTCTGGTCCACTCATCCAGGAAATCAAACTTTGCAAGCAGGAGAGCCGCCTGTAACGTATCCAGACGGGAGTTAATTCCGACGAAGCGATGATAGTAGCGGCGCTCCCCGCCGTGAACCCGAAGCAGCTTCAATTGGTCGGCAAGGGCGGTATCGTTGGTGGTGATGATGCCGCCGTCGCCGGCTCCGCCGAGATTCTTCGAAGGGAAGAAGCTGAAGGCTCCGCAGTGCCCCATGGACCCTGCGCGTTTGTGATTCCACTCGGCACCGATGGCCTGTGCCGCGTCTTCGATGACAGGGATGTCGAAGCGCACCGAGAGATCCATGATCCGGTCCATTTGGGCACACTGGCCGAACAGGTGAATCGGGATAATGGCTTTAATCTGGCGGATTTCCTCTGCGGTACAAGCTACGAGATACCGCTCCAGATGGTCCGGGTCGAGATTAGAGGGCTCGGGGTCAATGTCGAGGAAGACTGGTTCCGCGCCAAGGCGGCTAATCGAGCCGGCCGTTGCAAAGAAGGTAAAGGGTGAAGTGATCACCTTGTGGCCTGGTCCCGCCCCATAGGCCATCAGGGGCAGCAGCAAGGCATCGGTTCCAGAGGCGCAGGAGACGGCGAACTGGGTTCCGCAACAAGCCGCTACCCGCTTTTCCAGTTCCACGACCTCCGGCCCCAGAATGTAATGGCCGTGATCCAGGACCCGCGCAACAGCAGCATCCAGCCGTGGACGGATGGCGGCCGTCTGGCGAGCGAGGTTCAGGAGGGGAATACGACTGAGAGTGGGTTGGCTCATTTAGAAAGATGCCTTTGTGTACAACGATTCAGCCGGTATTGCCCACGGAGGTGTGGGCCGGGGCGCACCGTCATACAAGTGATTGATGATGTTCAGGAAATACCGTGCGCCTGCAGCCGGCGAGATCGACTGCCGCGCCCAGACTTTTATCAGCTCTGACCGTTGCTCCGTCAGGCGTCCGGCACTGATCGCCATAGCCAGTTGGGCCACAAGCTGTTCCTGTGTTCGGAAGACGTTGCCGCATTCCGGATTTTCCACGACATTTTGCCGGGCGCCGCATTCAGAGCTGCAGATTACAGGGATTCCGCGCAGGAGAGCCTCGCTGACAACGGCACCGTAGCCATCGAAACGACTGGGGAGAATCAACATATCGGCGGACGCCAGGGCCGCCATCGCTTCGTCGTTGGGCAGCGCACCATGAAAGGTAACGCGATCTGCCAGCCCCAGTGACTGAACCTGCTCCCGCAGGGTCTGCTCCATGGCCCCTACGCCGACAATTTGCAAACTCCACGCTCCGGCACGGTTTTCCGCCAGGGCCGCGATCAAAAGGTCCACACCCTTCCGCGGAATCAACTGGCCGATGAAAAGCAGGCGAGTCCCGGACTGCCAGAAGTTACTTTTGACGGCCCCCGTTCCGGAACTCGCACTGTCAGGAAGCGGCGGATAGTACGCAAAGTCAAAGACTTTTTCCGGCGCATAACCAAGGCTTCGGTACCAGATTCCGGCATGGTCTCCCATACCCAGGACGAAGCCAATCTGCCTGGAATAGCGAAGGTGATTTACCTTGCCGGCGGCCCATCG
>CANIHR010000135.1 GCA_947467185.1 Bryobacterales bacterium
ACGGCGGCGACGCCCAGGCCGGCGAGCAGCCCCGGGGTGAAAGTCCGGGAGTGCGCGGGGGGCGGGGCGAGAACTTCGACTGTGGTGGTGAGGGTCTCAACTTCCGCGAAACTGCGGGCAGCGAGGATGGGCCGATAGCTGTTCTTCTCAAAGGCGAGACGCCGGCTGGAGGTGGTGTCTTCTTCGGCGTAATACTCATCGAGCTTGCGGCGGAGGCGAAGCATTTCCGACCGGACGATGGTGTCGAGCTTGGGGTTAAAGTCCTTACGGCCGAAGACGCGGGTGCCGATGGTGAGCTCGGAAAGCGCGGCCGGATCCTCGTCTGAGGCGACCTCCCCGAGGTAGATGAGCAGTTTTCGGAGTTGGTCGCTGCGCCGCAGAACCTTGCCGGTCAGGATGCGGTCGATCTCATCCTGTAAGGGACTGGTTGCGGAATGTATTTCTTTTTCAATCACTTGCGTGCGAGAGATCACGTTAAAACAACGTTACTGCGGACCTGAAACCAGCTTATCACTTGTTTTGGAGGTCGGTGTCAGGCAAGATCGCAGGAGTGGCAGGATGGCCCAGGTGCCTCGCCAATTCTTCAGGAGATAACCGTGATTCGTTGCTCTCGTTTCGTCCGGCAGTTCGTTATTTGCCTTGCAGTCGCGTTCCTCTTTAGTCTTTCGCTTTCCGCTCAGACCAGTTTTGGTCGCCTCTCCGGTACCGTCTCTGATGCCACCGGCGCGGTGGTGAGCGGCGCGAAGGTCACCGTTCGGAACACCGATACCCAGGATGTCCGTACGGTGGAGACCGATTCCGAAGGTTTCTACATCGTCACCAATCTGGCGATTGGTCCTTATGTAGCGGAAGTGACTCAGTCGGGATTCCAGAAGCAGCAAACCGGGTTGAGGATCGCGGCGGATTCCAGACTGACGGCGGATTTCAAACTGGTTGTCGGTGACGTGGCCCAGAGCGTGGAAGTGGTGGCGCAGGCGGGCGAACAGTTGAATGTGACGTCGGGCGAACTAGCGCGCGTGATCGAGAGCAAGCAGGTGAGCGAGCTGTCCCTGAACGGCAACAACTATGTGGACCTGATTACGCTGGTGCCGGGCGCGGTGGTGACGAATCCTGATCAGTTCTCGGTGACGACTTCGCTTTCGGCGACCAACCAGAACATCAACGGCAACCGCGGCGATTCCCAGAATCTGACGGTGGACGGTGCGTTCAATCTGGTGGCCGGGTCAAACGGCAGCCTGATGAATAACGTGAACCCCAACTTCATTTCTGAAGTGAAGGTGCAGACTTCGAACATGTCCGCCGAATATGGCCGGACGGCGGGTGTGGCTTTCAATGTGGTGACCAAGAACGGGACCAACAAGTTCCACGGTGCGGCCTTTGAGAATTTTCGCAACGACAAACTGGACGCCCGCAGCTACTTCGCGGTGCAGAGAAACAGTCTGCGGTACAACGATTTTGGGTACAACGTGGGCGGACCTATTAAGAAGGACAAGTTGTTCTTCTTTTGGGGGCAGGATTGGAAGAAGCTGCGCCAGGCGCAGAGCCCGACGCGTGTGACGATGCCCTCCACGAATTTCCTGAATGGGAACTTCGGGACGACCAATATCTTCTTCCCCGGCACGAAGGACCCGATTCCGGGCAACGTGATTCCTCCCTCGCTGATTACTCCGGATGGCAAGGCAATCGCCAATGTTTACAAGCTGATGGAGAAGCGCGCGGCGGTGTTTAACGATGCGCAGGTGTCCAACAACGCGACGCTGCAGCCAAGCAATCCGCTGGACTACCGGCAGCACATCATTCGCATTGACTATCGGTACAACGATAAGCACTCGGTCTATGGACGCTGGGTTTCGGACCGGAATTCACTCATCGATCCGTTCGGGACGTTCTCGGGCTCGAACCTGCCCACGACGCCAACGCAGCGGAATCGGCCGGGCGAGAGCTTCCTGGTTGCGCACACGTGGCTGGTGTCCCCCAATATCGTCAATGAGTTCCGGGCGAATTCAAGCTGGGCTTCACAGAACATCCCGCCCTATGGCGATGCCTGGCAGCGGAGTGCATACGGCTTCCAGTTCCCGCAGTTGTACGCCAATGGCGGGACGGGGAATTACCGGAACGGGATTCCGGACGTGTCGGTGGTGGGATACGCTAACTTCAAAGGTCCGTCGTTTGCGCTGCATTCGCCGTCGACCGATATCCAGGTTCTGGACAACATTTCCTGGGTGAAGTCGCCGCATGTTCTGAAGGCGGGTTTTGCGATCATCCGCGACCGCGTGGACCAGAACGGTCGCCCGAACTACACGGGCAACCTGACATTTAACGCGACCGGAAACACGAATACGACGGGCAACGCGCTGGCGGATGCCCTGCTGGGGAACTTCCGGACTTATTCGGAATCGAGCTCGGATCCGATGGGCTTCTTCCGGTTCTGGCAGCCGGGTGCGTTCGTGCAGGACAGCTGGCGAGTGACGCGCCGGTTGAATTTCGAACTTGGTTTGCGCTGGGAGCTGATGCAGCCGATGTACACCCAGGCGAACAATATGGCGAACTTCGATCCGTCCGCGTGGGACCCGTCGAAAGCAGTGACAATTACGCGGACCGGCACTCTGGTGGCGGGCAGCGGGAATTACTATAACGGTCTGGTTCGTGCCGGGACGGGTGTGCCCTCGGACGAGACGGGACGTGTTCCGGGAGCAGCGGGTGCGCTGTTCCAGCAGATTCCGGCGCGCGCGGAACGTGGCTTCTATAAGACGCAGCAGGCCTGGTCGCCTCGGTTTGGGTTTGCCTATGCGATGCCGCATAACACGGTGATTCGGGGTGGCTATGGCATCTTCTACGCGCGGCCGCAGGGGAATCTGATTTTCTCGCAGATGAATCTGCCTCCGATTACGCAGATTGCGCAGCTGGAGAATGGGAACCTGGCGAATCCGGGTGGCGGCGGGGGTGTGATTGCTCCGCTCGCGAATATCAACTCGATCGATCCGCTGCTGAAGAACGGTTCGGCGCAGCAGTTCAGTCTGAGCGTGCAGCGTGAAATCAGCAAGGGTCTGTTCGCGGAAGTTTCGTACGTGGGGAATCTGGGGCGGCATCTGTTGCGTCAGCCGGACATCAATCAGGTTCCGTTTGACCTGAACTCGGCGAACTCACAACTTCCGACCGCGCAGCAGTCTGCGACAGTGGCGCTCCGGCCCTACAAGGGCTACAACAATATCGCGATGTTCCTGAGCGATTCGACTTCCAACTACCACGCACTGCAGACGTACATGTCGAAGCGGATGGGCAACATCTTCTTCACCGCGATGTACACGTGGTCGAAGGCGCTGGGCGATTCGAGCGGTCAGGGTGACGGTTCGGAAACCTACAAGAACCGCCACTTCAACTATGGCCCGCAGAGCTTTGACCGGCGGCATGCATTCGTCAGCACCTATGTCTGGACGCTGCCGAAGCTGAAGGGCTGGAACCCGGTGGTGCGGAATACGCTGGGATCGTGGCAGTTGAATGGCGTGATCCGCCTGCAGACGGGGCAGTATTACACGATTCAGGGGAACACGGCTATCGGGACGCGCCGCGCCGACTATGTGGGTGGCGACGCGCTGGTGTCCCCGGATACTCGGAACATCAACGCCTGGATCAACAAGGCCGCATTCAAGGCGGCTCCGGTGGATCGCCTGGGGAACACAGGCTTCGGCATCGTGGAAGGTCCCGGCCTGCAGTCGTACAACCTGGCGCTGGCGAAGAATTTCCGGTTCTATGAGAAGTACGCATTGAAGTTCCAGACGGACTTCTTCAACGCGTTCAACGTGGCAAACTTCACCGGGCTGGACACATCGGTGACGAACGCGGCGTTCGGGACGCTTTCGAGTGCTTATCCTTCGCGTCAGGTTCAGATGCAAATGCGCCTGACCTTCTAGGCTTAAAAGCTGGTAAATTAGACCCCGGGTCTGTCTTTGTAAAAGAAGGGCAGGCCCGTTTGACAATCCGCTGTGGGCGATATACGCTGGCAGAGGTTTGAGACGTTTCAATTTACCGCTTTGAGAGCCTATGAGCACGCAAAATAAATACCCCGCACTTCATAACGCGATGTGGCCCGGCCTGGTTGGCAAGGGTCCTGACTCCGAACCGCCGATCGAACTGGACACGATGCTGGACCTGACGGTCGCGGCGGAAGTGGACGGCGTGAAATTCGATGGCGTCGACCTGTTCCTGAGCCTGCCGCACACGGATATTGATTCGTCGGACGACGATCTGAAGGTGCTGGCGGACAAGCTGAGCAGCCGGAATCTGGTGGCTGGGTCGCTGGTGGCTCCGGTTTGGGGTGGCACGGGCGGCGGTTCGGCCATGGGCGATGCGGATGAAGTGGGCAAGTTCCTGACGCAGGTTCGGAAGAGCTGCGAGATCGCGAAGAAGCTGAAGGATCTGGGCGTGAAGAAGTACGGTGTTATCCGGATTGATTCGGCGACGGGTGTGGACGCGTGGGCCGCGGACCCGGCGGGGAACACAAAGAAGATTGCGGACACGTTCCGGGAAGCGGGGCGGATCGCCGAAGGTTATGGCGAACGGCTGGCAGCGGAAGGCGAAATCTGCTGGGGCGGTATGCAGAGCTGGAAGCGGAATGTGGAGCTTCTGGAGATGGTGGGGCTGCCGAAGACGGTCGGCTTCCAGGCGGACATGGCGCACACGATGCTCTTCACGATGGGCTTCAATTCGCCCGAAGATCGTCTGCTGCCGGACAACTTCGACTGGGCCGATGGTGACGCGCTGGCTGCCGCCTATAAGAAGGTTGCGAATGCGCTGCGGCCGTGGACTTTCGACTTCCATGTGGCGCAGAACGACGGTACGGTGAAGGGTCAGGGTTCACACGACAAGACGGGTCGCCACTGCCAGGTGACGGATCCGAACGGGCGCATGGACGTGGTTCGCGACTCGGGCGCATGGCTGCGCGACGAGAACGGCGAAAAGACCAGGGCGTTTGAGCATATTTGCTGGGATGGCTGCATGTTCTCCAACGAAGTGATGCTGAACCAGCAGACCTGGAACGACATTCTGAAAGCGATGATCGCGGTGCGCCATGCGCACGGCTGGGAGTAAAGGCCTGTGAAGAAGAAACTCAATATTGGAATGATCGGGTACGGCTTCATGGGCCGGACCCACTCGAACGCCTTCAGCAAGGCGCCGCACTTTTTCGATCTGCCGTATGAGCCGGTGCTGAAGACGGTTTGCGCGCGGAATGCTGAGAAGGCTGCCGCTTTCGCCGGGCAGTGGGGCTACGAGCGCTTCGATACGGATTGGCGGAAGGTTGTGGAATCGCCCGATATCGACGCGATTGACATTGCCAGCCCGAATGACACGCACCGCGACATCGCGCTGGCGGCTGCCGCGGCGGGCAAGATTGTCCTCTGCGAAAAGCCGCTGGGTCGGACGCCGGCGGAATCCGAGGAAATGGTGGCTGCCGTTGAAAAGGCGGGCGTGCCGAACACGGTTTGGTACAACTATCGCCGGACTCCGGCTGTGTCGCTGGCGAAGAAGCTGATCGACGAAGGCCGTCTGGGTCGGATTTTCCACTACCGCACGGTATTCCTGCAGGACTGGACGATTTCGCCGGATCTGCCGCAGGGTGGGCAGGGTCTGTGGCGCCTGGATTCGGCCGTTTCGGGCAGTGGCGTGACGGGCGATCTGCTGGCGCACAACATTGATACCGCGATGTGGCTGAATGGCCAGATCAGCGAAGTTTCGGCGCTGACCGAGACGTTTATCAAGACGCGGAAGCACAGCCTGACGGGCGAAGAGCAGGCGGTGACGATTGACGACGCGAGCCTGTTCCTGGCGCGGTTTGCCAATGGTTCACTGGCTACGTTTGAAGCGACGCGGTACGCGCGTGGTCACAAGGCGCTGTACACGTTCGAAATCAATGGCGAAAAGGCCTCCATCAAGTGGGATCTGCACGATCTGCATCGCCTGGAGTACTTCGATTACGCCGACGAGAGCCAGCTTCGCGGCTGGAAGAGCATCCACATTACCGATGGCGACCATCCTTATATGAGCCATTGGTGGGTGCCGGGTCTGCAGATCGGCTATGAGCACACGTTTGTGCATCAGGCGGCCGATTTCCTTATTGGGCTGGGGGCAGGCAAGCCGGTTGCGCCCACCTTCCGGGAAGCGTTAGCTACGGACTATGTCGTGGATGCGGTTCTGAAGTCGGGTAAATCACGGCAGTGGGAAACGGCCAGGACGGCTTGAGAGAGACAGCATGAAAAAGCTTCAGGCAGGGATCGCGGGCGCGGCAGTTCTGTGCGCCGGTTTGTTAGTAGCGGTGGACCAGGCGAAGTCGCAGCAACCCCCGGCAGCGGCTCCGGTTGCCGGCGCTCCGGGTGCCACGGGAGGTACCGGGGCTCCAGGGGCTGCTGGTGGACGCGGACGGGGCGGCGGCGGGTTCCGTCAGCCGGATCCGATTGATTTTAATGACCACACCGGCTGGATCCAGATGTTTGACGGCAAGACCTTCAACGGCTGGGATGCGGATTTTGCGTGGTGGCAGATCAAGGACGAGTCGATCTACTCGGAATCGAGCTGTGAGAAGCCGACCGGCACCATCTACATCGTTTGGCAGGGTGGCGAGGCGGCGGACTTCGAACTGAAGTTCGAAATGAAGGGTGAAGGGCCGGAAGTGAACGGCGGTCTGCAGTATCGTGGCGCGATCATCAAGCCGGGCGAGGGTCCGGCAGGCTTTGGTGGCGGCGCTCCTGGTGGCGGACGCGGCGCGGGTACTCCGGGTGCCGGTGCTCCTGGTGGTGGTCGGGGTCGTGGTCCGCAGGGTCCGTGCCCGAGTGGCGCTCCCCGCGGTGTTCCGCCGTCGCGCGCGTCGCAGGCCAAGTGGGACATGCTGGGCGCTCAGTTCGATTTTGACGGGCGCAACCGGTTTACGGGTCAGTATTATGAGCAGGCTACGGGTCGCGGGATTATTGCGTGGCGCGGGCAGGTGGTTCGGACCGAACAGGGCAAGAGTCCGCGTTTGCTGGCGAACCTGGGGAATCCGGACGAACTGGCCGGTTACGTGAAGATCGACGATTTCAACCAGTACCACGTGATTGCGCGGGGCAATACGATGACGCACATCATCAATGGCCACGTGATGTCGGTGCTGATTGACGACGATCCGATGAAGTTCCGCAAGGGCGGCATCATTGGGTTCGAAATTGAAGGCACCGGCAAGCTCTGGATGCGCAATATCTGGTTGAAGAGGCTCTAATAATGAAGAAGACTTTTGTTTTTGTTAGCGCGATGCTGCTGGCGACCTCGATGTTCGCGCAGCAGGCTCCCCCGGCGGGTGCCGCTGGCCGTGGTGCGGGTGCTCCGGGCGGTGGTCGCGGACGTGGCGGGTCGCCGGTTGGTGTTCTGGAAGAGACTGGCTTTACGAAGATCTTCGACGGGACGCTGAAGGGCTGGGATTGCGATCCCGACTTCTGGAAGGCGGAGAATGACATTCTGGTGGGCGAGACCACCGCGACGCACCAGCCGCCGCAGAACATTTTCTGCATCTGGAAGGGTGGTCAGCCGGCCGATTTCGAACTGAAGATGGATTATCGTCTGACGGGTGCACGTACGGGCAACTCGGGCATTCAGTACCGCAGCCAGGAAATGCCCGAAGTGGCGAAGTGGGTCCTGAAGGGTTATCAGGCGGACATTGACGCGGCGCAGCAGTACTCGGGTCAGGTTTACGAAGAGCGGGGACGCGGGTTCCTGGCGCTTCGTGGCCAGATTGTGTACATCCCGAACGGCGGGAAGACGGGTTCGATCGGCGCGACGGGCGATGGCGACCAGTTGAAGGGCTCGATCAAGCTCTATGACTGGAACGAAATCCACATCATTGCGCGCGGGAACACGATCATTCAGCTGATCAACGGTAAGGTGATGTCGGTGGTTGTGGACGACGACACGGCAAACCGGAAGATGAGCGGTCTGCTTGGTGTGCAGCTTCACAAGACTCCGGCTGACATGAAGATGGAAGTCCGGAATGTCCGTTTGAAGACGTTTTAATTGGTAACTCGCGGGGTCTTCGTCCTTCGGGACGGGGACCCCGCATAATCGCAATATGAGCCATCTGAGGGTTCCGATGCTATTGGCGATTGCGCTGTGTCCGCTCTTCGCGGGTGACGCGGCGCGGCCGAAGATCGAGATCCTGCAACCGGGTGTGTTCCATGGCGGCGAGGTCGCGGCCAAATCCGGGGAACGCTGGACGGGGCTGGTGAAGGTGGGTTCGCAGTTCCGCTGGCGCGAAACGACGCTTCGGGTGCGGGCGGTTCATGACGAGATCGGTGACGCCGCAGGCGAGAATACTGGACAAGAGGTGAGCGTGCCGGGGCCGACCCCACTGTTTCTGGTGCGGGGCCTTGGGAGACTGGCGGGCCACAAGGTCACTCCGGTATTTCAGAACGAGGAACCACAGGAATTTCCCAAAGACGATGAGTGGAAACTCCCGTTCGGCGGGAGCACCGCTCTTCTGCGGATTATTAACCGCCCGCCAGACGGCCAGTACGACGCAACGCGGACAACCTTTCTGATCCTGCAGATTGGCGATCAAATCCAGACGCTCTACAGGTGGGAAGGGGGCCTTGATGATCAGCACTGCGAGCTCCAGTGGGCGGGAGACCTAGACGGCGATGGCAAGCTCGACCTGGTGATGAATCTGAGCGACCACTACAATAAATCCGAGCTGACGCTATTCCTGTCTGCCGGGGCCGGCGGTTACCTCGTGAAGAAGGTCTCGTCGTTTTGCACAGTTGGCTGTTAGCAACACCCGCAAACCCTGTACGATGGAAATAGAGGTCCGGCAGCACCCTTGAGTTTTCCCTCCCTCGAACCGCAACACGAACTCCCTCCTCCGGATAAGACTCGTCTTCGTGACGACCCCAGCTTTGCGTCTGCGAAGATGCATGCTTTTCAGTACGTGGCGGTGGGGGTTTTTCTGGTGCTGGTTTCGGGGTTCTGGGAGCTGCAGATCCGCAGCCCGGAAGTCTACAACGAACGGGCGGAGCGGAACCGGATCAAGGCCTTCCCTCTGGTCGCGCCGCGCGGCAAGATTCTGGATCGCGATGGCCGCGTGATTGTGGACAACCACTCGACGTGGAGCCTGATCCTTTCGCGCGAAAACCTGAAAGAAGAGCATCTGCACGAGATCGCAGAGGGTTTGCACCTCGACTACGACGATCTGGTGAAGCGCGTTCATCGGTACAAGAAACGCCCCAAGTACGAGCCAATCATTATTAAGGAAGAGCTGTCGTCGGGCGATCTGGCTTTTGTGGAAGCGCATCGCGACCCGGAAACGTTCCCCGAAATGGAACTGATCGAGACGCAGAAGCGGCTCTATCCGCAGTACGGCATTCTGGCGCACACGATCGGGTACACGGGTGAAATCAGTGAATCGGAACTGGATATTCCCGAGTTCGCCAAGTACAACCAGGGTCAGATTATTGGGAAGACGGGCATCGAAAAGGGCTACAACGACTGGCTGATGGGCGTGGATGGCGAGCGCCGCTCGATTGTGGATTACCTGGGGCGGGAACATCAGGTTCTGGAAAAGAAGGACGCGCAGCCGGGGCGGAATCTGCAGCTGACGATTGATCTGGACCTGCAGGCAGTCGCGGAACTGGCCATGGGGGATAAGCGCGGGGCGGTCGTAGCGCTGAATCCGGCGAATGGCGAGGTTCTGGCCATGGCGTCGCGGCCGACGTTCGATCCGAACAAGTTCGCGGTGCGGATCAAGTCCAAAGACTGGAAGGAAATTACCAGTGATCCGGGGAATCCGCTGCTGAACCGGCCGATTCAGGCGCAGTTGGCACCGGGCTCGACTTTCAAGCCACTGGTGGCGCTCGCAGCGCTGGAAAACGGCATCATCGACGAAAACACGGCGTTCAACTGCCCCGGTGGCGGCACGTTCTACGGCCATTTCAGCGCCTGCTGGGCGGTGCATGGCGGCGGGGTTGCGCTGCACAAGGGTCTGGCGCAGTCGTGCGACACCTACTTCTACAACGTTGGAAACAAAGCGGGAATCGACATTCTGGCCGACTACGCGAAGCATGCGGGCATGGGGCAGAAGTCGGGGATTGACCTGCCGGCGGAAGCGGCGGGGATTGTGCCGTCACCCGAATGGAAGCTGCGGACGCAGCGGCAGAAGTGGTATGCCGGTGAGACGATTTCCGTCTCGATTGGCCAGGGCGCGCTGACGGTGACGCCGCTGCAACTGGCTCGCGCGATTGGCGGGATGGCGATGGGCGGCGTGTGGCACCGGCCCCATATGGTTCGCTCAGACACAGAGAAAGAAAAGCCACAGGAGTGGGCGCTGAACCCGGAGAACGTCCGGAAGGTTGTTTACGGGATGTATGGCGTAGTGAACGAGGGCGGCACGGGCGGCCGGGCGCGGCTGGCGGGGATTGATGTGTGCGGGAAGACGGGATCGGCGCAGACGACGTCGGCCGAGTATGCGAAGACGCACAAGGATGCCAGGGATAACGCGTGGTTTGTGGCGTTCGCGCCCTGTTACAAGCCGGAGATTGTGATTTCGGTCCTGTGGGAGAATTCGGGTTTGCACGGGCAGTACGCGGCACCAATCGCCCGGGACATCATGAAATCGTATTTCGACAAGAAGATTCGCCAGCAGGAAGCCGAGTTGCTGCGCCGGAACCCGGGTTCGGCACTGGCGGCGGCGCTGGCTCCTCCTGCCGAGCAGAAGGTGACCCGCTACTAGATGTTCCGCACTGCAAACCTAAAAGATTTTGACTGGGCGATGCTGTTTATCGTGCTGGTGGTGTGCGGGTTGGGCGTGGTGCAGATCTTCAGCGCGACGCACGACACCATCTGGCAGGGAGCCTGGTGGAAACAGATCATTTTTGTGGGGCTTGGAGTGGTTCTGATGTGGGTGGTGGCGAGTTTCGATTACCACCTGCTGCTGCAGAAAGCCTATCCCTTCTATATAGCGGCGGCCGTTTTGCTGCTGATTGTTCTGCTGGTTGGCAAGCGGACTTTTGGCTCGACGCGGTGGATTCAGATGCCGGGTGGTCTGCGATTGCAGGTTTCCGAGTTTACGAAGATCGTCATCGTGCTGCTCGTCGCGCGGTTTCTGACCGATATCCGGGCTGAGGTGCTGGAATTGCGGGAGATGCTGCAGCTAACGGGGCTGATTCTGATTCCGATGGCGCTGGTGGCGAAGGAGCCGGATCTGGGGACTTCCCTGACCTACGTGCCGGTTTTCGCGGTGGGAGCCTTTCTGGCTGGTCTCCGCTGGAAGTACTGGGCGACGTTTGCGCTGGTGGCGCTGGTGGTGATCCCGATCGGGTATACCTATCTGCAGCCGTATCAAAAGAGCCGGATCGTGAGTTTTCTGGATCCGGAGCGGGACCCGCACGGGGATGGGTATCAGTTGATCCAGTCCAAGATTGCGGTAGGGGCGGGCGGAACATGGGGTAAGGGCGTGACGAAAGGTACGCAAACCCAGTTGCGGTTCCTGCCGGTGCCTCACACAGACTTCATTTTTTCGGCCTTCGCGGAGGAACACGGCTTCGTTGGCGTGATTTTCGTGCTGGTCTTGTACTTCATTTTGATCATGCAGGTGGTCCAGGCCGGGCAGACCGCTCCGGACCGGGCCGGAATGTATATCTGTATGGGTGTTGGAAGTTTGCTTTTATTTCATATACTGGTAAACGTAGGGATGGTGGTGGGGAGAATGCCCGTTACGGGAATCCCACTGCCGCTGATGAGCTATGGCGGGTCCAATATCTGGTCAACCTTCCTGATGCTGGGCCTGGTCAATAGTGTCCGGGTAAGAAGATTTGTTAACTGAGCAGTTTGGATTGGGCGGAATGGAGGGAGCGGCGAGAATGCGGCTTCCGGAGTTCCGTTCAGGATTTTAACGGTTTTTAAAAGTTAGGTTGGGAACCAGAGCTGAGTTTTGAGGCGGGGCGCATCGTCTATGTGGATTGAGCGCACCGTCCGGGAGCGGATAGCCGTTTCCCGAACGATGGTTTTCCCGATGGGCCCCGGTGGCCAGTGCAGGATGTTGATTTTAAAGCGGATTGGAGACGATCCGTTCCATCCTCCGGTCAGCGTGAGTTTGTGTAGGTCGATGGCAGCTTCGCCCGTTTGGGTGCCGCCAGGAGCTTACACCGGGCAGTGAAAATCGGTTCGGGCGAAGTCTGTTACGCCTCCCCGGAGCTCTCCATTAGGGCCCGACCGGGAGAAGGCAAATGTCGAAAGAACTAGTCGTCTCGTCTACAAAGCACGAGACGCGGGTCGCGATCTTAGAAGACGACCAGCTGGTGGAAATTTTCCACGAGCGTGAAAAAGAGTATTCCCTCGCAGGCAGCATTCACAAAGGACGTGTGACCCGTGTATTGCCGGGCATGCAGTCCGCCTTCGTGGATATCGGACTGGAGCGCGACGCGTTCCTCTATGTCTCCGACTTCTTCGAAGACAACGATGAATACGATGCCGTTGTCAGCACAGTAGAAGAAAAGATTCTGCGGATGGAAAAGGGTGGCGCTGCCGCCCTGCCCGCCGGGGATGCGCCTCGTGCGGAGGGCGACATTTTGGCTGCCGCCGCTTCCGCAGTGCTGGAAGCTCCTTCGGCTCCCGCTGGTGAAGTTCGCCAGGGTGGACGAGAAGGTGGCCGTGATCAGAACCGTGGTGGTGACCGTGGCGGTCGTCCGGGAGATCGGGCGCCGGGTGGTGATCGTGCTGCGGGGGGCGACCGTGGTGGAGATCGGGATCGGCGTGGTCGCCGGGGTCGTCGTCGCGGTGGACGCGGCGGTGGGTTGCCGGATTCGAAGTACGCGGCACCTCGCGCCGTCAACGGAGAAGCGACGGAAGCCGCGCCCGTGGTTGAGGATGAGCGGGAAGAGTTGTTGGCTCCGCCGGAGCCGCCGTTTGATCCGTCGGCCATCGGGGACGATCTGATTGTTCTGCCGGGTGAGACGCTGCGGAAGTATTCGCGGATGGAACCTCCGGTCTGGGCTGAACCGGTTGTGGCGGAGACTGCGGAAGAAGCGGCTGCGGAAGAAGTTGCTGCCGAAGCAATCGTAGTGGAAGAGATCACTGCGGAAGAGATCGCCGTTTCGCAGGAAGACGCGATTGAAGAGTTTGCCCAGGCTGTGGCCGATGCGGCGGACAGTGTGGTGGTGACGGCGTCGGTGATTGAGCCGGAAGTTGTGGCTCCGCTGGAAGTGGTTGCGGAAGCGGCTCCTGTGGTTGAGGAAGCTGCGGTTGAAGAAGTTCCGGCAGTTGAAGCCGTTGTTGTGGCCGAAGTGGTTGCCGAAGTTGTGGTGGAAGAACCGGCTCCGGCGGCTGAAACTGTTGCCGAAGAGGCGGCTGCTACTGAAATTGCCAGCGCGGAAATGGTGTCTGATGGCGCTCCGGTTGCGGAGGCGGCAGAAGGTGCCGAATCGGAAGCCAGTGACAGTGATGAAGAAGGCGGCGAAGAGGGTGACGGCGAGGAAGTTGCCGTGGCGGAAGGCGAAGAGGGGCCGGAACCGGCTCGTCAGCCGACCAGCCTGACGGCGACGCTGCGCGAACAGGGGCAGCGTTATCCGCACCGTGTGTCGCGCCGGATGCGCCGCCGGAATCGTGGCGGTGACCGGGGTGAACGTGGCGAACGCCAGGGTGGCGATCGCAATGGCAACGCGGAAGCGAAGCCGGTGGAAGCGGGCGCTGAAGTTGCTGTGGTTTCCGACGAAGTTCGTCCGGTTGAGGTGGCGGAAGTCCGGCCGGAACGTACCGAACGTGGGGACCGTGGAGAACGTGGTGGCCGTGATCGTGGTGGTCGTGAACGCGGTGGCCGTGATCGCGGAGACCGTGGCGAACGCCCCGAACGTACGGAAGCCAGTGAAGGCGCTGAACGCGGGGAACGCAAGGAACGCGAACGTCCTCCTCTGCCATCGATTGCCGACCTTCTGAAGGAAGGTCAGGAAATCATTGTTCAGATCGCCAAGGAGCCGATCGGCCAGAAGGGTGCGCGCATTACGTCGCACATCGCTCTGCCGGGCCGGTTCGTTGTCTACATGCCGACCGTGGATCATGCGGGTGTTTCGCGCAAAATTCCGTCGGATGAAGAACGGCAGCGGCTGAAGCGCATTATCCAGACGCATCGCCAGGGCATTCCGGGCGGTTACATCTGCCGGACGGCGGCGGAAGGCAAGAGCGAGGAAGAGCTCCAGAAGGACATGCACTTCCTGTACAACCTCTGGCTCGACATGCGCCAGAAGGCGGAGAAGCGTCCGGCTCCGGTGCTGTTGCACCATGATCTGGATCTGGTGCAGCGGATTCTGCGCGACCAGCTGACGACTTCGTTCAAGACCATCTGGGTGGACAGCGAAGAGTTGTACGAGAGTGTTCTGCGGTTTGCCGAACGGTTCCAGCCGGCGCTGGTGTCGCGTGTGAAGTTGTACACGCGCCCTGCCCCGATCTTCGACGAGTTCGGTGTGACTGCGGAAATCGAAAAGGCTCTGCGGCCGAAGGTCTGGCTGAAATCGGGCGGCTATATCGTGATCAACCAGACGGAAGCTCTGGTGGCGATCGATATCAACACCGGCAAGTATGTCGGCAAGTCGAACCGGCTGGAAGACACGATCGTGAAGATCAACACGGATGCCATCAAGGAGATCGTGCGGCAGATTCGCATTCGCGATCTGGGTGGGATCATCGTGGTTGATTTCATCGATATGGATGAGCGCAAGAACAAGCAGAAGGTGATGCAGGCTCTGGAAGAGGCGATGCGGGTGGACCGCGCGCCTTACAAGATTCTGCAGTTCAACGACTTCGG
>CANIHR010000136.1 GCA_947467185.1 Bryobacterales bacterium
CCAGCGCCTCGAACAGCACCGCGCCAACCCTGCCTGCGCCGTCTGCCACAACCAGATGGACCCCATCGGTCCAGCGCCTCGAACAGCACCGCGCCAACCCTGCCTGCGCCGTCTGCCACAACCAGATGGACCCCATCGGTTTTGGCCTCGAAAACTACGACGCCTCCGGCCGCTGGCGCACCCACGACGGCAAATTTGTGGTGGACAGCTCCGGCAAGCTCCCCGGCGGTCAGACCTTCAACCGGCCCGACGAACTCCGCAAAATCCTGCGCGAGAACCCCGACACCTTCGTCCGCAACTTCGTCGAAAAGATGATGACCTTTGCGCTCGGACGCGGCCTGGAACTGTCCGACCGGCAAGCGGTCGATACCATCCGCCAGCGCGTCGCCGCCGATGGCTATCGCTTCGTTACGTTACTCGAAGCCATCGTGGAAAGCCCGGCGTTTCAGCAACGCCAGCGGCTTTAGTGCTTCGCCAGGATCCCGGCCAGAATCTCGGGAATCTCGTAGACCGCCCGATTTTCAATCGCCCGCACACTGGCTGAGAACGCCGCTCTTTGCGAGGCGTCCACCATGCGTGTCACGGCAGGCACCACGCCCTTGCTGAAGCTCTTCAGCGCGATGCCGACGCCCTTCTCTTCCACCCAGGTCGCGTTGTAGCGTTCCTGCGGCAGAGTCCACGCGTTGCACTCCACAATCACCGGCAAGCCCATCATGATGGCCTCGGAGATGCTCCCCGGCCCCGGCTTGCCAATGAAGAAGTCCGCCAGCTTCATGAAGCGCGGCACCTCGCGAGTGAAGCCCTCAATGTGCATCGGAATCCGCCGCGGCATATCCTGCAGATCGCGCCTTAGCTTCTCGTTTTTCCCGCAAATGGCAATCATCTGCAGATTCAGCGAACTCGCGTTCAGTTGCCGTGCGATGTCCAGCATCTTCGCTGAACCCTCGCCGCCAAACATCATCAGCGCCGTTGGCAGCTTCGGATCCAGCCCCAGAGCTTCCAGATCCCGCGTCCGGTCCACTTCCACCGGCAGGTAATACTTCGGGTGCAGAATCATGCCCGACGTCAGAAACACCCGTTCCGGCGCGTTCCCCATCGAAATCGCCTGCTGCCGGGCTTTTTCCGTTCCACAGATGAAGTACTGATCCTGCTTTTCAATCCAGAAGGCCGGAGGATAGTCGGCCATGTCGGTCAGAATCGTCACCATCGGCACGCCAGGCATCGCTTTCGCCAGCCCCTGAAACAGTGCCCGGTTAAAGTTCGGGATCACCGAAACAATCATGTCCAGGTTCTTCCCGCGCCAGTATTTCTCCAGCATGTCGACCTGCTGGCCGTGCATCACCCGGATCACACCGTGCATCAGCGGCAGCAGTTGTGGGGTCCCCAGCGTCCAGCCCTTCTGCAGCAGCAGATTGTAGATGTCCTGCAGCCGAATCCCGGTGAGCTTGCGGAAGACATCCATCTCGTCCAGCAACTCCTGCAGATTCATCAGCTGGACATTCCATTCGCGGCCTTCCTGGCGGACGACCTCACTCAGAGCGTTGGCCGCGCTGCGATGTCCCCCACCGGCATCGAAGAACACGATTTCGAGCGATTTCATCTTCATCGATTCTGACACGTACCGGAGAATGTACCATTCCTGCACACGAACCCTAAAGTTTGTTCCAATTTGAACCGATAGATCATCGGGAGATCCCCAAAATGTCAGAACTGGAAGGAGGCGCACCGCGTGCGCCGGTCCGCCCGAGCCTTGCCTATCTGGAGGGCGAGGTCGGTACCGGCATCGCGGAGCGCGAGGGCACCGCTGTCCGGCAGGATTCTGCCGATGGCGATGTCATCGAAACATCGTTCAGCACGGATTTGGTGAGCCTCCAGCAGCAACTGGAGGAGAAGGAGAGAGCAGCGGAGAGGGCAATTCGAGCCTCTCTGGAACTTCGAAATGAACTGAATGCTGTCCGGGCGGAGGCCGCCACACTCAAAGACGCCGCGCGCACAAAGAGCGTCGAGGTGGGGACTTTGGCGCCGGACGACCCGGTTACGTCGTCCAGGCTGGTGGGGGATGCCTTTGCTGAACTGGCGAAGGTCCGTACCGAGGCCTTTAAGTCCCGGATGGAACTGGAGCGGGAGCGGAACGAGCATCGGGCTGAGATGATTCAGGCCCGGGCGCAGTACAACGCGGCCCAGGAGGAACTGCAGCGGCTGATCAAGGTCCGCCGCACGAATAAAGCGCCGGCAGCCCCTCCCGTAGCCGCGCCGGCCGCGGCACCACCTCCCCACGCGGATACTTCACCCCCGACAGAGAGGTGGAACCAATGGCGGAGGCCCCTGATCGCGGTCGCGGCCGCCTTCCTGGTGGCCGTAAGCGGCTTCCTCGCCTGGCGGCGCTATCCGTTCTCTGCGCCCGAAATCCAGCTCCGCGAAACACGGCATCCGCCGGAAGTTCGTCCTCCGCCACCCAAACGGGCAGTGGTGAGGCCCGTCGCGACTGCCGACGATATCCGCTTCGCCATGACTCCGGCAGGTCGGGCGCAGTTCCAGGGAGCAGTGGGGCGGCTCAACCATTCGCTTTCCGGACATTTCGGGAAAGCGCCGGAGGAAATCCTGCGGGAGGTTCACGAGAAATATAAGGCCACCGACCCCAATATCTGCGCGTTTGACTGGCGCAACGGGCAACCGTCGCTGCTGTATGGTGGCGGCAGCCTTTCGATCAGCCAGACCCTGCAGAAGTGCGCGGACGCAGTAGACCGTAGTCGCTGACCCCGGTCCAGTGTTAGGATCGGGGCATGGCGCTGGGCAACATAGGTAAAGTACTGGCCGATCAGGCTATCGAGGCTACCAAACGGAACGTCCTCGGTAGTCTGGCCGGGCCGGAACCAACGAAAGCGGCGGACGCTGCCGCCAAACCGTCGGCCGCTCCGGTCGAAATCGGCCCCATCATCCTCGGCCAGTTGCAGGGCATGCAGAAAGCGCTGCGGGAAGACCAGGAACTGCGGGTCGAGTTTTTCACCGGCACCGAGACGATCCACGTTCTGGAGATCTTCGTGCCCACACCTCAGGTGTTTGTGCTGTCCGGGACGGATTCATCCCGCGAACATGCGGCCCGGGTGATTACTCCGGCGGCTTCGGCCACGTTCACCACCCGGATCGCAAAAGTGGACCCGGGCAAATCTCCGATGAGGCTGACAATCCTGACCCCGAGGCCGAAAGACTAGCTTTTTCGTATCAGAGCCAGGAACTCGTCGCGGGTTTCCTTGTTGTCGCGGAAAGCGCCCAGCATGGCGCTGGTCACGGTGGACGACTGCTGTTTTTCCACGCCGCGCATCATCATGCAGAAGTGCTGTGCTTCGACGACGACACCCACGCCGAGCGGGTCCAGATGGTCCTGAATGCACTGGGCAACCTGCTGGGTCAGCCGTTCCTGAATCTGTAGCCGACGAGCGAAGGCGTTCACGATGCGGGGCAGCTTTGAGAGCCCAATCACTTTGTTTTTGGCCAGATACGCCACGTGCATCTTGCCGTAGAACGGCAGCATGTGGTGTTCGCACATGCTGAAGAACTCAATGTCCTTCACGATCACCATCTCGTCGTACTTGACCTCAAAAATGGCCTTGTTGACGATCTTGGCGATGTCGGTCTGGTAGCCGCTGGTGAGGAAGCGCATGGCTTTCTCCACGCGGTGCGGAGTCTGCAGCAGGCCTTCGCGCTTCGGGTCTTCGCCGAGGGCGTCGAGCATGCCCGTGATGAACGGGGCGATTGGCTTGTCCGCTTCTTTCGGTTCCAGAATTTTTACTTCAGCGCGTTTACGATTCATGGCCTTCGACTTCACAGATGTTTCGTTCCGTTTCCCAGATGCGAATCTTTTCAAGTTTTGGCCCCGCACCGCTAAACCACTGATTCCAGACCGCGCGCAACCGATCATCCACTACTGTAGCCAGATTTTCGGTGGTCGGATTCCCGTTGCGGAACTCCTCCACCTCGGTGTTCAGGTTGCGGTAACGGAACGGGGCGAGAATCTGCTGCTCACACAGAGCGTCCAGCTGACGGAGGTCGACCGACCGTCCGGTGACCGGATCCACTTCACCGGCAACCGTCAGTTCCACTTCGTAATTGTGGCCATGACCGTTTGGATTGTTGCACTTACCGTAGAGAGCGCGGTTCGCTTGGTCGGACAAACCCGGCGCGTGCAGCCGGTGGGCAGCGAAAAACACGTATTTGCGGCTCAGGTGGACGGTCACGCTTCGCCTCGGTACTCCACGAACAGTTCGTTGGTCTCGTGAACCCGGACCGAGAACAGCCGCGCCCGTCCGGTGGCATCGATATGGGCTTCAATCCGCTGCCACATGTCGATGGCCATATTTTCGACCGTCGGCACCTTTGTGGCAAAGGAATCGACTTCCACGTTGAGCAACCGGTGGTCGTAAACCTTCAGAATCCGCTCTTCCAGGATGTCCTTGAGGTGCTTCAGATCGAGGATCATGCCCGTCACCGGATCGGGCTCGCCTTCAATCGCAACCTCAACGATATAGTTGTGGCCGTGGCTGTTGGGGTTCGCCGCCGGGCCATAAACGCGCAGGTTTTCTTCATCGCTCAGCTGCGGCGACCGGCAAATGTGAGAAGCCGAGAATTCGACCTTCTTGGAAATAATCATGTGGCTGGAAAGTTGTGGGAAGAAACGCCCGCGAGGCTCCGTTAGAATTATAGATAACTACGCATGAAACCGGATCGCATACTCCACACCGCCCTGCTGGCATCGGTTGCAGTCTTTTGCTTCGCGCTCTACTCGTCACTCCACGAGACCATCGTTAACGCCGGAGATACGGCGCCGGATTTCGCGATCACGACCGACGCGGGCAAGAATGTCACGCAGAAGGACTTTGGCGGCAAACTGCTGCTCCTCAATTTCTGGGCCACCTGGTGCCCACCCTGCATCGAAGAAATCCCTGGCCTGAACGACATGGCCCGCGAACTGGGGCCGAAGGGCCTGGTGATTCTGGGCGTCAGCGTGGATAAGGACCCGGAACTCTACAAGAAGTTCCTGCAGAAGAACCCGCTCGCTTATCCGACCGCCCGGGACCCGGAACAGACCATCAATTCGCGCTACGGCACTGTGCAGTACCCGGAAAGCTACCTGATCGACCGGAGCGGCAAGGTCATCGAGAAGTACATCTCGGTGCAGCCGTGGAACTCGCCGCAGATGCTGCAGCACATCGGTTCGATGCTCTAGATCGCCATGGAAACCCTGGAGTTTGAACGCCGTCCCCTGCCTCCGGAAGCCAAACGGAAGCTGATCGAAATTGTTGGCGCGAAGGGCTATCTCGATAAGCCCGAAGACCTGCTGCTGTACGAGTACGACGGCAGCGTCGACAAGGCGAAGCCCGAGATGGTCGTGTTTCCGCAGTCGACCGAACAAGTTTCGGCGATTGTGAAGGCGACGGAGGAATTCGGCGTTCCGATTGTCGGCCGCGGAGCTGGTACCGGCCTGAGCGGTGGCGCGATCCCGCGGGTTGGCGGCGTCATCATCGGCTTCTCGCGGATGAACAAGATTCTCGAGATCGATCTCGAGAACGAGCGCATGGTGGTCCAGCCGGGCGTGGTCAATCTGGATATTTCACTCGCGGTTCAGGAGATGGGGTATTTCTACGCTCCCGACCCTTCGAGTCAGCGGGCCTGCACTATCGGCGGCAATGTCTCCGAGAACGCGGGCGGACCCCATACGCTGGCTTACGGCGTCACGACGAACCACGTTCTGGGCCTGGAATTCGTGCTACCCGACGGCACCATTCATGAAACCGGCGGCAAGGAACTGGATTCGCCGGGCTACGACTTGGTCGGGCTGCTGACGGGTTCGGAAGGCACGATGGTGCTGGTCACGAAGGTGATCGTGCGCCTGATGCGGCAGCCCGAAAAGATCAAGACGATTCTCGCGATCTACAATTCGGCCTCCGATTGCGCCGATACCGTGGCGCAGATTACGGCTCGGGCGATTACCCCCGTCGCCGTCGAGATGCTGGACGGCGAGATGCTGCGGATGGTGGAAGAAGCCACCCACGCAGGGTATCCGATGGACGCGGCGGCGGTCCTGCTGATTGAGCTGGAAGGCCTGGTCGAGGCCGTCGAAGAGCAGACCGAACAGATCCGCCAGGTGTGCGAACAGTGCGGCGCTCGGGAGTTCCGCGTGGCGAAAACGGCGGACGAACGGGACCTGTTGTGGAAGGGCCGCAAGAACGCTTTTGGCGCGGTGGGCCGCGTGAGTTCGTCGTACTACGTGCAGGATGGCGTGGTGCCGCGGACGCAGATCGCTCCCACGCTGCGCTACATCGGCGAAGTGGCGAAGAAGTACAACCTGGGCATCAGCAACATCTTCCACGCGGGCGATGGCAACATGCACCCGATCATCCTGTTCAATGCGCGAATTCCCGACGAACTGGAACGGGCTAAGAATGCCGGCGAGGCGATTCTGAGCTACTGCATTTCGGTGGGCGGGTCGATCACGGGCGAGCATGGCGTGGGCATGGAAAAGAATGAGCTGATGGCTCAGTTGTTCAAGCCCGACACGCTGGATTACATTGGCCGCTTCAAGACGCTGTTCGATCCTTCGGGGCGACTGAATCCGGGCAAGGTTTTGCCCACCGGCAAGGGCTGTCTCGAAATCCGGCAGGCTCCGTTCTCGGCACGCACCGCGATATAAACTGTCGGAATGCTTTCCCGACGTGAAGTCTTGAGCCTGCTGGCGGCTGCCCCGATTGCCCTGGGTGCGGAGACGCGCCGGCCAAACATTGTGCTGATCCTGTCGGATGACCAGGCGTGGGGCGACCTCTCGGTCACCGGCAACAAGAACCTTTCCACTCCCAACATCGATTCGCTGGCCCGCGACGGGGCCTTGTTTGACCGCTTCTACGTGTGTCCTCTGTGCTCGCCGACGCGGGCGGAATTACTGACCGGCCGGTATCACCCGCGAGGCGGCGTCCGGGGCGTTTCCGAGGGTCTGGAACGGTTGAACCTCGACGAGCGGACGATGGCCGACACGTTCAAACCGAGCGGCTATGCGACGGGAGCGTTCGGCAAGTGGCACAACGGGTCGCAGGCACCGTATCACCCGAATTCCCGCGGGTTTGACGAGTATTACGGGATGACGGCGGGCCACTGGCCGAACTACTTCGACACGATTCTGGATCACAACGGCGAGTTTGTGTGGGGCAAGGGCTACGTGGTGGATGACCTGACGGACCACGCGATGGCGTTCATGGAGAAGAACCGGACGAAGCCGTTCCTCTGTTATTTGCCCTACAACTCCCCACATTCTCCGATGCAGGTTCCCGAGAAGTACTGGGAGAAATTCAGCCACATGGACCCGGTGATGAAGAACGACAAGCCGGAGGAAGAAGACCTCGGCATGACGCGGGCGGCGCTGGCGATGTGCGAGAACATCGACTGGAATGTGGGCCGGGTCCTGCAGAAGCTGGATGACCTGAAACTGGCGAATGACACGATCGTGCTGTACCTGAGCGACAACGGTCCGGCGAGCGCCCGGTGGAATGGCGGGATGCGGGGCCGGAAGGGTTCGACCGACGAGGGCGGGGTCCGTTCGCCTTTGATGATGCGCTGGCCGGGGCGAATCCCCGGTGGGACGAAGATTCCACAGATCGCCGGAGCGATTGATCTGCTGCCGACCCTGGCGGATCTCGCGGGCGTAAAGCTCGATTCCAAGAAACCGCTCGACGGCAAGGCACTGACGCCGTTGCTGACGAGCAAGACACCAGTGAACTGGCCCGACCGGATGATCTTTTCGACGAACAACAAGAAGGTGAGTGTTCGGACGCAACAGTATCGCCTGGACGACCAGGGCCGACTGTACGACATGGTGGCGGATCCCGGGCAGACGAAGGACGTCGGTGCCGCTCAACCGGCCGTAACCTCTCAGCTCAAGAAGGCGGTCGCGGAGTGGTCCGCCGAGGTATTCCCGTTCGCGGGTCCCGATGACCGCCCGTTCCCGGTGGGCTATTCGAAGCTGACGTGGCTGCCGGCTCGGGATGGCAAACCAGCGGGCGGCGTGGCGCGGAGCAATAAATATCCGAACAGCACATTCTTCACGAACTGGACCTCCAAAGAGGGCGAAATGTCGTGGGATGTCGAGGTCGGCAAAGCCGGGGAATTCGATGTCGTCATCGAGTACACGTGCGCAGCCGAGAATGTTGGCTCGACCATTGAGATGAACCTGCTGGGCAAGTCCGCGAAGGCCAAAGTGGCGGCGGCATTCGACCCACCGTTACAGGGCGCGACGAACGACCGGGTGGTGCGGATTGAGGGCTATTACAAGGAGTTCAAACCGCTCTCTCTGGGGCGCGTTTCGCTGCCCAAAGGCCGGGGGAAGCTGACCCTTCGCGCGACGGAAATCGCCGGGAAACAGGTCGCCGATGTGTTCTCCGTGATGCTCTACCGGCATACGTAATTGGTACCGTCGAACGCCGCGTATTTCGGGTAGGCGCAGAGGGGACGGGTAACGTTCGGGAAGGCCCTGCCACGGGCTTCCATACTCTGCGGTGCGATACCTTTTTCCACCCAGTCGACTATGGCGGTGAGGCTGTCGAAAGTATCGAGAGCGGGACCACCGGCGCAGTGCGCCATGCCGGGGACAAGGAAGAGGCTGGCCCAGTTGGCGGTGTTGTCGAGGCTCTCGTAATAACGAGCGGTGTCGTTCGCGGAGAAGAACGGATCGGCCATGCCGTGATAGAGCAGCAGCTTGCCGCCGTGCTGCGTGAAAGTGCTGTAGTGGGTCGAGGTCGGATCCTGCAGGTTCGCAGTGTCGGTGACACGGGCGGGATCCTTGTCGAAGTCGAATTTCAGGGGGTTGAAGTTCGGGTCGGGGGGCCAGAAAAAGTAGCCCTTCAGACCTTCGAGCATGAGGCTGTAGTCACGGGAATTGGGCTTCCCTGTGGTTGAGGTTCCGAGCTTGAGGGCGCGCCATTCGGGACCGGCCAGACCGGGGTCCCAGGGCCAGTCGGAGTAGAGGGCTTCGTCTCGGGAGTTGGTGGGTCCGGCGAAGACCTTATGGAGCGCCTGTACCTGCTGTTCGCTGAGGCAGGTGGCGGTCCTGGCACCGCGACAGGTCAGTGGCGCGGGGTCGAATTTGCAGGCTTTGGTATTGAAGACGAGGCCGTCTTTTGCGCCATCCAACTGGTCGCACTGGTCGAGGATGCGATCGGCGACGAGCTTCAGATCATCGTTCGAAAACGCCTGACTGAGTATCGGGTTTCCGGCGGCATCTTTGGGAGCGATGTTGGTGAGCGCGATGGTTTCCCAGGCGGAACCGATGGCGGCATGGGTGACGCGGAAGGCCGGGGCTCCGGAGATGATGCCGTCGAATTCGAGGGGAAAGCGCTGGGCGGCCATCAGGCCCTGGCGACCTCCGTTGGAGCAGCCAGCGAAGTAAGTGCGGTCGGGGTTGCGGCCGTAGCGGACTTCGATGAGAGCCTTCGAGACTTCCGCAACTCGGCCAATAGACCGGTAGGCGTTATCGATGCGGGCCTGCTGGTCCTGCGCGAAGCTGGCGTCAGAAGCGGGATCGGGCGCGGCTCCCTGGTGACCGGCATCGGTAGAGACGGTGGCGAAACCACGGGCGAGCGCGGGGGCGGTGCCGTTCATGGGCGCGGTGGCGGGGCGGACGACGCCATCCATGCCGCCTCCGCCCTGAAAGAGGAAGCGCCCCTGCCAGGTGTCGGGGAGGCGCAATTCGAAGCCGATGTAGAAGGTCTTATTCGCGAAACCGGTGCGTTTGTCGATGGCTCCGCGGACGAGGCAGTGGGCGGGCAGCGTTGTAGTTGCGGCGCTCCAGGTGGTTTCGCTGAGTTCGACGCGAGGGAGACGGAGGTCACGAAGAGCCTGACAGCGATCCGATTGAGCGAAAGCGGAGACGCAGAGTGACAGGGCAAGGAGGCAGCGCATGATCCATTGCATTGTAGTCTGGTTGCTGTGAAATACGTTCTGTTTGCTGCGTTTCTTTGCGTTCCCACGCTGTTTGGTCAGGCGAATAACAAGCCGCTGCCGTCGCCCGGGATTGCCGTTCCGGAGGCCGACCAGAAGGCTCTGCGGGCTGGCCTGGACCGTCTGCGCGTGAAGTTGGACGCGGTGAAAGGCCATGCGCTTTATGCCGACGCTGAGGTGTTTCATAAGGCCGTCCGGTTCGCTCTGGAGGGGAATGAGTTCTTCCGTCCGGAGCAGATTTTCCGGGCGAAGGAACTGCTGCGGATCGGCAATGAGCGAGCGGAGCTGCTGGCGAAGGGTCAGGCCCCGTGGGCTTCTCAGCCTGGCTTGACGGTGCGGGCGTATGTGTCGAAGATCGATGGCAGCGTGCAGCCGTATGGCCTGGTTTTGCCTCCGACGTTCGGGCCGGAGAAGCCGCATCACTGGCGCGTGGATACCTGGTTTCACGGGCGGAGCGAGACGCTGAACGAGGTCGATTTCATCTATGACCGGCTGCAAAATGCGGGCGAGTTTCAGCCGACGGACACGATTATTCTGCACCTGTATGGGCGGTACTGCAATGCGAGCAAGTTCGCCGGCGAAGTGGATCTGTTCGAAGCGCTCGACGATGTGAAGAAGCACTACAGCGTGGACGCGAATCGGTTGCTGCTGCGGGGCTTCAGCATGGGTGGTGCGTCGGTGTGGCATCTGGCGGCGCATTCGGGGTCGCAGTTCGCGGCGGCTGCGCCGGGGGCCGGTTTCGCGGAGACGCTGGAGTACCAGAAGGCCGCGAAGTATCAGCCGACGTGGTGGGAAGAGAAGTTGTATCACCTGACGAACGCGACCGATTATGCGGCGAACTTCTTCAATCTGCCGGTGGTGGCTTATAACGGCGATCAGGATCCGCAGCGGCAGGCGGCGGACATTATGGCGCGCAACATGGAGGCCGAGGGTCTGACGCTGCAGCGCGTGTGGGGTCTGAACATCGGGCACGCGTATACGCCGCTTTCGAAGGTGCAGATTTCGGAGAAGATTGACGCGATTGCGGCACGGGGTCGGGATGCGTGGCCGCGGACGGTGAAGTTCACGACGTGGACGCTGAAGTACAACCGGATGCGCTGGGTGGTGGTGGATGGCCTGGAGAAGCACTGGGATCGGGCTCGCGTGGAGGCGTCGGTTGAGGGCGATCACACGGTTCGTGCGACGACAGTGAACGCGTCGGCGGTGAGCTTCGAGATGGGGGCGGCGGCGAATCTGCTGAACGTGGCTTCGAAGGTCACGGTGGTGATCGATGGCCAGACTTTGACGGTGCCGGGGGCTTTGAGCGATGGGTCGTGGACAGCGCATCTGCGCAAAGTTGCGGGCAAGTGGGAGACCGGCGAGGTTAGTGGTTTGGCGAAGCGGCATGGGCTGCAGGGTCCGATTGACGATGCGTTTCTGGACCGGTTTGTGATGGTGCGGCCGACTGGCGCTCCGCTGAATGAGGCGGTGGGCAAGTGGGTGGCAAGTGAGCAGGCTCGGGCGATTTCGCAGTGGCGCGGGTTGTTCCGGGGCGACACTCCGGTGAAGGACGATTCGGCCATCACGGATGCCGATATCGCGAGCAGCAATCTGGTGCTGTGGGGCGACCCTTCGAGCAATAAAGTGCTGGCGCGGATTGCCGCTCAGCTGCCGGTGCAGTGGACGAGCGAGGGCGTGACGGTGGGTGGGCGCAAGTTTGCCGGGGCGACGAATGTTCCGGTGCTGGTGTACCCGAATCCGCTGAATCCGCAGAAGTATGTGGTGATCAACAGCGGGTTTACCTTCCGGGAATCGGCGAACGGGAGCAACTCGTGGCAGGTGGCGGAGTTGCCGGATTACGCGGTAATCGATATTTCGGTGCCGGCGGACAAGCGGTGGCCTGGTAAGGTCGCACTGGCCGGATTCTTCGGGGAAAAGTGGGACGTGCTGGCCACCGACGGGAAGTAAGAACACGGCAGTCAGGCCGCTTTCGGGAATTTCAAGAGGTTGAAGGGCGGGCGTTTGGTGTAGTCCCAGCCCTGGGATTTGTACCAGCGGGCTTCGGCGATCACTTGTTTGTGCTGCATTTTTTCGTAGAGCCAGCCGATGGAAAAAACGAAGCCATTCACCTTAATGGTTTCGTGATCTTCGGGGATGTTTTGCGCTAACTGGTGGGCGAGGAAGAGTTCAGCTTCTTCCATGGCAAGGGCTTCGACGGCTTTGCGGGCGGTCTGGAGTTCAGTGAGTTCTTTGCGATTGCGCGCGATGATGCGGTTCAGGCGGGTTTCATAAAGGGCCATGTTCGCGAAGGCCCTGTTGTCGGAGTTCCAGGTTTGGGCGTTGGAGACGGCGGTTTCGGCTTCGGGAGAATCGGCGTCGATGTCGTGCTGGTTCTGGCGGACTCCCATGGTGTTGAACTCGATACCTTTCGCGCGGTTCATGCGCCAGTGGTCCTGCGCGATGGAGATGGCGAGTTGCCGTTCGTAGGGGCCTTCGGGAGAGAGGTCGCTCATGATTCCGGATTCGAAGGTCTGGTACGCCTGACGGTCGTATTCGTCCATGACATAGAACTGGCCGGTGAGGCCGTGGCGGCGGGCGTTGAAGCGGGCGCGCGATTTCCCTTCTTCTGTGCGAGGCCCGGTGGAATACTGGGCGTTCTGCTGGTTGGCTCTGAGCTGCGATTCGGTTGACATGTTGACTCCTTCTGGCTTGAGGAGTAACAGGGGCGGCGTGCAGGAACGGGCCAGGTCAGCCCTAAGCTATTGAAACCGTTGTGTCGATTTTCTGAAAATTATTGTGACTGGGTTAGTTTGACGGGGCCGGAAGCGAACGGTTGATCTTTCTGACCTGTGGCAACTCGCTACGGCATCCAGAGGGTATGAGAGTTTTCCTGATTGGGGCCGCGGGTGGAATTGGTTCCGCGCTGGCTCGCCGTCTGCGCGCGGATGGCAATGAGGTAATCCTCGCCGGACGTACCGAGGCCAGCCTGGCCACACTGGGCGCTGAACTCGGGGCGGAGCACATCGTGGTGGACGCTACCAGCTTCGACGCTCTGGACCACGCGGTACAGCGGTTCGGGCCGGTGAATGCGGTGGTGAACTGTGCGGGGTCGCTGATGCTGAAGCCAGCTCATCTGACGACCCAGGAGGAGTGGCGGGCCACCATCGACCTGAGTCTGACTACGGCGTTTGCAACCTTGCGCGCCGGGGCTCGGGCGATGATGAACACGGGGGGCTCGATTGTGCTGTGCGCCACGGCTGCCGCGCGGGCGGGGTTCGCGAATCATGAGGCGGTCGCTGCGGCGAAAGGGGGCGTCATCAGCCTCACCATGTCGGCCGCCGCGACTTACGGTGCCCGCAATATTCGGGTGAACTGCGTGGCGCCGGGGCTGGTTTCGACGCCACTCACCAGCCGCATCACTCAGAACGAGGGAGCGCTGAAGGCGTCGCAGGGAATGCACGCGTTGGGGCGCATTGGAACGCCGGAGGATGTGGCGTCCGCGATGGCGTTCCTGGTTGATCCGGCCAATTCGTGGATCACCGGGCAGGTCATCGGGGTCGATGGGGGGCTGGGTACGGTTCGGCCGAGGTAAGGGGACGCTGTTAGTTTCCGGCTAACTTCTGCAGGTTCTGGCCGCAGATTTTGCTGCCTTCGAACTTGTTGCCATCCGGGCCGGGCCAGTGGGTCTCGAGGTGGAGGTAGCCGCGGTAGCCGTCGGCGGCGAGGGCTTCGATCTGGCCTTTCCAGTCGATGTCGCAGGTTCCCACAGCTCCCCAGATTGGCTTGTGGGCTCCGTTGGCGTCCACGGTGAGGCGGCAGTCCTTCACGTGGACGTGGCCGATGCGGGTGGGGTCGAGGAGGCGGTAGCCGCTCGGGTAGGGCTTTTCGCCGGAGATGTAGGCATTGGCCGGGTCCCAGACGACCTGGAGGTTTTCGTGGTCGATGGCGGCGAGGACTTTGGCGGTTTCCTGCGCGGTGGCGATGTTGCAGGCGTGCTCGTTTTCGATGCCGATGATGAGGCCGTGTTTCTGCGCTTTATCGGAGAGGTCCTGGAGGGCGTCGACCACGCGTTCGAAGACGACTTCGGGGGTGACGACTCGCCAGTAGGAGAAGACGCGGACGATTTTGGCGCCGGTGAGTTTGGCGATTTCGAAGGCGCGTTCGGCGAGGCGGGGCTGGTCTTCGAAGGTGTGCTTTGCGTTGAACTGGTCCTGCTGGAAGCGGGAGTCGACTTCGGGGGCGTCGGGCAGGGTGCATTTCAGGACGGGCGAGGCGATGGAGATCACTTCGAGGTTGTTGGCGCGGAGGATGTCCATGGTCTGGGCAATCTCGGCGTCGGTGAGGTCCATGATGTTCTTGCCGTTGACGACGCGCAGTTCGGCGCCCTTCATGCCGAGGTCCTTCATGGCTGCGGCGGCTACTGCGATGTCGCTGGAGAACTCGTCTGTGATGGCGCCTGTGGCGAAACGGTACATTTCTTTGAATTTTAGCAGTTCGGGGGAGGATGGAGATGCCGAGGGGCGCAGGAGGGAAGCTCGCAGCGACTTTCAGGACTTCAGTCAGGGCGGCGTGGGGGAATGCGTTGTGGAAGGCGCTGTCGATGTCGCTGAGCGTCATGTCAGTCGAGAGGCATTCGAGGATCAGGTGGGTGCCGCAGTTGGCGAAATTATGGACTGTCCGTATCTATTGTGATGCCCGCGACAAAAGGTCGGCAACCCAGCGTACGTCCTTGTTGATGGTTTGAACATAGTCCGGAGCGGAACCATACGCCGTGTAGGCGACAACGATGAACACGTTCTGCTTCAGGATCCCAATAAAGATTTCTGGCTTAGCGTTCACCCA
>CANIHR010000137.1 GCA_947467185.1 Bryobacterales bacterium
GGCATACCAGGCCAGCGGGTAATCAACCGGATCCAGCTTCAAACCCTTTTCCAGGTACGGAGCGGCCTCGGCCCACTTACTACCCCGCGCTGCAATCATCCCCAGTTCGATATGCGGCAGCACCAGCTTGCCATCAGCCTCCAGCGCCTTCAGCAAAGCCTCTTTGCCGCCCTCCTCGTCCTTCTGTCCAAGGCGAATCTTTGCGATACTCACCCACGCATCCGCAAACTTCGGGTATGAGGCGACCGCCTTGTCGAACTCCTTCAAGGCATCTTCCGGCTTGTTCTTCAGCACCAACTGCAACCCTTTTTCGTAGGCCTTCTTCGCATCCTTCGGCGCAGCCAGAGTGGTGGCGCTGATCGACAGGCCCTCCACATTCCCCAGGCGGTGCAGCACAATAATCCCAACATCCGGGTTATCCATCTGCTGCCGGTTGAAAAGATTCACCATGTCCGACCGATAACCCGCCAGGTCCGCCCGAAGCTCGCATCCTGCCATGGAAGGCCCACCGCCGCTCGTCCCCATGGAACTGGAAATACCCCGAGGACTCGGAAACCCACCGCCCGCCGCGGACTGCGACGCGTCCATCATCATGCCGTTCGACTGCCCCCACTGGAAGCTGAAATGCCCTTTGCTGTCGGTATAAGCCACCGATTGCGGACTGCCATTGCAGACCCGCTGGATCACCACATTGGAAGGCACCGGAGTGCCATCATCCATCATCACCTTACCGCTCAGAAAAATGACGCGCGGGAAGTCCATGCCTGGCTGCTGCTGTTGCGACGGATTGTTCGGGCTGGTGTTGCCAGTCGGGATACGTGTTGTACCCGGAGTATTCCCTCCGCCCGTATTGCCCCCTCCGATGCCACCACCCGTCGTACCGCCGGTGGTCCCTCCGGTGGTCCCCCCGGTAGTCCCGCCAGCCGCGCCACCACCTGCCGCACCGCCAGTCGCCTGCGCGAATGCACTGCTGACCACCATCGCGGTCGCCATCATATATAGGAGAGCTTTTTTCATACGCCGTGCCCCTTCCCGTTTCCGGAATGTGACCCCAATTATGCCACAGGATTTCCCCAGTGGTTGCATCGCCTGCCACACCCGCCGCAACACATCCCTCGTTACACTTGAGACTATCCCTCTCATGCGCTTCCTCAAAACCCTTCTGTGGATAACGCTGGCCGCGACCGGAGCCATCTCGCTCGGAGCCATCGCCGCAAGCCGCGGCGAGTCGATCAACTCGATCTGGCTGGTCATCGCCTCCGTCTGTACTTACCTCATCGCGTACCGCTTCTACGGGGCCTTCATCGCCGCCAAAGTCATGGCCCTCGATCCCGTCCGGGCCACACCTGCCGAGCGTCTCGAGAACGGCCACGATTTCGTCCCCACCAATAAATGGATCGTCTTCGGCCACCACTTCGCCGCCATCGCCGGTCCCGGTCCTCTCGTCGGCCCCGTACTGGCCGCGCAATTCGGCTACCTCCCCGGAACGTTATGGATCATCGCCGGTGCCGTCCTCGGTGGCGCCATTCAGGACTTTGTCATTCTCTTCGCCTCGGTCCGCCGCGACGGCAAGACCCTCGGCCAAATGGCCCGCGAGGAAATCGGCAAGGTCGGCGGAGCGGTCGCCCTTGTCACGGTCCTGCTCATCATGATCATCCTGCTGGCCGTCGTCGCGCTCGTCGTCGTCAACGCTCTCGCCGGAAGCCCCTGGGGCACCTTCACCATCGCCGCCACCATGCCCATCGCTGTCTTTATGGGCCTCTACCTCCGCTACTGGCGGCCCGGTAAAGTTCTCGAAGTCTCGGCCATTGGTTTCCTCATGGTCCTCGCCTCGGTCTTCGGCGGCCAGATGGTCGCGGAATCAGCCAGCCTCGCGCCCGTCTTCACGCTCTCCGCTATGGGAATCGCGATAGCCATCATCATCTATGGCTTCTTCGCCAGTGCCCTGCCCGTCTGGTTACTGCTCGCCCCCCGAGACTACCTCAGCACCTTCGTGAAGCTCGGCGTCATCGGGATGCTCGCCATGGGCATCCTCGTCGTCCGCCCGGAGCTGCAAATGCCCGCGCTCTCCCGCTTCGTCGATGGCACCGGGCCCGTCTTCGCGGGCAAAATCTTCCCGTTCTGCTTCATCACCATCGCCTGCGGGGCCATCTCGGGCTTCCACTCCCTCATCTCCTCCGGCACCACACCCAAGATGATCTCCCGCGAAACCCACATCCTGCCCGTCGGCTACGGTGCCATGCTCCTCGAAAGCTTTGTCGCCATTATGGCGATGATCGCCTCCTGCGCCATGCAGCCCGGCGTCTACTTCGCGGTAAACTCACCCGCCGGAGTCGTCGGTAAGACCGCCGAAGCCGCCGCCGCAACCATCACCGGCTGGGGCTATCCCGTCTCCGCCACCGCCATGGCTGCCATGGCGAAAAGCGTTGGCGAAACCACGCTTTTTGGCCGCACCGGAGGAGCGCCGTCGCTCGCTCTCGGCATGGCGCACATCTTCTCCAGCGGAGGTGGTGGCGATGCCGTCCTCGGCTTCTGGTACCACTTCGCCATCATGTTTGAGGCGCTGTTTATCCTGACCATCATCGACGCCGGCACCCGCGTGGGCCGCTTCATGCTGCAGGACATTCTGGGCCACATTTCGAAGCCACTGGGCCGCACCAGCTGGATGCCGGGCGTGATCGCTACCTCCGCGATCATCGTTGCCGCCTGGGGCTACTTCCTGATCCAGGGCGTGCGCGATCCTCTCGGCGGTATCAACTCCCTCTGGCCGCTCTTCGGCATCGCCAACCAGTTACTGGCCTCGATTGCGCTCGCCGTCGCCACCACAATCATCCTGAAGATGCATGGCCCGCGCTATATGTGGATTACGATTATGCCGATGGTCTGGCTCGTGACCGTTACCTTCACGGCGGCCTGGCAGAAGATTTTCTCGCCGCTGCCCCGCGTCGGCTTCCTCGCGCAGGCCGAAGCCATCGCCAAAGGCCCGCAAACCGCCGCCACGGCAACCCTGATCTTCAACAATCAGCTCGATTCCGTCGTCTGCGGAACGTTCATGATTCTGGTTGCGATCGTGCTGGCCGACAGCATTCGCCTGTGGATCGGCATCCTGTCCGGAAGCAGCAAGAGCAAACTCGTCGAATCACCCTTCGTCCAGACCAAACTCGCGGCGGACCAGATATGAAGTCGTTCCTCAAAGGCTTCTGGGACCTTCTGAAGGAGATTGGCGACCAGAACGCTTACCAGCGGCACCTGGCCGCCCACGGAGTCACGGATTCCCCGGCCGAGTGGCGCCGGTTCAGCGACGAACGCTTCCGCCAGAAGTACGCCAAAGCGAAATGCTGCTGATTACAGCGTGCCGATGATGATGTGATCTTCCACGCTGGTCGTGCCAGGAGCGCACCAGGCAGCGTGCATCGCTTCCTCATACTCTGCCCTGGAACGCGCCGTTCCGCGCAGACTTGGCACACCATGCAGCACCTGGGCCTTGATGTGATTGCTGTCCACCAGAGCGTTGCGCTTCAAAGCCGCATCAATCGACCCTTTAGCACTCGCGTGCGTCGCGGCAGTCTCAATCGCCAGCTTGTCGATGATGCCCGCAATGCCACGCAAAGTCACAAGCGCCCGGACAGCCTCTTCCCGCTGCTCATGCCGTTCCACTTTACCGGTGAGCGTGACCACACCACCCGTCACAGCAACTTCCACGGTGGGCGGCACCAGAACATTCCATTCAAGGATGCTCATCGCCGAGAGCGCAATATCGTCGTCCTCGCGCAACGCTTCAAACGGGACGACCACGCGGATACTATTGGTCACCGCACTGACATGGGCCACACGCCAGGCAGCTCGCTCAGCAACCCATTTTTCCCAGTAGGTGTCCACCTGGCCGACCAGTTCCACGGCCCCACCCTTCACTGTTGTGCTGATGTGGCGCGGTCCGGAACTGAGTTCCCAGCCGACTTCCATCTCGACGTCGTGCTGTAATTCCGTATCGTTCCACATTGGCTTACCCTCGGGACTCCGAGTCTATCAGCCGACGGACTTTACTTTGCGGAATGAATCCCCAACGGCTCTGTGGTGTGATATTCCCCGAACGAGGCAATCAGCGGACGCCCCTTCGCAATCGACTCTTTCACCGCCGGCAAACTCAGCGAAGCTTTGTGGTTCGCCTCGCTGTCCCACACCTCGGTGACCCACAGCCCGTCCGCATCCTCAGGGTCCTTCGCCACAACGTAGCTCAGGCATCCCGGCATGTCCGATGACCCGGCGAGCACCGCAGCCGCCAGTTCATCCCGCTTGCCCGGCAGCGCTTTCATCTTGCCGATCAGCCCGTACATAGGAGTCTTCGTTTGCCCTTCAAGATGACCGGCAACGGCTATACCGGCAACCGACACCAGTGCTTCTCGCCGCGAAATCATCAGTCGACGCGCAGCTCAACCCAGCCTGGCAACGCAGCCGGACGGTTCCCCATAAACACGACGCAACGTGTCTTCGGGAAAGGCAGGCCGGTCTTGATTGCCCGCGCATACATCGGCAGCAAACCCAGCAGCTTCCGGTGATCCGCTTCATCCGCCCCAATCGCAGCAGACTTGCTCAGGAACCCGGCACCCCAGCCCAGCGCCAACAGGCACGAGCCCGCATTCCGAGCCGCTTCCAGACGCCCCTGCAGAGCCTTCACGGTCCCCGCAAGATCGCCCATCCCGGCCAGTTCGGCGTACTTCGCGTGAATCTCCAGCTGCTTCGCGGCGTGCTGATTCGCAGCCTCAAACAACAGCTTGTGATTCACCGGCTTGCTCCAGTTCAGCGACTTCCGGACTTCCTCGCGATTCAGGAACTCACTCTCACGCCACGAACCTTCAAACATGGTCCCCGGAGCCGCCATTTCGGCAAATTCCGTCTGCTTCCAACCGAGCGAAAACTGTGTCGGCCCCTTCGGTACCAGCGACGAGGTCTTACACATATAGACCTTGAACGAATCGCGCTTCGTGGCCCCGGAATCGGACACCATCACCGCGCGCATCTTGTCCGACCCGCCCTGGCCAGCCGTCTGATTCTCCAGTTGCTCCGCAATCCGGCGAGGCGGCTTATCGCCCGCCATCTTCTCAGCCAGATCTTTGATCGCATTCGGCTTCACGCGCGAAAACACGTAAGCGGTCCGCAAAGCGCCTTTGATCGCCGCCCCCGGCAGGTATGGCCCCGCCGCAGCCGACGCAAACGTCGGAATGAACAGGCTCTCCGGCGTCAACGCATTCCAGTTCGGAGTGCACGACGGATCCTCGAACGGAATATGCCGGTCCGCATAGTTCTGCGCAAACCCGCCCCACGACGCGAAATCCAGCCGTGTAGCCTTGCTCAGCTGCGCCAAATACCCGTCCAGACGAGGCCCGCGCGACAACAACTTGAAAATCCGCGTCTGATCCAGAACATTCACCTGGTCCTTGAAGACCATGTAATCGATCGGCGCCAGACGGTTGCCATCACCCACCAGCGTGGGCGTCAGGACCATTGCACGATACTTCATGCCTGCACCTCTTCAATGGGGGTTTCTTCCGCGGCAACCTCAGCAGCGGACACTTCCGCGACCACTTCGGCAGCCGGATCTTCCGCTACCGGTGCCTCAACAGCGGGCTGCTCAGTAACGGCTTCAACAGCAGCCTCGTCCACAACCGGTTCCGGCTCAGCCACAACTTCAGCCGTCACCTCCACCAGTTCCGGTTCCGCCACCACCGCCGGAGTCTCCTCTACCGCGACCACTTCAACCGCTACAGGCTCTTCCACGACCACCACCACCTGAGCAGCCGGCTCTGCCTTCGGAGCCTTCTTCTTCGGAGCAGCCTCAACAGGAACAGGTACCGGCACCGCCAGCGCAAAACCCGCCCGGTAAACCGGATGCGCAAACCCTTCGGGTGCCACATCCACAGCCCGGCCACGCAGCGAACCCGCCGCCAGTACCGAACCTTCTTCCACCAGCCGAACCTGCTTCTTCAGCGCCACGCCCGCGGGACTATCCGTCCAGCCACCACGCAGCGTCACCGCATGTTCGCTCTTCGCCCAGTCCACCGAATCGGTTTCATCCGGGGAATACAGGCTCAACAACCACCACGCGGCAGTATCCTGCGAAGCCACCGGGAACAGATGCGTTGCATCGTTGAAAAGAGGCTCGGCCGACCGACCCCACCCACGCGAACGCTCGCCGCCAAACCCGGAATCCGCCAGCAGCTTAAACGCTGCCTTCACACGGGTTTCCCAGGTCTTATCTGACGTCGAAAACACACCCCACAGCCCGGCATTCGGAGCAAACTCCAGACACGCCATCTTGTGGCCATCAGCCACACCCGTCAGGCGATCCACCGCAGCCGACTCCCGCACCACAATCCGGAACGGAGCCGAGCCATTCGCAGGCAACAGACACTCGCACTCGCCGTCCACTTCCCAGCGAGCTTCGTCCTGCATCCCCTGCCGCAGCACTTCGAGAGGCACCAGTTTTGCAGAACTCAAATGCAGCTGCGTGCGCCCGGTCGGAGGCCAGACACTCTTCGGCGGAGCCACCAGCCGCGTCTTCCCCACAAAAGGAAATAACGAACCCAACCGCACCGCCGGTTCTCCGGTGGCGCGCGCTGTGGCGTCCAGCCATTCGTCCATCCAACCCAGAGCGCGCATGGCATGGGTGATCGCAGAGAACAGAGCGTCGGAGTGATAAACCACTTCGACCCGTTCCCGGTCACCCCGGTAACCTGTGCGCCACGGCCCCGTGGGTCGCAGCCTGACTTCAATCAGCGCCATGGGGAATTAAGCCGCGACCAGCTCGCCGATCTCCGAAAGCTTACCCTGCAGACCAGCCGTATCGGCTCCGGAAGCAATCTCGCGTTCGCTCGCGCCCGAGGCATAGTAATCCCGGCCACGCCACACCAGCTTCAGGCCGTCAAAACGAACCCGACCACTGCCGCGCGAACCACCGCCACCCAGTGTGTCGTCTTCCAGCAAACGAAGGCCCTGCACCAGAAGATTCGCCAGCACCGCGTCTTCCTGGCAAAGCACATCCAGCACCAGGCGGATCTTGAACCGCGCACCGGCGGGCACACGTTCCAGCGTCCGGGGATTGGCCTGCGACGTAATGCGGTCGATCGCGTTCTCGCTCTTCACTTCCGTCAGTTCGTCGTCCAGCGATTCGCGCATCTGCGGCGTGATGCTCTCGATAACCAGCGGAGCGTCGAACACACTCAAACGAGCGGGCGTCGCGACGTTGCCATCCAGGTCACCGCCGCCAACCTTCTCCATCCGGCCCGGATTGCGGCCGAACAGCAGGCAGATTTCATCGTCCGGACGGTCGCTCTGGTGAATGCGAACTTCCTGGCCCTTGCGCTTCGAAACGTAGACAAGCTCGGAAGGCACTGCGGCCCCCGTCGCCTGCTCCAGCAGCGCGCGAATCCGGCCACGCAGCGTGCTGCCCGGCACGTAAGGCCGGCCATGCGAATCCTTCACGACAGGGTTATCGGCGCCGCCGATTTCCAGCGAGCCCTTGCCCGCGCCAATGTGCAAACCACTCTCGCAGACGAGTTCGCCTTCAAGGATCAGTTTGCCGATCAGCTTCAATTCCGTTTGTGCAGTGTGAGCGCTCATGTGCTTACCTGATTTCTTATTCGTTATAAGCGACAATCGCTTCAAACAGATCGCGGAACCGCTCATAACCCCGAGCTTCGTTCTTACGCGTAACCTGCAGCAGCAGCCGCTCCAACTGGTCCAGACTGCGCAGCCCGTGCCGAGCAATCGTATACGCCAACCGCGCGCGCAGCATCACAAATTCATGCTGCCGTTCGTTCTCCGGAGCCCGCGTCGCACGCCGCACCGCGTTGTACAAACGCCGCAACTGGCTGCGTGTTCCCGAATCCATATCCCGCATCCGGCTCACAACGATATGCGCCTGGTTGTCCAGATACAGACTGTCGGAGATCAGCTTGTCGATCTCGATATCCGGAGCAAAATCACGCCGTTCACCGCCGGCACCAAAGTCACGACGAGGTCCACCCGGACGGTCGCCGCCCGGACGTCCTTCGCGCCGATCTCCACCACCCTGCGGCCGATCACCCTGTGGACGGTCACCCTGCGGACGTCCACCTTCACGCGGCGGCCGATTCCCACCCTCACGAGGTCCACCCTCACGAGGAGGACGATTCCCCTGGCCCGCCGGACGCGCTTCACGCGGAGGACGATTGCCCTGAGGCCGATTCCCGCCCTGCGCCGGTGCGGCAGCCGCGGTCGCGTCGGCAGCAGGAGCCGCCTTCACTTCCGTTTCCTTCGGAGTTTCTTTTGGCGGCGCAGTCACCACGGATCCCAGCGCTGCTCCCAGAGCTTCGCCCAGACTTCCGCGACCTACGCTAACGCCTGCTTGTTCTTCAGCCATTTGTCAAATCCTCTGAACTCTAGTCCTCGGCCAGCCGCGCCCATTCCAGCGCCACCAGACCCTCGGGACGCAGCCGCAACCGCCCCCGCAGATTCCGTCCGGCCATTTCCTGCATCAGGTGCGAACGCAGCTTCTGAAACTGCCGTTCCCGCTTCGTCCCCACCTTTTCGAAACGACGTTGAAACCGTAAAGCCTTGGCTGCCAGCCGCTCCTGATCGCCCGATACCGGATTGGCCGCAGCCACTTCCACCTTGCGATACAGATTCCGCAACTGCGCCAAAAAGTCCGCCCCGCCCCGGAAGTCTTCGTTGATCTCCGTCACGGTCTCGCGCAGCTCCGCCGCGTTCTTTAATTGCTTCCATTCGAGCACCCGGCCCAGCAAATAGAAGCAATCCTTGTCGGCAGCCTTCGCGATCTCCAGATCCCGTCCGCTTGCCTCCCAAACGCCCGCCATCGCGTCCGCAGGCTCGGCCAGAGTCAGCGACATGGTCACCGACTTCGCATCTGCCCCGGGCAATTCCTTCAGATTTTCATTCGCGAAAACCGCGAATACTCTCTGCAGATCCCGCGCGAACGACGCCATTGCATCCCACGCCCCGCAAAGTGCAAAATCCGCCGCTCCGGTCCGCAGAACATTTACCTTCTGGAAATACTCGGCCTGCGAGCACAACAGATCAATCTCGCCAGCCAGAAACTGTTTAAAAAGCACGGAAATTTGCACATGCTCTTCCACACCCGTCACACGCCGAAGCCGCGCCTGGAAGCCGTCAATCTCGCCCCGCAGGATGCCCCAGAGCTTACTGCCCTTCGCGCGTTTCGCCAGTTCCTTAGACGACGCAACAGCTTCCCCATTGCGGGCCGCGTGGCGCGGAATTGAAATATTCTCGGTGCCTGCATGCCGCCCCAGATCCCACCGGAACTCGCCACCTTCCACCGCGATCAGCGCCGGAAAATCGAAGCTCCACCCAATCCCGGTCGCATCGCGCAGACCTTTTGGAATGACATCACCGGGAATGTTCGCCGGAACAAAGGCATCAAAGAACCCGGCCCCGGCAACCTCGGTGTTCTTGCGTTCGCGCAACCCGTCAGCGAGACGTTTGCGAACCACGGTCCAGTCGCCCAGGTTCTCGGTTGAACTCCACACGATCTGCACCAGCCCACCGGTCGCCGTCACCAGCACCGCATTGGCTTTGTCCAGGAACGCAGCCGCCTCGGCAGCTCGGTCCGCATCCGGCAGAATGACGAGGAAGCTGCCGCCGCCAGCCGTGCCAAGCAGCAGGGAGGGTAACTGCAAATGAGCCAGCAGTGCCCGGGGCAAAGTCTCGCCCAACAGCGTGCTCCACTGCAGACGCGCCTCAAAGGCCCGGTTGTCGTGCTTCGCGGGGGCAGCCAGCAGGAAATCATCCACACCTGCGAGTCTGCCCTGTAAGAGAATTTGTACCGCCATTGCGAGGTCTTCAGTTAGGCTAACACGTAGTCGGGCTTATAATTTGTGCAGGCGGATCTCGTTCGTTCGCCCTGGGGTTTATATGGCTGAAAACTTTTCACGACGTTACTTTTTTTACGGCTCCCTGCTCGCCGGAGCCATCCCAACGGGCGGCTTTGGCGCCACCCCGTCACTGAAGCAAATGGGGTATAAATCCCCCAACGAGAAGCTGAACATCGCCTCCATCGGTTCCGGCGGCAAGGCCACCAGCGACATTGCCGGCTGTGCTCACGAAAACATCGTCGCCCTTTGTGACGTCGATGAAAAGCGCGCTGCCGAAACCTTTAAGAAATACGAGAGCGCGCCGAAGTTCAAAGACTTCCGCAAGATGCTTGATGAAAAGGGTAAGGACATTGACGCCGTCATCGTCACCATCCCCGATCACATGCACGCCACCGCCGCCATCTCGGCGATGGAACGCGGCAAGCACGTCTACGTGCAGAAACCCCTCGTCCGCACCGTCTGGGAAGCGCGCGCCATGCTCGACGCCGCCAACAAGTACAAAGTCGCGACGCAGATGGGTAACCAGGGCTACTCCAACGAAGGCACCCGCCAGGCTGCCGAAATCGTCTGGGACGGCCAGCTTGGCAACGTCACCGAAGTCCACGCCTGGACCGACCGCCCGTGGTGGCCACAGGGTCTCACCGCCCTCCCTGCCCCGTCCGCAGTTCCCAACACTCTCGCCTGGGATCTCTGGCTCGGTTCGGCGGCAGAACGCCCCTACACCGACGGTGGAGATGGCTACCCCAACCAGTACGGCAACTTCTACCAGCCCTTCAACTGGCGCGGCTTCTTTGACTTTGGCTGCGGCGCTGTCGGCGACATGGCCTGCCACATCCTCGGCGCTCCGAATATGGCCCTGAAGCTCGGTGCCCCGACCTCCGTGGAATGCATCCTCAAGGAAGGCGCTTCGGACTTCATGTATCCGAAGAAGTCCGTCATCCGTTACGACTTCCCCGCCCGCGGCAACATGCCCGCTGTGAAGCTCTTCTGGCACGACGGTCTGAAGGAATCCCCGAAGGTCGAAGGCGTCCCCGCCGGCGAACTTTTGGGCGATCTCCCGTCGCGTCCGTTCGTTGCCGGTCAGGCGCGCACCCCGCGTCCGGCCACCGGCTACGTCGGCCAGGTCTTCTCCATGGATCGCTATAAGGAAGCCACCGCTCCCGACGCCCGCATCTCTGGCCCGAACGGCTCCGTTTTCATCGGCGACAAAGGCATCATGACCACCGGCACTTACGGTGAAATGACCCGCCTCCTGCCCGTCGCGGAAAAGATGGCCGACTACAAGTTCCCGGAACCCCGTCTCACCCGTTCACCCGGACACTACGGCGACTGGATTCGCGCCTGCAAGGGTGGCGACCCGGCATGCTCCAACTTCAACAACGCCGTGCCGTTCGTCGAGTGGATGCTGCTCGGCGTCATCGCGCTGCGTGTGCCCGGCAAGCTGGAATGGGACGCCGCGAAGGGCCGCTTCAGCAACAACCCGGAAGCCAACAAGTTCCTGAAGCCCAACTTCCGTAAGGGCTGGGTTCTGAGCTAAGCCGCAGTCAGCAGAAACACGAAAGCCCGGCCCGGATGCGAATCCGAAGCCGGGCTTTTCTTATTACTTCTTCTGTTTTGCGAGTTCGTCCTTCGCCCAGGCCAGGTTGTTCTTCGCCAGTTGGAAATCTGGTTGATACCGGATCGCATTCTCCAGTGCCGGAATCGCCTTTTCCCACGCCTTCATGCCGTTGTAGCAGGCCCCGATATTGTTCCACGCCGGTGCCGAACCGGGCTTCAGCTTCACCGCTTCCTGCGCGGTCCGAACGCAGTCTTCATACTTGCCGAGGCGGAAAAAGGCCAGGGACTGCTCAATGTAAATGGCTTCGTTTCGTACGGGTGGGGTTCCGGCCGCCGGAACAGGAGGCAACGCCGCCGCCCGGACATTTGGAGCCTTCGCCAGCCAGTTCATCGCCACAGTATCACCCGGAAAGCGCGACAGCGTATCTTTTGCCGCAGCCGCCACCCCCTCCGAATCCCCCATATCGGCATAGGCCTGCATTATCAGGTACCGTGCGTCCAGATAGTCAGGATTGCCCTCGATCCCCGTCCGCAGATGCTGAATCGCTTCGGGCAACCGCCCCACCTTCCGCAGCCAGCGCGCATAGAAGTAGCGAGATGTCATCTCGGTCGGGGTCAGTTGTACAGACCGCGCGAAATGAGCCTCCGCTTCTGCCGTCCGCCCCATTTCGCCGGTCACGATCCCCAGATTCGTTTCCAGCACAGCATATGTCGGCGTCAGCACCAAAGCCCGCTGGAAGTAGTCCAGTGCCACCGGATAATTGCCAATCGCCATCTGTGTTAGCCCGTAATTCATCAGGCCCCGGCCGTTCTTTGGACTCTTGACCGTCACATCCAGCCAAAGAGTCTCTTCCGTCCGCCAGACCTTGTTCCGCTCGCGGGTGGCATACGCAAACCCGCCCACCAGGACGCCGCACAGCACCAACGCCACATCCCGCCGGATATTCCACCGGCGAACCAGTTGCGCCCCGCCCCAAACCATGCACAATGCCAGACCCACGAAGGGCAGGAACATCCGGTGGTCATTCTCCACCTCGGCCAGCGGGAACACCGAAGTCGGAATCGACGTAATCAGGAACCAGCTCAGGCCGAAAGCCAGCGGCCCCGTCGCCCTTTGTCTCCCGCACGCCGCAATTACAGCCACCAATACGGCCACAAACAGGAATCCCACCAGCGCGTCACCCTCGAAAATGCTGGAGTAACTCGCCCGGTCCGTGTCCGCCGTCAGGCCCGTCGGAGCAAAAAACGACTGAAAGTAGTGCAGCAGCACCGCCGGTTGCGTGATCCGATAGCCAAACGGGTTCGCGGCACCGCCGCTGTAGTTTTTTGGAGTCATCGCGGCCATGAACCACGCCGCCAGCCCCGCCGTCAGGAGTGAAGGTAACGCCTTTTTTAGAGCAGACCCGAACCGTTCACCGTCTAAAAAGCACAATGCCGCAATCAGCAGCAATGGCATAACCATTGCCGGTGGCTTCGACAGGATCGCCGCCACCAGAGGAACCAGATAAAACCCAAACCTTCGCTGTTCGGGCCGGGCAAGATACCAGTACAGGCTGCCCACTACCCCCAGCGCGGCATACAAATCGCCCCGCTGGATGATGTAGTTCACGGTCTCGGCCATCACCGGGTGCACGCCATAAAGCGCGGTCGCCACCAGCGCTATCCCATCGTTCCACTCGTCTTTCGGCGTGGCCCTCTCCAGCAAATACCGGAACAACCCAAACATCAGCCCAAGTTGCACCAGAAACCAAATGAACGTGGAAACATGAAACCACAGCGGTTTCAGCCCGCCACCCAGCCAGTAGTCCACCGCCAGCGACACCGATAGCAACGGACGATAGGCCCGATTCGCCGGCAAAGTACTGAACGTGCTCGGATCGGTAAAGAACCGTGGAATGTTACCCAGGTCACGGATCCACGGATTGCTCGAAATCGTATGGCTGTCGTCGAAGTGGAAATCGTTGTGGAAGTGGTTGGCATACGCCGCACAGACCAGCGCCAACACCGCGACGAGCCAGATACGAAAATCAGTCTTGCGATCAGACAAGTTGGAGGGGGGCATTCGGGAAACTATCCTGGATTTTACTGCGGCGATAATCCAAAGGCCATTGCGATCAGTTCAATGGATCGTCTGCGAGCCGAGTGCTCATGCGTGTTGCAAACTACCAAAGCCTCGTCAGCCCCATAATCTGTGGCCACCTTCTCTATGGCGGCCTTGACCCGCACTGGTGACCCTGTAATCATCCGTCGCCCCACCGGTAGCACCTCCGGTGGCATCCCCTCGCCTTTCAGGAACTCCGCCGCTCGTGCAACCGGAGGAATGGGTATCGTCCGCCCCCGGAACAGCATCAGAAGCGCCATCCGCTGGCTCAGGGATAACTGCATCGCTTCCGCATCGGTGTCCGCGCAAATGGCGGAAACCGCCACAATCACGCGCGGCACGCTCCCACCCCGGCTTACGAAATTCCGCCGGTACCAGCGCGCATATTCGGCACCTTCCGGGTTGATGAAATCGGCAAACGCGTAAGGCAAGCCCCGTTCCGCTGCCCAGATCGCACTTTGTTCCGAAGACCCCAGAAGCCAGATCGCAGGCTGCGCGAAGATTGTCGCGCCTGGCCCGCCATGGCCCTCCAGCAACCCAGCCAGTTCATCCAGTTGGTCGGGAAAGTCGTCCGGCGGCGAGTATCGCCGATCCCGCTGCAGGGCATGCGCAATACGGGCGCTTGTCCCCGCTGCCCGCCCCAGGCCAAGGTCGATCCGCCCCGGAAACAGGCCTTCCAGCATGCTGAACGACTCCGCCACCTTCAGCGGACTGTAGTGCGGCAACATTACGCCCCCGCTGCCCACCCGCAGACGCGAAGTTGCCAGCGCCACCGGTCCGATCATCACCTCCGGACTGGCGCACGCCAATGAGGCCGCACCGTGGTGTTCCGCAAGCCAAAAGCGCGTATAGCCGAGATTATCGGCCATACGCGCAAGGTCTAACGAATTACGAAGAGCGTCCCCGGCGGAAAAACCTTCAGGAATAGGGGACTGGTCCAGAATGCCGAGCGAAAGCTCCACTTAGCCGATCTTGGCCATCAGTTTGCGAATGTCCGCTTCCTGGGCCTTCGTCGGACGGTTATTCAGCGCCGCCTGGCATTCCCTTTTCGCCGCTTCCCGATCGCCCTTCTGGTTCAGAGCCATCGCGTAATGGTAGCGGAATACCGGGTTCTGCGGAGCCTGAATCACCAGCGACTTAAAGTTGTCGATGGCGCTGTCCGTCAGGTTTTTCTTCAGGTAGATCCAGCCGATCGTATCAGTGATTTCCGA
>CANIHR010000138.1 GCA_947467185.1 Bryobacterales bacterium
GCCCGGGCTGCAGTTTACCGTTGCCCTTGCCCAGCAGCACCGTCGGCAGATTCTCATGCTGATGCCGGTTGCCATCATTCAGGCCCCCGCCATAAATCACCATCGAGTGATCCAGCAGACTGCCGTCGCCATCCTGCGTGGTCTTCATCTTCTCCACGTAGTAGCTGAACAGCTCCACATGGAACCGATTGATCTTCGCCACTTTTTCCAGGAAGTCGGCCTTGTTCTGGTGATGCGTAATCGGGTGATGCGGATCCGCCACGCCAATCTCGGAATACGTCCGCACTGACCCTTCCCGGCCAATCATAAACGTCGAAACCCGCGTCAGATCTGCCTGGAACGACAGGATCTGCAGATCGAACATCAGCTTCGCGTACTCCGCGAACTCCACCGGCACGCCTGACGGCGCTTCCATCGAAGGCTTGAACTGATCGGGCGTACTCTCAGCCATCTGGATGCGCCGCTCCACCTCCCGCACGCCCGTCATGTACTCGTCGAGCTTGCGCCGGTCCGCCGGACCTACTTCACCCATCAACTGTTTACTGCGTTCGCCCACCAAGTCCAGAATGCTGGTCCGCCGCAGATTCCGCCGCGCTTTCGTGGCCTCATCCACCTTCAGATTGTCCGACCCAAACAGCCGCTCAAACACCACCCGCGGATTCGTCTCGGGCGGCATCGGCATCGTCGGATTCCGCCACGAAATACTGTTCGTATAAGCGCAGCTAAAACCGCTGTCGCAGTTGCCCACAGTGCGCGAATCCTCGCAGCCCAGTTCCAGTGACGTCAGCCGAGTCTTCATCTGCTGCGCCGCAATCTGGTCCGCCGAAGTTCCACCCTTAATGTCCGCGCCCGTGGTCTTCTTGCAGTGCACGCCCGTCAGATACGACGCACCGGCGCGCGCATGGTCCCCGCCGCCATCGCCCAGCGCGTTGCCGTTGTGCAGATCAAGGCCGGTCAGGATCATCAGATCCTCCCGGTATTTTTCCAGCGGCTTCAGTGTCGGGCTGAACGCATACCCGGCACCCTCGCCCACTGGCTTCCACGCCGCATAATTTACGCCGTTCGGAATATAGGTAAACGCCAGCCGCAAAGGAGCCTTCGAAGCACCATTCGTCGCCGCCGCCCGACCCAGCGCAGGCACCATCGCATCCAGCATAGGCAGCGCCAGCGCCGTCCCGAAGCCCCGCAAAATGCTCCGGCGGGAAAGGTGTTTTCCGGTGATGATCATTTCCTGCTGTCTCCCTTTTTCTCGCTGCGCCGCATCTGGAACGGCATGCTTTCGGCAATCGCTGTTACCAGTGTAGAGAATTTGTAGTCGCCCGCCGCCAGCTTCGCGGTCACGTCCTTCATGGCCGCTTTGTCATAGCGCTCCAGACCCCGGCCCAGCGCGTACGTCATCATCTTGTCGGTGATCGCGTCGCCAAACGCGGCCTTATTCGAAAGCAGAATCGCCTTCAACTCGTTCGGACCCTGGAACGTCCGACCGTCTGGCAGCACTCCTGACGAATCAATCGGGAACGCGCCATCTTTATCCCGCCACTCACCGATCGCATTGAAATTCTCCAGCCCAAATCCCAGCGGATCCATCTTCGAATGGCATGACGCGCACACCGCATTCGCCCGGTGCGCTTCCATCACCTGCCGCAGGGAAGCTGCTGTGCCCGCTTTCTGTTCTTCCAGTGGCGGCACGTTTGGCGGAGGTGGTGGAGGCGGCGCATTCAGCAAATTCTCCAGCACCCACTTGCCCCGCAGCACCGGCGACGTCCGCGTCGCATAGCTCGAAACCGTCAGCACCGACGCTTGCGTCAGAATCCCGCCGCGCCGTGTTCCCGTCAGATCCACCCGGCGGAACTCCGGCCCATCCACTCCTTTGATCCCGTAGAACTCGGCCAGGCGCTGATTCAGGAACGTATACTTCGCGTCCAGCAATTCCAGCACGCTCCGGTCTTCCTGCATAATGTTGCGGAAGAACATCTCGGTCTCTTTGCGCATCGAGATCCGCAGATACTCTTCAAACTGCGGGAACTTGTCACGATCCGGCACCGCCGATTCCAGCCGCCGCAATTCCAGCCACTGACCGGCAAAGTTGTCCACCATTGCCGACGCCTTCTCGTCCTTCAGCATCCGCCGAACCTGCGCCGCCAGAACACCTGGCTTCCGCAGTTGCCCCTGCTCCGCCGCTCGCAGCAACGCCTCATCCGGCATGCTCGACCACAGGAAATACGAGAGCCGCGACGCCAGTTCAAACTCATTCACCGGGGCCGCCGCCGCATTCGCCCGATCTTTTTCAATCCGGAACAGGAAGTCCGGCGAAACCAGCAAGGCCTGAATCGCGGTCGCGATCCCCTCGGTGAACGTACCACCCTGCTTCTGCGTCAGCGCCACCAGCTTCAGGTACGGAGCCACGTCGCTCTCCGTCACCGGACGCCGGAACGCCCGGCGCGCCAGGCTCGACACAATCTTCCTGTCGCAACCTGCGGTATGGTGGCCATCGGTATGCCCGCACGCATAAACCTTCTGCAGACTCGCCGCCGCGGGACCCTTCGCCGGGTCATACGGGCCCATCACTTCCATGTAATGGATGTAAGCCCGGTTCGCCGGAGCCTTCAGCGTCGCCAGTCGCAGCGTCGCTTCCCGGCGCAGCTTCTTCTCCTCTTCGGGCGTCACGTTTGGCGGCAGCTTCAGAAAGCGCGAAATATCGGGCTGCGGCGGTTCTGGACGCGCGGAAGGCTTTGGCCCCTGGTAACTCGGAGGCAGACCTTCATAAATATGCAGCACCGTCCCGGCCAGCCAGTGTTCTCCCGCTGGAATCCGCATTTTGAACTCCCGCGCCATGCCGAACAGATCCAGCGTGTTGCCCTCCACCGGAGCTTCCACATCCAGCGTCTGCACCAGCTTGCCGTCCAGCCAAACACCCATCTCCACAGGTTCCGACCCCGTCGGCCGCCGGCCTTCCGGCACAATCCGAATCAGATACTCGGCATCGACGGGAAACCGGTGCATCCAGTGCAGCGACTGCGGCATACTCAGCCCTGTCTTGTCGTACTCGAATTCGGGCTTCTGCGACAGTTCATACTCGCGATACGGCGGCTGATACCGCTCCACCAGCGGCTTCGAAACCGGAGCCCCGAACAGCGCCATCTGCGACACCTTTTCGGCCGCCACCATGTACTTTTCCATCAGCACCGGAGACAGCGACAGCGTATCCGCAATGTTGTCGAACCCGAAGCTGGAATCGTCCTGCGGAAAATCGGCGGCTGGCTGAAAATCAACGCCCAGCAAGTCCCGCACCGTGTTGTTGTACTCCGCCCGATTCAGTCGCCGCGCAGTAATGCGACCCGGATCCGGCTTGATCAGCTTTTCTTCCCGCGCGAACTCGTCTTCAATCCACTTCGTAACCGCGGTCACTTGCGCCGGTTCAGGGCGGGGAAGTCCCTTCGGCGGCATCTCCCCGCTGCGGATCTTCTGCAGAATCTTTGTCCACTCGGCATTCGCCTGAGCGACGGAATCCACCGTCTTATACGCCTCCAGGTCCAGCCCCGCTATCTTTGCTTTCGCCGAATGGCAGGAGAGGCAGTTTTTCGCCAGAAACGGCTGAACCGTGTCGTTGAAGGAAGCCTGTGGAGGTGTGGGTGCGGAATGCAAGCCGCCCACCCCGATAACGGCAAGGGTGACCAGTGCCAGCGAAAACAACAGGGGGCGCATAGAGGAGATGCCCCAATTATATGTTGTTACCCCAGCGGCGGACTGGCCTTCATCACCTGTTCTGTCACCCAGTCCGTCTGGATCGCCTCGCGTGGCCGGGCCACCGGAGCGACCCCATCCAGCACCGCCGCCGCAAAGTTCTCAATCAGCGGATAATGCACGTTCGCGTGCGAAGGCAGTTGCTCCTCCCGCGTCCCCTCCCGGTTCGTCACCCGCAGCAGCGGACCGTTGAAATCGTCCAGAACAATCTCGCCTTCCGTTCCGGTAAATCGCAGCTCATCTCGCCGAATCCCCGAATTCCACCGCACATCGATCTCCGCCTGCACCCCGCCGCCATACAGAATCGAAATCGAAGCCGCCTCATCTACCCCCAGGCCGTGGATCGGATTCGTCCGCAGCCCCGTGGCCCATTGCGGAGCCCCAAATACAAAATTCAGCGCGTCGATCCGGTGCGAAGCCGTGTCGTACAGCGGTCCACCACCTGCCAGCGCCGGGTCCCGCAGCCACGCCCGTTCTTCACTCTCCAGCCAGCCATGGAACGAAGCCTCCGCCAGCGCCGGTCTCCCGATCGCCCCCGCCGCCAGTAGTTCCTTCGCCCGGATCAGCTTCGGAAACAGCCGCCGAAAGTACGCGATTCCCAGCAGCGACCCCGTCGCCTCCGCCGCTTCGGCAATCGACACCGCCTCGGCATAGTTCATCCCCACCGGCTTTTCCAGCAGCACCGCCCGGCCGGCTTCGAGGCTTGCAATCGCCTGCGCCCGGTGCAGCGCCACCGGCGACGCCACGTACACCGCCGTAATCGCCCGGTCCGCCAGCGCTTCGTTCAGCGAAGTCCACGCCTTCACGCCGGGGTAACGCGCCGCTTTGCTCGGGTCCCGCGTCACCACGCCGTACAGCGAACTCCGGGGTTCTTCCAGAATCGCGGGGATCACACGCTTCGTCGTAACGTCCCCAATGCCAATCACCAGCCAGTTGACCATCGCATTTGGAGCATATCGTAACTTTTTTCCAAACGGTGCATCTACGTGGTTGGAGGGAGAGAAATGCAAACGAATACTTCGCAACCCGTTCCGGGGGGCAACGACATTCAGATCGTCCAGGGCCACGTTCACTGCCCGATGTGTACCCATTCCGTGCCCGCAATGGTGGAGTCCACCCGTAAGCGGATGAAGATCCGCATGGGCCAGAGATGCCCCCGCTGCCATGCCTCACTCGATGCCGCAGCGGTCCTGTATCTTCTAAACGCGGCCTGACGTAGCGGCTTTGCCGTACGTGTGACATATTAAAGGGAGGCACATGAGGCGCAAACCGAACACCCCCGAATTGACCATCGATCCTGAAATCATCGAGAGTGCGAAGCGGTCACTCGAGGCCGAACGTCCCCGCGTGATGGCAAAGTGTTCCGTCTGCGGCGCCGAAGCTACGCCCAATCCAACCGAACAGCTCTGCTGGGTCTGCCGCCGCCTCAAAATCAGCGCCTGGCGCGATATTGAGACCCAAAGCCCTGCTCAGGAATAAATCTCGTAGAGATAACCGGCCGATACAACATCTTGTATCGCCAGCCCATTTGATTTGAAGATCGTAATTTGTGAGGCGGAAGTGCGCGTCACTGCGGGCGAGAAATCAATCGCCGGCACCGACGTGAGGCCACGTTCCTTCATCGGTGTCACCAGATCGCCCGATTCCAGCAGCGCATCTTCCACCGAATCCACCGTCACCAGAGCCCCGCAATCCAGCACCAGGTCCGTCGGCAATTCCCGCTTGATCAGCCAGTTCGACCCCATCGCGTTCACATGCGTGCCCGGCGAAATCCACTCCGCTTCCAGCACCGACTCTTTTGAACTCGTCGCCGTCACCACAATATCCGAGCCTTCTACTGCAGCCCGCGCCGTCTCCGCCGCCACCACGTTCAGTCCGAATTTCGCCGCGCACTTCGCCGCGAAAGCTTCCCGCCGCGCCTGCTCCCGACTCCAGACCCGCACTTCCCGCAGTTGCCGCACTGTCGCCATGGCTTCAATCTGCGTCTCCGCCTGAAACCCGCTCCCGATCACGCCCAGTACCGACGCGTCTTCCCGCGCCAGAAACTTCGTCGCCACCCCGCTCGCGGCGCCCGTCCGGATCTGCCCCAGATGATTCGCCTCCAGCTGCGCAATCGGCAAGCCATCCGCCGACCGGTACAGCAGGAACGTGAAATGCGCACCCGTCTTCGGATTGCTCGAATACACCTTGGTCCCGAAATACTGGCCGTTCCCCGCGGCCATGTAGTGCAGAATCGAACCCGTCGGCAGAATCACCCGCCGCCGCGGATGGTTCACCGCCGTGCCGTCGGCCAGCTGGCGGAACGCCAGTTCCACCAGTTCCACAGCCTTCGCCATCGTCAGCTTCGCCAGTACCTGGGCTTCGGTAATCTGCAACATTAGCGGTTTGCCTCCAGAATCTCGGAAACTTCTTCCCACTCGGTCATCAGATTCTGCAGGTCCACGCGCCGGGCCTCCAGAATCTCCGCAATCTCGATACTCTGCTGCGCGCTCTGAAAGTCCGAAAGCGCCATCTCGAAATCGGCAATCTCGATCTCGAGCCGCGTGATCTCGTCCTCAATCCCGCGCTGCCGTTCCTTCGTCTGCCGCAGCTTGATCGGATTCAGCCGGCGCTGCTTCTCGTCAGCTGCCGGAGCCGGAGCTGAATTCGCCGCGGCCCCTGCCGTCTGCTTCCCCTGCTGCTGTCCCGCCTGCTGCTTCGGTTTCTCCGCCGCCACCTGAGCCGCCGCCGCTTCCGCAGCCCCGCTCTTCCGCAGCAGATACTCCTCGTAGTTGCCGTTGTATAGCGTCACCGCGCCCTCGGCCACTTCAAACACCCGCGTCGCCAGCTTGTCGATGAAGTACCGGTCGTGCGAAACGAAAACCACCGTGCCGTTGAACTCTTCAATCGCCCGCAGCAGGACATCCTTCGCCCGCATGTCTAAGTGGTTCGTCGGTTCGTCCAGCAGCAGGAAGTTGCTCGGATTCATGAGCATCCGCGCCAGCGCATACCGGTTCCGCTCCCCGCCTGACAGCACGCCAATCTTCTTGAAAACATCGTCGTCCGAGAACAGGAAGCACCCCAGCACGCTCCGCAGTTCCGTGTTCGACGCCTTGGACGCCACAGTCCCCAGATCATCCAGAATGCTCGACTCCGGATCCAGCACCTTGTACTGATCCTGCGCGAAGTAATCCGGCTCGGCGTTATGCCCCAGAACGTACTCGCCCGTCGTCACCGGCTCTTCGCCCGACAGCAGCTTAATCAGCGTCGACTTACCCGCGCCGTTAATACCCACCAGTGCAATCCGGTCCCCGCGCTCAATGTTGAAGTTCGCGCCCGAGAACACGGTCTTCGTCCCGTAGCTCTTCGACACGTTGCGGAACTCGGCCACAATCCGCCCGCTCGGCTTCGGCTGCGGAAACCGGAAGTGGATCGTCTTCTCGTCAGGCGGAATCTCGATCCGCTCAATCTTCTCCAGTTCCTTAATCCGGCTCTGGACCTGTTTCGCCTTCGTTGCCTGCGCCCGGAACCGGTTAATGAACGCTTCCAGCGCCTCAATCCGGTCCCGCTGATTCCGGTACGCCGCCTCAATCTGCAGCCGCCGCTCGGCCTTCTGGCTCTCGTACTTCGAATACCCGCCCGTGTAGAACCAGACCTTCTTGTTCCAGATCTCCACGATCTTCGTCACCGTCACGTCCAGAAAGTACCGGTCGTGCGAAATCAGAATGAACGCGTTCGGATAGTTCGAAAGGTAATTCTCCAGCCAGTTCCGCGCTTCCAGATCCAGGTGGTTCGTTGGTTCGTCCAGCAGCAGCAGATTCGGCTCTTCCAGCAGCAGTTTCGCCAGCGCGATCCGCATCTGCCAGCCGCCCGAAAACTGCTCCACCCTCTTCTGCCAGTCCTCTTTCGAGAAGCCCAGCCCGGTTAGTACCCCACCCACCCGCGACTCGATGTTGTACCCGTCGCGCGCCGCAAACTCGGCCTGCAGATGGTTGTAGCGCTCGGAAATCTGCTGGTATTCGAAGGATTCGTGGTCCAGCTCCCCCATCCGGTGCTCCAGTTCTTTCTGCTCCGCCTCCATCGCGCGGATGTACTCGAACACCGACATGCACTCATCGAACACCGACCGGCCCGTCAGGTTGATGCCATCCTGCGGCAGATATCCCGCCCGGATGCCTTTCATCCCGTTGATGGTGCCGTAGTCGAGGCCTTCAATCCCGGCCATCACCTTCAGCAGAGTGGACTTGCCGGTGCCATTGCCGCCGACAATGCCCACACGCTCCTTCGGCGTGACAAGCCAGTTCAGGTCTTCAAACAGTATTTTGGGGCCGAAGCGTTTTCCGGCTTCGGTTAGCTGGATCATGATGTGTTTGGGCTTTTTACTGGAGAACTACAGCCAGTACTGCCATTGTCCCGCAAACACCACATAGGCCGCCAGTGCTCCGTTCGTCACCGCGTGCATCAGAATGCAGTCCCAGATGTTTTTCGTCCGGATCATCCACCAGTTGTAGATGATGCCCGTCACGAAACCGACATCCCAGAACGACCCGTGCTCCGACGCGAACAGCGCCGCCGTCGCCCAGAAAGCCACCGGTGCGAACGTCCCCAGCGCGACCTTACGGAAGTCGTTCGAATCGATCAGCCACCGCATCAGCCAGCCCCTCCAGAACAGTTCTTCGAGGATCGGCACCGCGACCACAGAGACCGCAATCCGCAGGAACAGAAACACCGGATCGTCTTTGGAGACCGGAGGCGTATTCCCCGCCGGATGCCCCATCAGCGAGTTGTCAAAAAGGATGAAATGGTGCCACGCCGGAGAAATCACGTCAGGCCCCACCCAGATCACAAACACCGCGAGCCCCAGCAGGATGCTCAGAACCGGCTTCGAAGGCCCCGGCTTCAGAACAGGAAGCGAAACCGCCCCGATCGCCACCAAAGGCAGAACCAGCCGCGCCCAAACCGGCACCGGCATCACTGACTGAAGCGCCAGCAGTCCAATAAAGACCCCAAAAGGCAGAACCCACGGTACCGCTGGATGTTTGAGCATGCAGTTGGAATTTTACCAGCAGGTCGCAACAGACCGCATATTTGCATGAGCCGGGGGCGCGCATAGGATTTGATAAACGAGTCGAGCGACTCGGTCATCACGGCTTCGAATCGACTGCACGCTTCAGTCGAGGTTTGCGTGGGTTCATTTGTTCGGGGAAGCCGACGGACCGGCTTGTTTTTCCAGCCACTCCTTCTTTGTTTGGGCTCGTATTTCCGGGTTGCTGATGCACACATCAAACAGAATCTGCGCTGACGGATGTCGAAACGCAGTAGCAGAGAGGCCGAGCGATTTCGCATCTTCCGGGGGAAGTCGCGAACAGGCCTCCGCTACCAAAGGGATGGAATCAATGTCGTCAAGGTCAGCAAGGCCATATATGGCCATGGTCATCATTGTCTTGCTTGTCGTTTTCAGTACCTCGCGAAAAACTGGTATTGTTCGCCGGTCGTGTGTCGATACCAGTAGGTTGATATCCATGGCGTATTCGGAGGTGGCATGAAGGCAGGCACCCGGTCCCAAGCCTCGTTTGGCGCACCAGTTAGCAAACGCAGGATCGAGACCTCGGTCTTTGTTTTCGACTCCATTTTCATCGCGACGAAACATATGATTCGGAGGTGCCGCCGCCATCGCCTCGCGGGCGTAGCGTACGAGATGATCAAAATACGCGGCGTCATCGGCAATTCCCAGTTTGACTAGCTGGACCGCTATGAGTTGTGAGATGCGCCACTTGATGCTACCGCTTGCCTCCACCAATCCCTTGACGCGAGCATCGTCAAAAGCTCCCCTCAAGGCGGACACAGCGCGGAGGTCGGGCGAGAGTTTGACCAGTTGCTGCATGGCATCCATATCGGACGGGTTTTTCCGAATACGCTCAATGAGAGGTGAAAGATCGATCGGCTTTGGCGAGGTTTGGCCCGACGAAAGACCGCAGGACACCACAGACTGAAGTGCCACCAGGCCAATAAAGATTCCAAAAGACAGAACCCTCGGAACCGCTGGATGGTTGAGCATGCAGTTGGAAGTTTACCAGCAAACGGAAATACGCCTCGTGATGTATCTGGTGCTAATGTAAAAGCATCATGAGCATCAGAACGACTGTGACCCTGGATGATGACATTCTGGTGAGGGTTCAGGACGAAAGTCGGCTCCGCGGTCGGCCCTTCCGACACACTCTGAATGACTTGCTGCGTGAGGCCCTCTTGCATGCCTCGAAGCCGAAGGTTCGGCGGTCCATTGATATCCGGCCGACACACATGGGGTTGCGGCCGGGCCTGAACTACGACAGCATCGAATCGCTGCTCGAATATGGGGAAGGCGAGCGTCACCTGTGACGCTTCTCGATGCCAACATCCTCCTTTATGCTTATGACGCGGACGCGCCACACCATGCCCCGGTAGAAAGATGGCTACAGAACCTGCTTGCCAGTGACGAAATCATTGGGCTTCCCTGGGTGACCCTTTGGGCCTTCGTACGGGTAAGTACAAACTCCAGGCTCCATGCCAAACCAAAGACTGTCTCCGAAGCGTTCTCCATTATTCGTACATGGCTGGCTCAGCCAGGCGTGGTAACTGTTGACCCCGGCCCGCGCCATGCACGGATTCTGGAAGACCTGCTCAACAAATACGGTGCCTCCGGCCCTCTGGTAACGGACGCGGTCCTTGCGGCCCTCGCCCTTGAGAATGGGGCAGCTATCGCCTCAACCGATCAGGACTTCCGCCGTTTCCCTGATGTCCGCTGGATCAACCCACTCCAGCCCTAACCCAAATCCGCCGACAACCGCGAAGCATACTCCCGAATATCCGCCGGCCACTCCTGAACCTGCGCCGCAAACCGTTCCCGATCCTTCGCAAACAATGCCCGGGTCGCCTCTTCGTACCCCGGCAGATTCCCCGCCATTGCCGACAGGAACCGATTCGTCGCCTCCATCGCTATCCGAGCCCGATCCGCTCCTTCGCTCAGCGCCCGTTTCTCATCCACCAGCTTCCGTATCGCCGCCGACGCCCCGCTCGGTTGCCGCTCCAGCCACTCCCAATGCCGAGGCAGCAGTGAAATCTCCCGTGCCACTACTCCCAGCTTCGGCCGCCCCGGCCCCACACGCGGAGGCGCCGGCACCGCCCGAGCCACCACTTCCTCCATCGACCCGCGCAGGTCAAAATCCACCTGCCGTCCGGTCGGGTCCTCAAAGATCTGCAGCGAAGCCCCCGGGTCCTGATCAAAGTACGGCTTCACGCCGGAAAGCACCGCCGCCAGATCGCCTGATGCAATCCGCGACGTGCCCAAAAACGCTGTAAAACAGAAAGACGAGTCCATACGTCCAATTTTACCCGGATAAAATAGCGGCGTCAATAAAATCCGGGTAAAATTATTCGTTAGTCCTCTAAGCGACAATAGAACCAGGAACCTGAATGTCGCGTTTTCGCCCCCAAAACCGGGACACCCGTGCCGACCAGCCCATCCACATCCTGGACGTCACCCCGCACGAAATCGTCGCGCTGAAGCCAGCCGGTCTCGCCTGCGAACTCCCGCGCGACCCTTCCGCCGATTCGTTCCTGCGTCGCCTGGCGGCGCAGGGCTTCACCGGTCTCCGGTTGGTGCACCGCCTGGACTCGCCGACCTGTGGTTTGATGCTCGTAGCCCGCACGGCCGAAGCCGCAGCCCACTATGGACAGGAAATTACCGCCCGGAACTGGCACAAGTGGTACGTCGCGCAGGTCGCGCTCCCCGCCTCAAAGGCTACCCATCTCGTGGGGCCGCACAAAGCCTATCTGAAGACCGAAGGCGCGGGGGCGAAGGTTGTCCGCTCTGGCGGCAAACCATCGTTTCTGGACGTGACGCTGGTCACCCCCGTGCCCAATGTCCCCAGCGAGAGCCACTTCCTCGTGCAACTCCACACGGGCCGTCTCCACCAGATTCGCGTGATGCTGTCACACCGTGGAGCGCCCCTGTCCGGCGACACCCGCTATGGCGGTCCAGCGGACCGGAAATTCTACCTCGAACACACAATCCTCGCGGCCCGTATGTACGGGTCCGAGGAGTTGCGCGTCTGGCAGGCACCAGCCCATCCCGACCGCCCGCAATGGGCACTCGCGCTAACCGATGCAGTGAACGCGCAGGTGCGCGTCCTCTCTGCCTCACTGCTTGAAGCCGACCCTACGTCTTGCTGAAGATCGACCCGCTCAAAGTCCCGGTCGAATCCGAGAACCCGTCCACCCCGACACCCATCGAGTGCAGAATGCTCAGGTAGACGTTCGACATCCGGTACTCCTGATCCGACCGCCAGTACTGCCCGTGCTTCAGTCCCATATTCGCCCCACCCGCGATCATCGTCGGAATGTTATGCGAATTGTGCGTCGTACTCGCGCCGCTGCCATACAGCACAATTGTGTTGTCCAGCACCGTGCCGTTCTTGTCCTTATAGCTGTTCATGCGCTCAAAGAAATGCGCCAGCTGTTGACTCAGGAACCGGTCATACATGGCAAACTGCAGCTGACCTTCCTTATCCGTCGCATGCGACAGATTATGGTGCGTCTTCGACAGCCCCAGCTTCAGCGGGAACGTATCGCTGATGCCCATGCCGTCCTCACGGTTCAGCATGAACGTAATCGTCCGCGTAATATCCGCATCGAACGCCAGCGCCATCAGGTCGAACATGTTCCGGTAATACTCAGCCGGTTCCCCCTCGGGCGACGCGTCCAGATTCAGGTGCGAGAAATCCTGCTTCTTCAGCGGAATATCAATCCACTTCTCCGAAGCAATCAGCTGCGACTCCACTTCATTCAGCGCCGTCAGATACTGATCCATCCGCTCCCGGTCGCTCTTGCCCAACTGCGCATCCAGAACCTTCGCATTACCCGCCACCGCGTCCACCAGCTTGATCCGACGCTGCAGCTTGTCATGCTCCGCTGTCAGCGATGTCCGATCCGCCCGGAACAGCTTGTCGAACACCCGGCGCGGATTGTTCTCCGCCGGAATCGGCCGCCCGTCCAGACCATACGAAATTGTGCCCGTGCGCGACAGGTAGCCCGTTCCCGCATCAATCGACAGAATCAGCGACGGACGCCGCGTGTACTGCTTCGTGTGCTGGGCGATCACCTGGTCCAGCCCCACCGTGTTGTACGTCCCCGGCTTCGGGTTATACAGCGGCGCGCCCGTCAGCCACATGTCGGAACATGTGTGCGGGTCCGACTTCGGCCCGCTCGGGTGGTGCAGATTCCCCATGAAGCTCAACTGCTTCCGGAAAGGCTTCAGCGGCTCGGTCGACTTCCCGAACAGGAACTCGCCCTTCTCTTCCTTCGTCGGGAACCAACTCCACTCGGGCAGCTCATTCTCCGTCTTCGGCAGCGACATCCCGTTTGCCGTGTAAATCGCACAGAACCGGCGAGGGATCTCGTCGGAAACTTCCGCCCCCATGGCGTCCAAAACAGGCAGCGCCAGCGTGGCGCCACCAATGCCTTTCAGAAAGGCGCGGCGGTCGAGTCGAAGGGATTGCGTCATGGGTCGGGTCTCCGTCACTTTGAATTCTACTATTTTTCCAGGAATACTTTACTGTTCACCACGTACCGGACCATGTCCTTCATCCGGTAACCGTCGGTCTTCAGCTTCTGTCCATCGCGCTTCAGGAAGTCCACCTCGTTATAGCTGAGGCTCCGTCCCGCGCCGTAAACCGTCAGGTTCCGCAGGACACTGAAGGCCACCTGATCCAGTCTGTCCGTGCTCAGGTGCTGCTTCAGCTCAACGGCCCCGGCCACTTCCGCGCCATCCGGCAACTTCGAGCGCGAATCGGCCGGTTGCGGCTTCAAGCGCCCGCCGGCGTCAAACTCTTCGAGCGCAATGCCCCACGGGTCGATTCGCGTATGGCACTGATTGCATCCCGGCTGCGTCCGGTGCTGTTCCAGCCTCTGACGCAGCGTCAGGTTGATATTCTCTTTCAGCGTCGGAACGTTTGGAGGCGGATCGGCGGGCGGTTCAGAAATGATCCGCCGTGCCAGCCACGCGCCCCGCTTCACCGGGTTCGACTCGCGCCCGTCCGACAGGCCCGCCATCATCGCCGCCTGCGTCAGCACGCCGCCCAGTTCCTTCCGGCCATGCGGGATCGCCAGGAACTCAAAACCATTCTCCGTCTTGTCGCCCAGACCGTAGTAATTGGCCACCGTCTCGTTCGCCACAATGAAGTCCGAATTCACCAGATTGCTGACCGGCAGATTCTTTCGCAGAAGATAATCCACCAGTTGCACCGGCTCATCCTTCAGCTGCGTCCGCACATCGCGAGTCAGTTGCGGGAACTTCTTGCGATCCGGTTCCAGCACCGTGAATTTGTCCACGCTCAGCCACTGCTGCGCAAACTCGCGCGTAAACCGCGAGAACTTCGAATCCGCCGTCATCCGCGTCACTTCTGCATCCAGATTCTGTCGCAGAGTCCCCGCCGCCGCCAGCCGTAGTGTCGTCTGATCCGGGGGACCATTCCACAGGAAGTAGCTCAGCTTCGATGCCAGTTCATACGCATCCAGCGGCTCACCCTCGGGCGACTTGCTGTTCTCCGTCACGAACAGGAACTGCGGCGACGTCAACGCCACCTGCAGCGCCTCTTTCACCGAATCCTGGAAGTTCCGTCCCGCTGCCGCCGCCCGCGCATAAACGCCCACCAGCGACGTCACCTCGGCCGGAGTTGCCGGCCGCCGGTACGCCTTCGTGGCGAAGTTGCGCA
>CANIHR010000139.1 GCA_947467185.1 Bryobacterales bacterium
GGCATGGTTCTCCCCTCTGCTTGCCGCCCGGCAACCGGACTGGCCGGTCGGGATGGTTCCGACGGGTTTCGCCAGTTATGACAAGCTGGAGCCGGGGCAGGGAATGCCACCTGAACTGGAGGCATTTCTTGCGGCTGGTGAGCCACCGGTCGTTTTCACGCTGGGTTCCTCAGCGGTCTATTCCGCGGGTAGTTTCTACGAGGAAAGCGCGCAGGCGATTCGAAAGATGGGTCGCCGCGCCGTGCTGCTCATCGGGCGGGATGCGGGCAATCGCCCCCGCCAGGCGGAACCCAATATCTTCCTGGCCGAGTACGCGCCTTTCTCCGAACTATTCCATCGCGCCGCCGCCGTCGTTCATCAGGGCGGTGCCGGGACCACGGCTCAGGTTCTGGTGGCTGGTGTTCCGTCGGTTTTTGTTCCCTGGAGTCACGACCAGCCTGATAACGCCCGTCGCGTGACCAGGCTGGGAGTCGCCCGAACCATTCCGCGCCATAAATATCGAGCCGCCCGGGTCGCCCGGGAACTGGAGACGCTGCTGTCAAGCCCCGATGTGAAGGCAGCCTGCCAGCGGGTCGCTGCTCAGATCGCCCAGGAGGATGGGGTTCGCGCCGCCTGTGACGGGCTGGAACGGGTGGCTATGGCCGCCGCGAGTCAAAGTCGAGGAGCGTAAGCAGAACGGTTTGCGGGCCTTTCCACGCCTGCGCTGGCGAGTACCATTCCGCAAGCGAGTGGGCGTTCCCGCTGCTGCCACCGCCTCCCATCGTCACCGCCGGAATGCCGAGGCTGATCGGAATATTGGAATCGGTGCTGCTGAAGTCGAATCCAGGCTTGTGGCCCGTGGCGGTTGATGCCCACTGCGCCGAAAGCACCAGGGGGGAAGAGTGCGGCGTTTCGCCCGCCGGGCGATTGCTCACCAGCTTCATATCAAAGGTCAGCGTTGCCTTCGACGCGGCGCGCGCCTTGTTTTCGTCGCCTACGCCCAGGCGCACCGCTTCGAACAGTTTTGCTTCGATCCGGTCGAGATTCCCTGGGTCAACCGAGCGCAGATCCACTTCGAACGCGCATTCTTCGGCAATCGCGTTGACTGCCGTCCCGCCCTCAATCCGGCCAACATTAAAGGTGGTTTTGGGCTTCAGCGGCGCTTCCATGTCGGCAATCCGGTCAATCGCCCGGGCTGCCGCATGAATCGGACTCGGGCGGCCAAAATTGCCGTAGCTGTGCCCGCCGGGTCCCTTCAGGGTGACTCGGTAGCGTTTCACGCCCGTACCGCCCGTGACAATCCGTGACGGGTCGGAGCCATCGATCGAGATGAAGGCTTTGAGCCGCGACTTGAAGGCGCTCTCATTAAAGAGGTAACGGACACCGTTCAGATCGCCCAGACCCTCCTCGCCGACGTTCGCTACGAACAGAACGGTGTGCCGGGTTGTGATATTTGCGTCATTCAGGGCTTCGATGATCGCCAGTTGGGCAGCCAGGCCCCGGCTGTCATCGCCAATGCCGGGTGCCAGAAGCCGGTCACCTTCGCGTCGTACCTTCGTATCGACGCCCACCGCGAATGAGATATCGGTGTGAGCGGCGATGACGAACGTGTCGTCGCTGGAACCTTTACGCCAGCCGAGGACGTTTCCCACCTTGTCTATAGAGACATCCGCCAGGCCCAGTCGGCGGAATTCACCAGCCATGTAGTTCGCCTTGTCGCCCTCATGGAAAGTGGGGGAGGAAATTTCGGTGATGCGAATCTGTGAGGCGACTGTCTTTTCGTGCGACGTTTCGAGCCAGCGGAGGGCCTGGCTCACCTCGCGGCGCGTCAGCAGGGAGTCATCGGCGAATGCGGCGACGGCAAACGCGCCCAAATAGGCAAGGCTGCGGAAATATTTCATTTCGTTGGTTTTCCATCGGGTGAACCCGTATTGGCGTAGGTTTCAAAGCGGCTAAAGGTTCCGGCCAGCATGCCATCCACCGGTGCCGCCCAGGTGTTGGCGCCTTTCGGCACATACCCGCCGACCGAGTAGGTATAGGTCACTTTCGTCCCCGAGCCTTCCGCTGCGAATCGAATCTCCAGACCCGCCGTCAGGCCCAGAGTCAGCATCGGTCCCATTGCTCCCCGCAGCCCCAGCGCCTTGCCCGGCGCGGCATAGACGACCTCCAGGTGCTTTACCCCGCCACCATCGGGGAACTTCTCACACAGGCAGGCTCCGGGCTTGTCGTCCATCGCCAGGTTCCCTGCATCGCGGGAAAAGGTGTGGGAAGAATCCCACCAGTCGGCTACGTTGCGAACGAACTTCTGGTACGCGACGGTGGGAGGAACCCGCAGTGTCACGGTGCCGCGCACGGTGAAGCCGCCGGGCCCGGAGTCGAGAACCTCCGCCTGTACCAGGGCGGGAGCGGCACCCAGGAACAGGAACGCCAGAAGCCGGAGACAGTTGCTACTCATATTCCTCGTTTTCCTCAGCGGTAGATTCTTTAACCGCGGCCGCACCATAAGGCGCAATCGCCGCCAGCATTGTGAAAAACACGATAGCGACTCCGGTGCGCTGGATCGGATAGTCCCAGAGGCAGTGGAGGAAAATGGCAACCACTCCGAAGCCCCAGCCGGACCGCCACGCCCTAGGTATCGCCCAACCGGCGACCAGCAGCATCAGGATGAGCATGGGAATGCCACCCTCCACGGTCCACTGCGCCCAGTCGTTGTGGGCCTGGTTCGCGTATTTGCCGTCGTCGAACGAGGCATAGCCGGGGTAGGCGGTTGCCCAGTTGCCCAGGCCGAACCCTTGCAGGGGCCGAGCTTTGATCATGGCCAGAGAGGACTGGTTGAAGTCTCGCCGGACAGCCATCGTATCGTCGCTTGACAGCTTGGAGACGAGCCTTTCCGGGCCCGCCGCCACGCCGACCCAAAGTAGCGCCACGGCGAGAACAACCCCAGTATTGATCAACTGCTGGCGTGTAATCCCCCAGCGCCGGGCGACCAGGAACGGGACCACGGCAACTTCCAGCAGCACCAGCGCCGAGCCTCCCCGGGACCCGGAGTACACCACGGAACCGACCATGACCGCAGACGCAAGAATGCAGAGGACCTTGCCCTTCTGTCGCGTCAGCGCCCCGTAGATGGCGATCGGCAGCACCAGTTCCACAAAAGCTGCGTATTGATTGATGTACAGGAACGGGCCAAAGAGGGGTGTGTACAGAAACTTATCTTTGAATGTCCAGTAGATTGTCCCGGTCGAGGTCATGGCCTGCACCGACGAAAACAGACAGACAAAAGTGGCGAAGCCTAACAGCGCATTGAAATACCGGAGGCGGCTCTCTCTTTCCGTCAGAACCTGCAGCGCAACAAAAAAGGTGGCCAGGTTGCCAGCCCAGTAGAGGGCTGCCATGCGGGTCGTCCACGCGTATACAGTGGTCCCCGTCATAATCTGGAGCCCAGCCAGCAGGATGACCAGCGCCAGCGGCAGCATCACAGCGGCACTTCGAACCGTGCGGCCAAGCGTCATTTGCAGGCCCCAAAGCAGCGCAATCAGGCACATTGCCACTTCCGGAATGCTCGTCGCCCATTTGTCGCGACTCCACATGACGGCAATGGTCGCGACCGTTGTCGCCCCCAGCAGAACGAACGAAACTCGCTTCACTGGACCAACCGCCCTTCGATCTCACGCAGGCTGATAGCGCCAGAGGCTCGCTTGGCACCCAGCTTGCGCTTGTATCGAAGAGCCAGCACGGCGGATTTGGTCCTGGCCTCGAACGCAAAGATGCCAGGTTCGTCCCCCGCGTTGATCTCTCCGGTCGCTTCCACCTTACCCTCACTCCCCTCGCGGATCTCCCACGCCAGCCCCCTTACCGGGTCAGATGGCTCGGACTCCGCGCGCCAGGAAATCTGGTAGGTTCTGCCTGGGGTCAGCGGGATACGCTGGGCCAGCAGATCGCACTCTTCCGGTTGGTTTCCATTGAATTCGAGGCGGATACCCTTTGAGTCGGCCGTTCTCCCGCTGGAAACTCCGTCCACAGCCGGTGAACTCCAGTCGAAACCGTGTCTCGTTGCATCGACTGCAAAATCCGTATTGGTTAGAAATTTGCCGGAGGCCGGGTCCAGCGGCTGAAAGGGAATCTTTCCGGCACGGGACAGTGCATTCCAGACAGGAAGTGCTCTGCCAGTGTCCCCCTCGGCATATCGGTCACAGTAGGCCAGCAGTGCAGGCACAAGGTTTTCCGGGCCACTCGTGGCAACCCGCACCGCAACGGTGCTGGCATCGTCCAGTTGCTGGTTGTCCAGCAGGTATGTGAAGTAGCGGCTCATCAGGCTCGGCGTATTAGGAATATGCCCCAGTATGGCTTCACTGTCCTGCGTCAGGCTCCAGCCCAGGCGGAAAATTGCTGAAACATCGTCCTGGCTGATCGACAGAGTTTTGGTGAACCAGGTCCAGAAATCTGCGTCCCGTCCCCGCCGGAAGTAGAAATTCATCAGGGCCCAACGGGGGGCCGACTTGTGGTCGATACGCGCGGCGTCCAGCAGGAGCTTTTCCGTCAGGACGAAATCGCCGTCAATTTCAGTTCGAAAGGCGCGGCGGATCAAATACTTCGCATCCAGGGGGCTAAGCTTCGTGGCTTCAATGAGATACGGGGTTGGGTCCTGGCTCTGCGCCTCGAGGTGCTCGGCCAGCAGGGCCTGAAAAGCAGCGTTCTCTGGTGCCATTCGGACCGCGGCAAGCGCATCCTCCGGCGTATTCTTCAGGTATCGGAGCTCCGCTGTTGCAGCTGCGAAGGAAAACCAGGATACCATGAGAAATAACGCAGTTAGGGCTACGCCTGCGGCCCGTTGAGCGGTACCACGGTAATAGATTTCCTTTATGGTACTTGCAACGGGGATCAACATAGCTCATGATATAAGACGTAGTCCTTTTTAGGGGGAAATTTGAAACTCCAAATAATCTCCGCGATGGGAAGTGCCGTTCTGTTGACCGCTGGTCTTGCTTCTGCAAGTGCTCCAGTGATTGGAATTGCTTCTTCCCAAACCGGTGTCACGTTAGATAACGCTAAAGTTTCGGGCAATGCCTCAGTATTCGACGGCTCCACGCTGCAGACCGAAGGTTACTCCCGGATTCATTTGAACAACGGAACCAGACTGGATCTTTCGGCTGGCTCCAGGGCAACTGTCTACTCCAACCACATCTCCCTGGAACGTGGCATGGGCGAAATCCAGAACGCCGGTGGCTTCGAAGTTGATACCAAGACTTTGAAGATCCGTGGTGCCGAAGCTGGTTCTATCGCACGTGTCAAGGTTGCAGATAACAACAAGATGGTGTACGTGACCGCGCTGAACGCGCCGGTCAATGTGCTGAATCGGGATGGGCTCCTCGTGGCTCGTGTCGCTCCCGGTCTGCCGCTGTCTTTCATTCCCCAGGCTGCTGGTGCCACCGTGTTTGAGAACACCGGTTGCGTCCTCCAGAAGTCTGGTGCGGCCATTCTCGTTGACGAAACGGGTAATCAGGTTTTCGAACTCCGTGGCATGGATCTCCGCAAGGTGATCGGCAGCCACGTGAAGATCTCGGGTTCCATCGACTCTTCTGCCAAGACCACCGCTGAAGGTGCCACTCAGGTTGTGAAGGTTTCCAAAGCCGACATCACCAAAAAGGGCGGCTGCGCTTCGGTTGCCACCAAAGTTAAGGCGACCACCAGCGCTGCTGGTCTGGCCGCCGGTGCTGCTGGTGCTGGTGCCGCCGGCGCTGCCGGTGCGGGCGCTGCTGCTGGCGCCGCTGGTGCTGCTGGTGCGGGTGCCGCTGCTGGTGCTGGTGCTGCGGCGGGTGCCGCTGCTGCTGGTGCCGCTGGTGCCGCCGCTGCCGCTGGTGTCAGTGGTGCGGTGATCGCCGGTGTCGGTGCAGCCGCTGCTGCGGCTGGCCTCGGTGCCGCCGCTGCAACAGGTGCGATTGGCGGGAGCAACAGCCCGTAGGCTGCAGTTCCGCTTAGTAATTAAAGAAGGGCCCCGACGAGAGTCGGGGCCCTTTCTGTTTTCCTCCCGCCATTTCCCTTCCACAGCCCGGCCGAACTATCCTGAGATCTCCCGGTAGCTATCCCTCCTGCCCTCCCTGCCTCTCCGCCTTACCCTTCTTTCGCTACAGTCCAGGGGCGTGTCCCTCACGTCCCGCACCAAGCGTCTCTGAACCCCTTGGTAACGGTAGCGACCCGACGGCTTTGCCGCTCTGTCCGCGCCTGCGCACAGTGATAGCGTCTCTGACCAAACAACTGGATTATCCGCAGTACCTCCTGCGGTTCTTCATTCCTGTGAAACCGCGGGCTCACCATTCCGAGGTATTATCCAGCCTTCCCCTACACGCCCGTCCGCTGACCTGGTTTCGTGCCACGAATGCTGGCTGTCTGTGTGCCGGACAAAGTAAAAGCCCCCTCCAACATCCCGAATCGGGTGCCGGAGGGGGCTTCGTTTCGAAGCAACTGCTGTGTTCTAGCTGCTGAGCGGCTTGTAGTAACGGCTGTAGTACTTGCCGTAGTAACCGTAGTAGTAGTAGCGTTCGCTCATGTCGGACCGGACTTCGTTGAGCGCCAGACCGATGACGTTCGCCTTGAGCCGCTTCAGGTTGGCGATCACGCTGGCGACGGCAGTCTTTTCCGTCTGCCCAGCCAGTGCCACCACGACCACGCCGTCAACCAGAGCCGCAATCTGCAGCGATTCCGCAAAGCCAAGCAGCGGAGGCGCGTCACAGATCACAATGTCGAAGTCCTCTTCAGCTTCTTTCAGAATGCGGCTAAGCGTTTCCCCAACGCCGTCGGCTGCGCGCCGCGAGGGCGGTCCGGCCGGCAGCACATGAAGATACGGCAGACCGTCCGGCACCTGCAGCAGTTCGCGCCAGTTCGCATCGCCATTGACCACGTTTGACATCCCTTTGTCGTTGGCCAGGCCAACGTGGTGGTAGACACCAGGGCGACGAAGATCTGAGTCGATCAGCAGGGTCTTGCGGCGCTGCTGGCTGTGAACTACCGCGAGGTGGACGGCAGTCGTTGTCTTACCTTCACGAGGAGTCGCTGAGGTAATCAGCAGGCTCTTCGGACGATTGTGGGCACTCGGCAGCAGGATCGAATCGCGCAGTGTGCGAACCGCTTCTTCATAGGTATTGGCCTGGCCACGGACACTCCCGAAGAAGTTGCGTCGTTTGCCATCCTCTCCCACCCCGGGCAGGTGGCCACGCCACGCCTTCACTACCGGCAGGGCACCCAGCACTTCGGTTTGCAGCTGACGCTGAATCTGGTCGGGATCGCGCAGCGTATGATCCAGATTCTCGATCAGGAAAATCACAATGATGCCAAGACCCAACGAGATAGCGAACGCCAGAATGGCGTTAGTCCGCACGTTGGGGAAAATCGGAGATCTCGCCGGTCGGGCCAGATCGGCAAGACGGATCGCACTGTTCTGGAACCCGGCGTTGATGCCTGCTTCCTTGATCTTGCGGTCCAGGTCGTTGTAAAGCGTCTTATCCGCATCGGCATCCCGCTTGAGGCTGCGATACAAAACCGCTTTTTCATTCAGTTTGTCGAGATCAGCCTTCGTTTCGTTGACCGCTTCCTGCAGGCCCTTTTCCCGGTCCACTGCTTCGCGATACTCAGCATCCACCCGCTTGGCAATGGAGGCCTTCAGGCCGCCGAATTCCCGCTGCAGCTCTGAAAGTTTGGCGGCCGCACGCTTGTAGTCGGGCCAGTTCGGTCCGTACTGCGTTTTGATAACCGCGAACCGTTCGGCTTCTTCTGCCATTCTGTCGCTCAGCCGGCGAATCTGATCGCCCTGCGGCAGGGATTCCAGTGCCTCCAGTGTTCCGGTCCGTGCAGACTTCGCGGCTGCTTCCCGTGCCACTCGATCCGCCTGCGCGCGGGTCCATTCTGTATTCAACTGCAGCAGTCGCGCGGACTGAATGTTGGTCCGTTCTTCCGGGCTGATCACATTCAGGTCTTTTTCGAACTGGATCAGGGCTGCGGAGGAGCGCTCCATCTTCGCCTTAAGTTCCTCCAGTTGGGAGGCGATGAACCGGGCCTGTTTTTCGGAAGAGTTCAGGCGCGTCCGGTAGGAGTGGTCGATATAGCTGTTCGCAATCGCATTGGATACTTCCGCTGCCAACACAGGGTTCGGAGAACGGAACGCGATGGTAAGAAGGTAGGTCTTCGCCGGTCGCGCGATAGTCAGGTAAGGCAATGTTACCGGCGCTTCATCGCTGGAAGCCGGTGCGTTTTTCGGCCTTGCGGCCTGGAGCTTGAACTTCTGAACAACGGGCCGCAACACTGAATCCGACTGGATCAGCCGGATCTGGGTGGCAAGGAACGTCTCCGAGTCGCTCATGGAGGAAGCGCGCGCATTGGTTGCGTCCTGACCGATGATCCCGCTGGGAGCCAGACGGTCGACGTCCAGCGTTGCCGTCGATTCGTAGTACGGCGTCAGCCGCATGGACACGAAGATCGTTACCGCAACTGCGGTAGCCACAAATAAGAGCAGCCGCCACTTATGCCGTGACAGCATCCAGAAGTAGTGAGCCAGTGGCAGCGAGGCTGCTTCATCGCTCTCCTGTTGCGGAGCCTGGTAATAAGAAATTCGCTCCACCACTGCCGGCAAACCGGCATTTGGATCGGATGATGGTACTAAACCTTGTTGTTCTCTGGGCATTTGACTCTCAGGTTGGTGCTGCCCGATACAACGGAGACCCGTGCGGACACACCAGTGGCTCGGATTCCCTGTTGTAACCCGATAAATCTACCTTATCACAGACGCGAAAAAAGGTATTTTCGCACCTAAGGGTTACATAAGAGATCCGACCACTACTGAGTGCTCCGGGCCCAGCCCGGCGTTTCATGTCCCGGCGTTATTGCTGAGCCGCTCGCAGCGCCTGATCGAAGTCCGCCAAAATGTCCTGGATGTCCTCGATACCCACTGACACACGCACATATTCAGGCTGGACACCCGCCGCAACCTGTTCCGTTTCCGTCAGTTGCTGGTGCGTTGTCGAAGCAGGATGAATTACCAGCGTCTTGGCGTCGCCCAGGTTCGCCAGGTGGCTGGCCATCTTGACGTTATTAATAAAACGAATACCGGCGTCCTTGCCACCCTTAATGCCGAACCCGACAATTGCGCCCGGGCCACCCGGAATGTACTTTTTCGCGTTGTCGTAGTGCGGATGGCTCGGCAGGCCAGGATAATTCACCCACTCTACCGCCGGATGCGCCGCCAGAAACTCTGCCAGAGCCTGGGCGTTCGATGTATGCCGCGGCATCCGCAGGTGCAGGGTCTCAATTCCCATCAGGAACAGGAAGGAGGCAAACGGACTCATTGCCGCGCCCGTATCCCGCAGCCAGTGCGTCCGCATATAGATGATGTACGCAATGTTCCCAATCGGCTTTAGCGCCTCGGCGAACACCACCCCGTGATACGACGGATCGGGTTCAGTGAACTCCGGCCACTTTGCCGGATTGTCGGCCCACTGGAACTTCCCGCTGTCCACCACAATGCCGCCCACGTGCACGCCGTGGCCACCCAGGAACTTTGTGGTCGAATAAATGGCAACATCTACGCCATGGTCAAACGGCCGGAACAGTGCCGGCGTCAGCACGGTGTTGTCCATCAGCACCGGCAGGCCATGCGAATGCGCAACATCGGAAATTGTCTGGAAGTCCGGCACATCGTTCTTCGGATTCCCGATCGACTCCATGTAGACCAGCCGGGTCTTCTCGTCGACCAGCGCGTGAATCTCCTCCGGCTTGTCCGGATTGAAGAACCGCACTTCCACGCCCAGATTCTTCAGCGTCTGGGTGAACAACGTCCAGGTCCCGCCGTACAGGCTGGTCGACGACACAATGTTCTGCCCCGCGTGGGCAATCGTCAGAATCGCCGCGGTAATCGCCGCCTGGCCGCTGGCAAACGCCAGTGCCGCCGCGCCACCTTCCAGCGCCGCCATGCGCTTTTCCAGAACATCGTTCGTCGGATTCATGATCCGCGAATAGATGAACCCGAATTCCTTCAGCGCGAACAGGTCGGCCGCATGGTCTGTATCCCGGAATACATAGCTCGTGGTGCTGTAGATCGGCACCGCACGGGCCCCGGTCGTCGGGTCCGGCTCCTGTCCGGCGTGCAGTGCGAGTGTTCCAAGTCCAGGCTTCTGTTCAGGGTTCGACATGTGTGTACCTTTGCATCGCCATCATACGATAGTGCTCCGCAATTCGGTGACGGCCAATGTGAGAAACTGACGGCTGCATGCGATTCCTCGCCGTACACGGCCAGAATTTCCCCGCGCTGACAGTCGCGGCGGCGATCCTGTTCGCCGTTTCGGCCTGTTACGCGGCACCTCCCGAGTCTTTCCAATACGCTGTGGAGTGGCGCCTGATCCCCGCCGGAACCGCGAAGCTTTCGTGGATGCCGGTCCAGCGTGCCCAGCCAGCCACCGAAGTCCGGCTTCACCTCGAATCCGCTGGCCTGGTCTCCCGCCTGTTCCGTGTGGACGATGACTACCGCGCTCTCCTGGGCTCCAATCTTTGCGCGGAAAATGTCGTGCTCACCGCCAAAGAGGGCAATCGCAACAAGGAAACCCGCGTCACCTTCGACGCGAAGACGGGTAAAGCCTCCTGGGTGGAAAAAGATCTCGTCAGGAACGCGACATCATCCAAAGAAGTCGAAATCCCCCCCTGCGTTCACGACGTCATGGGTGGTCTGATGGCACTCCGGGGGCTCCGCCTCGAACCCGGCAAGACCTTGCGCCTCCCAATCAGTGACGGCAAGAAATTCGTTCAGGCCCGTATCGAAGCGCAGGACCGGGAGGACATTAAGACCCCCCTCGGTACCTTCCGTGCTGTTCGCTACGAGATATTTCTTTTCAACGACGTCCTCTTCAAACGCGCCGGGCACCTCCATATTTGGCTCACCGACGACGAACGGCGCATTCCTGTCCAGCTCCAGGTCCGCTTCCCCTTCACCATCGGCACCATTACCTTCCGCCTCCTGAAGGACGAAAAACAATGAAATATCTCTTGTTCCTGACTTTCGCCGCCGTCGCGTTTGCCCAGGCTCCCGCCAACGCTCCCAACCCTCTCCTCAACGCGAAGGACACCACAGAAACCGCCACCCGCGCGTTGCAACTGATGGAATCCACCGGAGTTGCGATCAACGGCCTCCTGCCCGCCACCGAAGTTCTCCGCCTGAATGCGGCGAAGTCTGTGGAGGACCTCCGCCGCAACGCCCGCAACACCGTCGTCACGTACCAGTTCCTCAACCAGTTGAAGGCCTTCCTCGCGGTCAGCGACACCTTCCCGCGCCCGAACCCGTTCCCCCAGATCGCCGCCGAACAGGTGAGTGAACTCCGCGTGGCCACGGAGCGGTTCCAGCGGCACTTCGACGCCCTCATCGTCTCCTCCGCCGCCACTACTGCCGCACAGAACGCTGACCCCAATAACCTGAAACGCTACGCCGACGCCAACTCGAAGCTCCTGCCCGCCGGCAAAACCCCGCGCGTGGTTTTCATGGGCGACTCCATCACCGATTTCTGGCGTCTCAACGAATACTTCCCCGGCCGCGAATTCGTCAACAGGGGTATCAGCGGCCAGACCACCATCCAGATGGTCGGCCGTTTTCTGCAGGACGTGGTGAATCTCAAGCCCCGTGCTGTCATCATCCTCGCTGGCATTAACGACATCGCGCGCGGCATCACACCCGCCAACATCGAGGACAATCTGACGATCATGGGCGACCTCGCGAAGGCTCACGGCATCAAGCCCCTCTTTGCCTCTATCCTGCCGGTCAGCGATTATCACAAGGACGCGAACCCGGCCTGGGACGTTGTTTCCGCCCGTCCCCCCGCCAATATTCGCCAGGTGAACGAGTGGCTGAAGCAGTACTGCCAGCGCGAAGGGTTTACCTACGTGGACTACTATTCGGCAGTAGCCGACACCAACGGCATGATCCCGGCCGACCAGGCCGACGACGGCCTTCACCCTAACGCCAAAGGTTATCGAGTGATTGCCCCGGTTGGCCAGGATGCGATTGACAAGGCCCTCGTCGCCCTGCCGCCCGTTGCTCCGGAACAGAACAAACGCCGCTTCGGGTTCCCCGGGAAATAAACTACCCGGCGGGCTTCTCGCCCCGCATAACCTGAAACACGCCAATCAGGGTCACGGCCACAAAGAAGCTGTGGCTCCACCCGCCCAGGCGGATCTGCGCCGTCAGCAGCACCAGCCAGATGGCCAGCAGAACTCCCACCAGTTTCCAGAGCATCGTTATCCTTTCCGGTATCAGTCGATCCAAAACTACTGGCATTATGATACTGCCATGCAAACTCTTCACACAGGCGAAGTTCTCGGCGGCAAGCGCGTTCTGGGCGGCCCCATGACCTCACTCGTGGAACTGAGTTCCGCAGTGGAACAGGGCTTGCCCAAGGTCACGCTCCGCAATGTGGCGCGCCGGGTGTTTGACGAACCCTCCGAGCAACGGGCCCTGATCTACCGAGTGGTCCCGGAAGCTACCTGGAAGCGTCGCCGCGAGCGCCTGAGCCATGCGGAAAGTGAACGAACCGAACGCCTGGCGCGTGTCGTCGCGCTGGCGGAGGACGTCTGGCAGGATGCGGCCCAGACCCGCCATTTCCTCACCACGCCTCACCCGGAAATCGGAGGTAAGTCCCCGCTCGACGCTGCCCTGACTGAACTAGGTGCCCGGCAGGTGGAAGAGGTCATTGCCCGAATCCTGTATGGCTTCCCGGCGTAGCGGACCCCGCCGGGCCTTCCGCATCGCCGATATGCGGTTCCCTCTGTTTGACGGTGCCGGAGCTCAACGCTTTGGCGCACGCTGGAATTCTCCCGGACGCCGAGTCATCTACGCTGCAGAAACGTATGCGGGGGCATTGCTGGAAGTCCTTGTTCACGCCTCTGGCCGTGTCCCGCAAACCCAGGGCTACATCACCATCGACATCCCTGCTGCGGCCGAAATCGAAGTTGTCACTCCGGACGAGATTCCCAACTGGGATGCCTCCGCATCAGCGTCGGCCCGGAACTATGGAGACCGCTGGCATGACGAACGCCGTACCGTCGCGCTGATCGTTCCGTCCGTCGTCACGCGCTTCGAAGGCAACATCCTGATCAATCCCGAGCATCCTGATTTCCCGTACATCACCTCCAGTCCGGCACTCCCCGTGCGGCGGGACTCTCGCCTCTGGACCCGCTAAAAAACAAAGAGGGCAGGGAATCAATCCCTGCCCTCTTCAGACTTCGCGCTAAATCCTGACCCGCTTAATCTGCGCCCGAAATCTGGAGCAGAACTTCATCCGCCTGGGCAGCCGTGAAGCTCTCCACCTTGGCCGAATGGTTCATCGAGCAGAATTTCGGTCCGCACATTGAGCAGAATGCCGCATCCTTGAAGCCTTCTTCCGGCAGCGTTTCGTCGTGCATTGCACGCGCCGTCTCCGGATCCAGCGACAGCTCAAACTGTTTGTTCCAGTCGAACTTATACCGAGCCCGCGATAATTCATCGTCGCGATCCCGGGCGCCCGGCCGATGCCGCGCCAGATCCGCCGCATGAGCAGCGATCTTGTACGCGATAATCCCCTGCTTCACGTCCTCGCGGTTCGGCAGCCCCAGGTGTTCCTTCGGCGTCACATAGCAGAGCATCGAAGCGCCATGCCAGCCAATCATCGCCGCGCCAATCGCCGACGTGATGTGGTCGTAACCCGGTGCAATATCGGTCACCAGTGGCCCCAGCGTGTAGAACGGAGCGTCATGGCAAAGTTCGCGCTCCTTGATGACCTGCATTTCGATCTGGTCCAGCGGAATGTGCCCCGGGCCCTCGATCATCACCTGCACGTCGTACTCCCAGGCCTTCTTCGTCAGTTCGCCCAGCGTCTTCAGTTCGGCAAACTGCGCGGCGTCAGAAGCGTCGGCAATGCAACCCGGACGCAGCCCGTCACCCAGCGAATAGGTCACATCGTGCTTCGCCAGAATCTTGCTGATGGCGTCGAAATTCTCGTACAGGAAGTTCTGCCGGTGATTCTTCACCATCCACTCGGCCAGAATCGCGCCGCCACGGCTCACAATGCCCGTGATGCGCTTCGAAGCCAGCGGAACATACTGAATCAGCACGCCCGCATGGATCGTCATGTAATCGACGCCCTGCTCGGCCTGCTCTTCGATCACTTCGAGCATCACGTTGAGATTCAGATCCTCAACCCGGCGCACGCGCGACAGAGCTTCATAAATCGGCACCGTGCCAATTGGCACTGGCGAGTACGCGATGATCGCCTTGCGGATCTCGGGGATGTTGCCACCCGTCGAAAGGTCCATCACGGTGTCGGCGCCGAACTTCACCGCATAGTCCAGCTTGTCGAGTTCTTCCGCGATGTTGGACGTCGTCGCCGAGTTCCCGATATTCGCGTTGATCTTGCACTTCGACTCGATACCGATCGCCATCGGCTCCAGATTCGGGTGGTTCACATTGGCCGGA
>CANIHR010000140.1 GCA_947467185.1 Bryobacterales bacterium
CCGGCATGGCGTCGAACGGAATATCCGCGCAACTCGTAAGGGCGTGAGGGTTGGTGTTGTCATAAATGACACCGGCCTGCGCCACAGACATGGAGGCCAGAGCCATTGCTCCGGCCAGTAACAACTTCTTCATGGGTACTTCCTCCGTCTTTCGCTCAAGACCTCCGCCAAACATCCCCCGGCGGGTACGGAATCAATACGAAATATTCATAGGCTAACGTAGGTAGTACTGGATCGGAAACAGTACTTTAGTTTCATTTTTCTCGTAAACCTTACTTGGACGCCACCGCCGACAACCGCACCAGACTCCCCTTCGCCCCCGCCGGAGCCAGCGGCTGCACCGTCGTCCGCGTCGGCTTCTGCACCGGGAAGAACGTCGCGTAGACCCCGTTCATCTTCGCGAAATCATTGATATCGTCCACATAAACATTCGTAGCCACAATATTCGCCAGCCCGAACCCCTTCGTCTCCAGGCACGCCTTCAGCTTCCCGAACGCACTGGTCGTCTGCTCCTCTACGGTCCCCTTCGCCTCGCTCGCCACCACCTCGCAGAACGCCATCCCCGCCGGTGCCCGCTTCGCCGCAATCCCCAGTACCGCATGCGTCGCCCCGTCCGGCAGCGCATTCATCGGCACCTGACCCAGTCCCGTGCCGCCCACCACATACCGGTTTGCATACAGCAGATTCTTCGTCCGCAGTCCCGCCTTCTTCAACTCCGCGCCCAGCTTCGCCTCGGCTTCTTTCGCAGACTTCCCGTAAACCGCCGGCAGAAATACCCGATCCCCCGCGCCCGCGTCCCGCTTCGCCACCACCGTGATCTCCACCGTCGTATCCGTCGGCATCCGAGCCACGCCCAGCGTCACCCGCGCCGCGCTCTTCGGAAACGCCGCCGCATACAGTTTCTCCACCACCGGCAGATTCTTCAGGTCCGCCAGATACAACTGCACCTGCACCACACTGTCCAGCTTCAGCCCCGCCGCATCCAGAATCACCCGCACATTCTCGATGCACTGCTTCGTCTGAGCCTCAATGCCCTCCGGCATCTGGCTCTGGGAATTCCGAACCCCCTGGCCCGAGACATAGATGTACGCCCCCGCATCCAGCCCCGGCGAATAAGGCCCCACAGGAGGCACGCCGTTTACCGGCACAATCACTTTCGGATCAGCAGCCAAAGCAGTCATAGTCATAAGAGCAAAAAGCGCAACGAATCTCATCGTCTGCATCATCGCATAAGCTATTAAGGATGCTCCTCCGCGCCACGCTCGCCGCCCTCCTCGCCCTGCCCGCTTTCGCTGCCACGTACTCAGCAGACGTCCGCCCCATCCTTGAAGCCCGCTGCGTGGCCTGCCACCAGCCAGGAGCCGTCGCCCCCATGTCCCTCCGCACTTTCGCGGAAGTCCGTCCCTGGTCGAAATCCATCAAAGAAGCCGTCGCTTCCCGCACTATGCCGCCCTGGCACGCCGCGCCCGGAGCCGCCCACGCCTTTCGCAACGACCGCGCCCTCTCCCCGCGCGAAATCGACACCCTCACCGCCTGGGTCGATTCCGGCAGCCCCGAAGGTCAGCCCCTCTCCAAACCCGTCGCCCTCCCGGCGCTCACCAAAGCCACCTGGCGTCTTGGCAAGCCCGACCTCGTCGTCCAGGTTCCCGGCGTTCAGGTCCCCGCCTCCGGCGTCCTCCCCTACACCTTCCTCATCGTCCCCACCCGCTTCGAAAAGGACACCTGGGTTCGCGCCGCCGAATTCCGCATCGACCAGCGCTCCACCGTCCACCACATGAACGTTTTCGTCCGCGAACCCGGCTCCAGCTACCTGGCCGACTTCCCCCGCAACCAGATCTTCGTCCCCACCGTCGCCGAACGCGGCAAGAAGAGGGCAGGGGAGGCCGTCTTCGCCCGCCGCCAGCTCCTCCTCGGTTACGAACCCGGCTACGACCCCGCCCCCTGGCTCGAAGATGGAGCCAAGCTCATCAAAGCCGGCTCCGACCTCGTCTTTGAAATGCACTTCAACCCCAACGGCACCCCGGCCATCGACCACTCCGAGATCGCGCTCTACGTCGCCCCCGCCGCCCCCACGAAACGGGTCCTCGCCATCGACACGCTCCGCGACCTCGACCTCGAAATCCCCCCCGCCGCCGGAGCTTACACTTCGACCGCGACCATGACCCTCGCCGCCCCCGCCCGCCTCCTCAGCCTCCAGCCCCATATGCACGTCCGGGGCAAGAGCATGAAGGTCGAAGCCCAATACCCCGGAGGCAAACGAGAGACTCTCCTCGACGTCCCGAAATACGACTTCAACTGGCAGACCACCTACGCTCTGACCACTCCCGCCGACTTACCGGTGGGCACGATCCTCGAATCCAGAGCAGCCTTCGACAACTCGGCCAACAACAAATACAACCCTGACCCCAAAGCCACCGTCCACTGGGGAGACCAGACCACCGACGAAATGCACATAGCTTTCCTCGAACTGGTGATCGACGCCAAATCCAACCCCGAATCCCTGCTCGCCAGCCCACCAAAAATGCTCGGTGAACCCACAAAGAAGTAGTTTGGTTTCGCCGATTTCCCAATAGACGCTGTGCGCCACCCAGTCGCCGCTGGGTATCCTCGCCTGCCCGATACCCTGGACTTTGTCTGAATATGGTGTTAGGTTTTGTCTCATTAAGGAACAGCCACGTGAGAAATACGCTGTGTGCCCTGACAGGACTTACCCTGTTCACTCTCGCCTCTTCGCTCCAAATCACTGCAGCGACCGTTTGGCCCCAGATCTCCAAAGAGGAAATGGCCATGACCGACGATCCGAAGAACCCCGGGGCACCGGCCATCCTTCTGTATCGCGAGGTCACCACCGAGGACCGCAAGAAACTCCAGACCACGGAGTACCGGCGAATAAAGATCCTCACAGATGCCGGACAGAAATTCGCAGACATCGAGATTCGCACGGTTCCGGGTTTACTCGAAGTTGAAGACATCCAGGCTCGCACCATAGCTGCTGATGGTCAGATCACACCTTTCACCGGACAGATTCTCGATAAGACTGTCCTGCGCTACGGGAAGCGTCGCCTTCAGGTCAAGACACTCACCCTCCCACATGCCCAGAAGGGAGCCATCCTTGAATATTTCGTCACCACTCGATTCAAGCGGGAGATCCCGGACGTCCTGGTTCACCCGGAGAACTATCGAGTTGACAGGTCTGTAACATTCCCCACCATTACCTGGGTCATGCAGGAGGACCTCTTTACACGTCGTGCAAGATTCGTTCTGCATCCGCTTAAGCGCGCAATTGTGAAGTGGACGATGGTTAGCGCCTTTCAGCAATTCCAGCCAGTGCGGGACTCTGACGGTAGCGTTTCACTGGAAGTTGAGAACATCCCCGCCTTCGTCGAGGAACCACTATCGCTCCCGGACATGGTGATCAGACCCCACGTGAACTTTTATTACGTCCCGTTGCAATCACCCGTCCTTGGCCCTTACTGGGAAGACGTTGCTCACGATCGAGCCACCCGGTTCGCAAGTTTCATTGAGGAAGAGCCAAAGAGGTTTCGGGCCTGGCTCGATGACACGATCCGGACGGGCGATTCACCTGAGGAGAAGTTGAGGAAGATTTATTCGCGGGTGCAGCGCATCAGGCAGGTAACGTCGGAGGAGTCCCGGAGCCTGAAAGCCAATAAGAGCACCTCCGATCTCCTCCGGCATGGTTACGCCTGGGGCAATGAAATCAACCTCGCTTTTGTTGCACTCGTGCGGGCTGCCGGTATTGATGCCTTTCCCCTCCTGCTCCGGGAACGCGATGACGGCGTCTTCGTTCCCGAACTGCCAGATGATAGTCAACTCAATGCAATGGTCGTCTACGCAGCGGTTGGGGCAAAGCGCTATTATCTGGATCCGGCAAACCCATTCTCTCCTTTCGGCCTCCTCTCCTGGCCCCAGACGGGTACTGGCGGGATTGCTGTTGATACGAGCGCCCGAGAGTCATATGTAATCACAACGCCAGGGCCCGAAAGTTCTCAATCTGTCATTCGCCGCAACGCCACGCTGAGACTGGACGAGGATGGCAGTTTGGAAGGTGCCGTTACCGTCGCCCATGTCGGCCAGTCAGCCATGTATTTCCGGTCCGCCATGAAGGACCTGAAGGAGACTGAGCGAAAGGAACTGCTGGAAAAGGACGCGGCTCTCTGGGAAATTCCGGAGCTGAAGGCCGAGTTAACGGCCATTGCCAACCTGGATGATCTCGAACAACCCCTTCAATTCTCCTACTCCATCAAGGTGGCAAACTTTGCCACCCTTGCCGGTCGGCGGCTCATGTTGCGCTGCATGTTTTTTAAAGAATCCGGTTCGGCGGCTCAAAGTCCTCAGCGGTCAAACGCGGTTTACTATCCGTATCCCTATGAGTATCTGGACAGTGTGCAGTGGACCTTTCCGGAAGGTCGCCACATAACTGCCAAACCTGAGACAGTAGATTCCGTCACGCAGTTCGGCACGTATAAAACCTCCATCGAACTCACAGAAACTGGTTTGAAAGCACAGCGGCGTTACACCCAGGAGGTCGTCTATATCCCTGCCACCTTCTACTCCGCGCTGCGTGGCTACCTGAACACCGTTCGACTCGGGGACGATAGCCAGGTGGTCCTCGAAAAGTCCGGGGCCCGATAATGCCATGCGTCCGTTGCAATTCTGTCCTGTTCGTTTGCTTTGCTGCTCTCTCTGTCGGGGTTCCCGTCCCTGGTACTGCCGCCCCGCCGGCCTGGTTGCGCGCGGTAAGCACCGAAGCCCTTCTCCCTGCTCCGCCGGAAACGTCCGCTGTCATGCTCTGGAACGAGCAGGTCGTCAACGTTAAATCAGGCGGAGAAATCTCAGTCCTGCATCGGGAAGCCTGGAAAATTCTCAGGTCCGAGGGTCAGTCTTACGGTACAGTCCGGGTCTTCTTTGACAGCGACACCCGGGTCGTTTCCATGAAAGGCTGGTCGATTCCCCCTGGCGGCGTACCTGCCGAATTTTCTGAGAAATACGCAGTCGATGCCTCCGTTGCAAGCGGTAATCTCTACGATGACAGCCGCCAAAAAGTCCTCCGCCTCCCCGCTTCCCGACGGGGCACTATTGTTGCCGTCGAATACGAACAGAAATCGCGACCCTCCATTCAGCAGCACGTCTGGCTTTTCCAGCGGGAGATTCCTGTCCGCCACGCCCGTTTTTCCCTGCGCTTGCCGGTCGGTTGGCGACACCGCGAGTTCTGGGCTAATCATTCCGTTATTGCCGTGGCGTCGGATACCTCTCCTGACTGGGAACTCAACGATCTGTCCGCCATACCCAGCGAACCCCTCATGCCCCATTGGCGAACCACGGCGGGCCAGCTTCTCGTTGCCTGGGCCGCCCGCGATCTCCCCGGCGGCTTCGAAGCCTGGCAGGAAGTCGGGAAATGGTACTCAAGTCTGCTAAACGACAGGATGGAGGCCTCTCCGGAGATACGGCAGCAAGTTGCTTCCCTGACTTCCGGACTCTCTGATGTCCAGGCCAGGATCTTTGCTCTCGCGGCTTTCGTTCAGCAGAAAATCCGTTACGTCGCCATCGAAGTCGGGGTTGGCGGCTATCAGCCCCACCTCGCCGCGGAGATTTTTCGCAATCAATTTGGAGACTGCAAAGACAAGGTAACCCTGCTCCGCACCATGCTGCATGAAATCGGTGTCGAGTCCCACCACGTTCTCGTCAATGCGGATAGAGGTGCTGTGGTCCCGGAATTTCCGACTCCGCTGTTGTTCAACCACGTCATCCTTGCCATAGACATTTCACAGCAAAATGTGGATCCTGGCCTTCCCGCCGCCTTCCGCCACGCTGACGGGCGACGTCTTCTCCTGTTCGATCCCACCGATCCCTACACCCTTGCCGGTTATCTCCCTTCAGGTCTGCAGGCGAGCCGTGGTCTGCTGGTTTCGAAGGATGGAGGGGAGTTATTGCCACTTCCCCTCTTACCGTCGTCCGCGAACACCATTGTGCGCAACGCGCGTATCGACCTGAATGCGAATGGTGACGTTACCGGGCAGGTGAGTTCACTTTACCGTGGAGACCCTGCCTTCGGAGTGCGCGGCTTGTGGGATAACAGCAGTTCGAAGGACCGTCTTGCAGTCGCTCAGGGATATTTTGACGACAGAACAATTCCGCCTGATGTTACGAATCTGAAGTCTGCTGTTTTCCCTGATGGCACTCACGAATTGTCCCTGCAGGTCCGGCTTCCCAGACAGGGTAGCCCTGCCGGTGATCTCCTGCTGATCAATCCCCGGGTATTCCACAAATGGGGCTGGGACCTGAAAGACAAACCTCGAACCCTGCCTCTGGAATTCGACTCAACGTTCATTAGCAGTGACTCGGTGGAAATCACGATTCCCGAGAACTTCGTTGTCGACGATCTCCCCGAGTCCCTGAATTTGGACATAGGCGTGGCTTCGTACAGCAGCTCAACTGTAGCGGAGGGAAGACTGCTCCGCCACACTCGGAGATTTGAAGTTCGGGACGTCACAGTTGGCAAAGAGAAAATTGCCGACGTCCGGAACTTTCTGCGTCAAATGAGCACGGCGGAAAAAGCGACCGTCGTCCTCAGGAAACGCTGATTTGTTCAGTTCACAAAATCAAAATTTATATTTCCAGCGAAATCAACCACATACCGAAATCCCTACCAGATCTTGCAACCCCCAGCCTGTAACTTCCAATCGAAAGGAAGCTTACATGTCAGCCAACCACAATACCGAAATCCAGGCCCGCGCCAACCACCTCAACGCCCAGCGCTCCACCGGCCCACGAACCCCCGAAGGCAAGGCCATCTCCTCCGGCAACGCCCGAAAACTCGGCCTCTTCTCCTCCCGTCAAAACGTCCGCCCCGACGAATCCCCCGACTGGGAAGCCCTCCGCGACGCCTTCCTCGAAGAACTCCGCCCCGAAGGTATCCTCGAAGAAACCTTCGCTCTCGATATCGTCAACGCCCACTGGCGACTCCGCCGCTGTACCGCCGCCGAACGCGAACTCCCCGTCCTGCAAAACGAACCCATTCCCGGCGACGAACCTACACCTGCCTACGACTTCGCCGCCAAAACGGAGGCTGCCATCTCCCGGGCCCGCGTCGCCGCTGAAAACACCGTCCGCCGCGCTCTTCGCGACCTCACCGCTCTCCAGGCTGAACGCTGGCGCCGCGCTATCCTCCTTAGCCACGGCCCCATCGACCCCGCCGAACTCGGCGTCGCTCCCCTCAAAGTTGCCATCTCACCCTGCCCCGACAAGGACGAGCGATACCTCCTCGCCCTCCGCCGCGACTGCATCGCCACCCATCGCCGCGACACCCTGCAAAACGAAGCCATTCCCAATCCCGGCCCCGTCCCCCAAACGCCAACAGCGGGAACACCCGGCAACCTCCCGAATCTTCCCGCTGCAAAACGAACCCAAACTGACCCGTCGGACGGGCACGAAACTACGCCAGAGCTGCCTCAGCGTCCAGCACTGCGGCCGACCCATGAATCACCGAAGCAATCCGAATTGCCGCAAGGATGGTCTCCTCAGTGACGCCCTTCTGTCGAAGCACGCCCTCATGCGAAGCCACACAAGCGCCGCAACCGTTGATGGCTGAAACCGCCGTGCACCACAACTCGAAGTCCACCGGATCTGCGCCATGCGAGCGGATCACCTGCATCCGCAGCCGCGCCGGAATCTGGCTGTACTTCTCGTTCCCGCTCAAATGCTGAAAGCGGTAATAGATGTTGTTCATCCCCATCACGGCCGCCGCGGCCTTCGCGCCATTCATGGCTTCCGGACTCAAATGCAGAGCCGCTTCCGCCACAATCGCCCGCAGCAAACGAGGTTCACGCGAGGCGATGGCCGAAGCCACCGCCGTGCCCCACGTCTGCTGCTCTGTCAGTTCGGCCTGCTTCAATACGTTCTGCAGATTCAGCTTCAGATCGCGCGCGTAATCGGGAAACAGGGGGTAAAGGTTTTCCATACTGCTGCCGATCAGACCTTCAGAACGTCGTCGCCCTTATTCCAGTTGCAGGGGCAAAGTTCGTCGGTCTGCAGCGCGTCCAGAACACGCAGAACTTCCTGCGGGTTGCGGCCGACTGACAGATCGTTGACCGACACGAAGCGGATGATGCCTTCTGGATCCACCACGAAAGTGGCGCGCTGGGCGACACCCGCGTTGGGGTCCAGAATCCCGAGAGCCTTGCAGAGTTCCTGCTTCACGTCGGCCAGCATCGGGAACGGCAGATCCCGCAGATCGGCGTGATGCGTTCTCCACGCGTGGTGTACGAATTCCGAATCCGTGCTGCCGCCCAGAACCTGCGCGTCACGATCGGCGAATTCGCCGTTCAGCTTACCGAAGGCCGCGATCTCGGTCGGGCAAACGAAGGTGAAGTCCTTCGGCCAGAAGAAGTAAACCTTCCACTTGCCGGCGAAGCTCTCGTTGCTGATCTGGGTGAAGGCGTCCTTCATGTCGAGCGACACGGTCGCGGTCACGTTAAATTCGGGGAACTTTTGTCCAACTCCAAGCATTTCTGTTTTCTCCTGTGATTTATAAAGCTCGTCGATGGCGGCCATCAGGACAGTGTCCTTCTCGGTCAAACCATTTACGGAATGGGTGTAACTCGTTACTGCAACCTGGCCCCATTTGAGGACCACGTCGGGGTGATGAGCCTGCTGTTCGGCAATCTCCGCAATGCGGTTGACGAACGCAAGACCCGTCAGAAAATCGGGGAAAGCGTAGGTCTTTTGGATGCTCTCTACTGACATTTGATGCACGTACCTCTCAGAATCGCTTCAAACGCGCGGAAGTGCTTTTTCTTCATCTCCGGCGGCAGGTCGAACCACTCCACGTCCTCCACTGCGCCGCACTTGTCGCAGATGAAATGGTGGTGCTTCTCCAAATTCGCGTCGTACCGCGCTGCCTTGCCATCGAGCATTATCTCGATCACCAGGCCCGCTTCCACCAGCGCGTGCAGCGTGTTGTAAACCGTCGCCCGCGAAGTCATTGCGTTGTCTTTATTCACCGCCGCGCAGAGCTCTTCCACCGTCGCATGGTCGCGCCGCAGAAGCAGGTGCTCCAGCACGAAAAACCGCTGCGGCGTCCGCCGGACACCCGTCCGCTGGAAGGCTTCTTCGATCATCTGTGCGGCCTGCAAAGCCGTCATTTGTTTTGGATTGTTGTCCAACTTTAGACCTAAATCTAATTTAGCACGTACAAGCGGTTTCCGCCACGTTCGGCGAGAAATTTCATGTTCCACCGTTCCGGAGCGCTCCGGATATCACCCGCAATCCAGTTGCCATCGTCCACAAGGAGGTAGGAGATCCCGTGTTCCCGTAGCACTTTCGTCGCATCTTTCCGGATATCGCCCGGCAAAGCCTGCATCTGCTTCTCAACCGCAGCGACAACTGCCCCGCAGCATCCCTCTACCCGCATGCCCAGCTTCCCCTGGTCATGCGACGTGAGCACTTCCACCCGATCCACGCTCACCCCGTCGCCGAACCACGCAGTTACCCGCTGCCCGGCCCGACTCGGCTCCCACGCCAGCCAGCGTGTCGCCAGATTCCCATCCACCAACAGTGCGATGTCGAAGGGGTTGGGTGCGGCACCCAGCCCTGTCGGCTTCACCTTATGGTCGCCTGAAAAGTACCGAATTTCGCCGATACTCCACACATCCGTCCGGCTCTCCGCCGTCTGCAGCAGCCGTACTTCCCCGGTCATCGCCGGGAACCGGTACCGAGTCAGCAAAGTCGGCTGCAGGCCCCCATCCATCGGGATGGTCAGCACGTCCTGCAGCAGTTCCCCCTCGGCTGCCTGATACGTCACCATCACGTCCGTCTTCGAATACGCTTCGCCCACCGGAGTCGTGCTCAACACTCTTCTGCCCGCCGGCACGTACATGTCCAGCAGCTGCCCGGTTGTCCACTGCAGCGAGTGCTCCGCCAGAAACTGGTCCTGCGGGATCTTCCGCAGCGCCGCCTTCCACGGCACGCCCGTCAGCCGAACATTCCCGCCCGTCTCGTACCGGCCCGTCAGGCCAGGCCACGCCAGTACTGCGGCAACCGCCACGACGCCCACCAGAGCCACTCGCCATCGCACCAAAACCAGCGCCATTGCCAGAGCGATAAACGGCAGTGCCGGCAGCAGGAACCGGGCCGCAATGTTCTGGGGATACGGAATCACGAACACCGCAGCCGCCAGCAGCACCACCCGGCCTTCCTTCCACTTCAGAGCCGCCAGACCCACCGGAGCCAGCAGGAACCACGGCCCCAACTGCCCGCCCAGACGCCCGCTCACCGTCACCAGCCAGAACCACTGCCGGAGATCTGCCACGTCATACCGCCGGTACCACGTCCGAATAAACTCCTCGAAAGTCACGTGGACATAAGGGTTCGGGAACAGCCGGTTCAGGAACGGAGCCACCGGATTCCCCACGTAGATCCAGTTCTTCACCAGCCACGGCAGCGCGACCAACGCCGCTGCTCCCAGAACCAGCGCCAGAGCCTTCGGACGCCGCTTCCAGGCCACCACTCCCACCACATAAAGCCCCGCCGGGAAGCCTGTATACTTGATCGCGAAGCAGAACCCCGCCGCCAGACCCATCGCCACCGGCAGCCACTTGTTTTCCTCGGCATCCGGGTCCGCACGCCAGATCTCCGTCAGGTAGAAAGCCCCAAATCCCGCCAGCGTCAGCCCGATGTCGTTGTACGCCGTAGACCCCGCAAACCCGGCAATCGGCGACAGGAACACCAGCAGCGCCGCCCCCGAGCCTGCTACCCGCTGCCCGATCCGGCACCCGTAACAGAACACCAGAAACGGCAGTGCCAGCAGAGCGCAGCATTCCACCACAGCCGCCGCCGATTGCCGCCCCAACGAGAACGCCTGCAGGAACAGCATCTCCAGCCCGAGCGGCATATTGGCATAAAAGCTGGTCGTGATCTTATGAAAACCGTGCTCCCGGAAGAACCGGTACACCAGCCCGAGATGGTAAGTCTGCCCGTCAGGACTGTACTCCGGAGCCACCGCGTTCACCAGGTAAACCACGGCATAGACCCCAAACACGCCCAGCCAGACTTTCCCCGGCCAAATCGCGCCACGAGTGACCGGCAGACGCCAGCCCAACCCGATCACGGCCACGCCGAGCACCACAAACACCGCCGTATACGCCAGTCCCAGGCAGCAAAGCCCAAAGATCACGACACTCAGCATCGCCGCACCAACGACCCCTGCCAGAAGCTCATGCTCCAGAGCCTGGAAGCGCAGCCGCAGCCGGTCAAACGCCAGACGCCCCAAAGACCACGCCGTCGCCACCGTAAATCCGGCACCGAACAGAATCGACAGGGCGTGGCGCATACCCTACAGCGGCTCTTGCTGAGTCATACAGTGCAGGGTCCCCAGACCCCACACCAGTTCCACGCAGTTGATGCCCACCACCTGCCGGTCCGGGAAGCACTCGGCCAGCGTATTCAGCGCAATCCGGTCGTTCGGATCGTTGAAGACTGGCACCAGGACTGTCTTGTTGGCGATGTAGAAGTTGGCATAGCTCGCCGGTAACCGGACTCCGTCGAACATCACCGGAGCAGGGCAGGGAAGCGTCTTCACCTTCACCGGATACCGCTTTAGAATCTCCAGATTCTCCCGCAACGGCTCGTAATTTTCGTCCGCCGGATCGCTCTCCGAGACCACCACCACTGTGTCCTTGTCGGTGAACCGCGCCAGGTCGTCCACATGCCCGTGCGTATCGTCCCCGGCAATGCCCTTATTCAGCCAAAGCACCTTCTCGATCCCGAGGTACTTTCCCATCTCGGCCTCAATCGCCTCGCGCGACAACCCCGGATTCCGTGCCTGCACCGGACTCAGCAGGCATTCCTCGGTCGTCATCAGCAATCCGGCACCGTTGACGTCGACCGACCCACCCTCCAGCACCATCGAAGGAGCAAACCGAGGCACTCCGGCCAGCTCAGCCACCGTAAACCCGGCCGTATCGTCCACCTGGTGGTTCTCGTATTTCGCCCACCCGTTGAACCGCCACTTCACTGCGGCCTTCTGGCCCGCCCGGTCCTTCACGAACAGCGGAGCATAATCCCGCGTCCACACCCGATCCGTCGGCACCTGGTAGAAATCGACAGCCGCCAGATTTGTCCCGTTGCGCTCCAGAATCTGCCGGGCCACTTCCTGCGCGTCGTCGTTGTTGATGAGAATGCGAACCCGCTCGACCGCCGCCAGTTTCCGCACGATCTCGCCATACACCCACGGAATCGGCTCAAACCGATCCGGCCAGTCTTCCTGGTTATGGGGCCAGGCGATCCACGTCGCCAGGTGCGACTCCCACTCCGCCGGCATCCGGTAACTCAACGGAGAAACCTGTTCACAATCGGGCCGTACGCATCAATCCGCCGGTCCCGCAGGAACGGCCAGTTGCGCCGAATCTCTTCCACCTTTGAAACGCTACAGTCCTGGATCAGAATCTCTTCCTCGGAGTGCGAAGCGTAATGCGACACCCGCCCCATCGGATCGGCGATAAACGACCCGCCCCAGAACTCAATCTCGGCCGGAGCTTTGCCTTCCATCCCGACGCGGTTCACCGCCGCCACATACACGCCGCTTGCGATCGCATGCGCCCGCATCGCCGTCACCCAGGCGTCATACTGGGCCGCGCCCCACTCCGCTTTCTCGGGTGGCTGCCAGCCAATCGCCGTCGGGTAGAACAGGACATTCGCGCCCGCCAGAGCGGCCAGTCGCGCTGCTTCCGGATACCACTGGTCCCAGCAGACCAGCGCCGCAATCCGCCCGAATTTCGTGTCAAAGGCCTGAAAACCCGTGTCCCCGGGCGTGAAGTAGAACTTCTCGTGGAACAGCGGATCTTCCGGGATATGCATCTTCCGGTACAGCCCCGCCTGGCTGCCATCGGCGTCAATAATCACCGCCGTGTTGTGATACAGCCCCGGTGCCCGCTTCTCGAACAGCGACGCCACAATCACGATACCCAGCTCAGCCGCCAGCGCCGAAAGCGCCTCGGTCGAAGGCCCCGGGATCGTCTCCGCCAGGTCAAAATTGGCATGGATCTCGCCCTGCCGGCAGAAATACTCCGAGCGGAACAGCTCCTGCAGACACACAATCTGCGCGCCCTTTTGCGCAGCTTCGCGCGTTTTTTGAATGGCCTTCACCAGATTCGCCTGCGTGTCTCCTGTGCAGGACATCTGGACCAGCCCGATGCGAAAGTTATCCGGGGTCACTTCCTCTATTCTACGAGGGGTGGCGCGACTTGCGATAATGCCAGCTTGAGCCTGCTTTCATTCGTCATCTGCCACGCCCCCGCCGACGCCGCCCTGGTCGCCCAACTGGCCGAATATCTCACCGCGAACCTCTCTGTCGAGGTCTCCTTTGATACCGAGCCACCGCTCGTCCAGGCAGTCGAACGAGCCATCTCCGCGCCCTTCGCGCTTGCCGTGTTCTCGCCCGCTGCAATCCCGGAGGTCTGGAAGCGCCCCGAGTGGGAACCCGTCTTTCTGAAGGACCCTGAGGAGTTCGGCTCTCACCTCGGCTTCTTCCTCGCCGCCGACTGCAAGTTCCCCGAGATCCTGCGCCGCGAGCGCTTCTTTGACGCGACCGCAGGCTTCCTCGAAGCCGCCCGGCTCGTCAGGCAGTGGATGCTCCACCCGTACCAGCTGCCCCGCCGGATCTTCGGCCACGCCGACCTCCGCGCCAGCCTTTCGGACCGCCCCGGCACGCTCCACGGCCTCGATTCCGCCTCGCCCTTCCTTACCGAATGCGCTCTCGACTTCGGCCAGGTCTGCCGGGTTGACGCGCGGGGCCGCACAGCCACCAGCATTCTTGGAGAAACCGGCTACCAGTTGGGAGCCGCCCTCAAAGAAACCTCGGAGCGCAACCGCGAGCTGCTCGTCGAGTACCTGACCATCCACCGCGCCCTCCTCATCTACGACAACCTGCCCGAAGAGCATCGCGACCTGGTCGCCTTCGGCGGTCTGGCCACCGTGGTCACCACCACCGGTCCTTCGCCGGTCACTTCCGTCCCCGACTTCCTCACGCTCCCCGACCGGCTGGAAGTCAGCCTGGTCGCCGGCTGGGAAGCCTGCGAAGCCCTCGATAAGATGCAGCGCTACGCCGAAAAGATCGAAGTCCTGCACGCCATGCTCGAAGTCGCCACCCGCAAGAGCCTCAGCGACTGGTCCATCAAACACGAGCTGTCCTTCATGCTCGACGAGAACGGCCCCGGCACCTCGCTCCCCCCCACGGCCGCCGCCGCAGTCCGCCAGTTGGGCCTGTTTTCCGAGTAAGCTAAGGCCATGGTCCTCGTCGCCCTTGTGGCGATCCTCGCTGCCTCGCCGCAGATGCCGGTCGAACAACAGAACGCCCTCGTGCAGAAGTACTGTGTCAGTTGCC